>CAZJGU010000045.1:0-22842 GCA_964545455.1 uncultured bacterium | reverse complement strand
CGGGCGTCGCCGCCCGCCCGGTCGCCCGCTGCCAGCGCGGCCAGCAGCCGGCCGGCCAGGTCGCCCTCGGTCGTCTCGAAGGTCGCCACCAGGGCGTCGATCACCTCCGGACCGGTCAGCAGGTTGCCCTGGGCGGCCCAGCCGTCGCCCGAGCGTCCGCCGGCCCACGGGTGGCAGCCGTCGCCGGTGAAGCTGACGGCGGCGCCGTCCGCGGCCACGATCCCGTACTGGCGCAGGGGGTGGTCGGGATCCGCCGCGGCGAACGCGTCGCGGATCCGCTCCGGTGCGACGCCCTGGCGCAGCAGGGCGTCGGCCATCGGTCCGAACGCGGTGTTGGCGTACGACTGGGTCGCGACGGCGACGTGGCCGGCGACGGCGTAGGGCACGACCGCACCGACGGCGAGGAACTTGCTGGCGGTGACGACGCCGAGGTCGCCGGTGGCCGGGTCGCGCGCGACCAGCGAGAAGGTGGAGACGGAACGCATGGCGACCACGCTAGCACCCGGCGACCCACCGCCGCGGACGACCGTGGTGGAATGCCGGCATGCCCTTCCGGATCCGCGTCACGTTGATCGTCCTGGCCGCCCTGGCGTCCGCCGTGCTGCTGCTGCCGCTCGTCTGGCCCGTGCCGCCGCTGCAGGGGGTCGCCCCCGCCCGCGACGTCGCGGCCGCGGACGCGACCTGGATCGACGCCGGCGCGTTGGAGCTGCACGCCCGGTTGGCCGGCCCGCCGGCGCAGGGGGACGAGATCGGCGTCGCCTTCCTCCACGGCTTCGGATCGAACCTGGAGAGCTTCACCTGGGTCCAGGACGCGCTTGCCCAGCGGGCCCCGACGGTGGCGTGGGATCGCCCCGCCTTCGGCCTGAGCGAGCGGCCGCTGGCGTGGAGCGGCGACAACCCCTACGGCCCCGACGCCCAGGTGGCGCACGTGCTGACCGCGCTGGACGCCGCCGGGATCGAGCGGGCGGTGTTGGTGGGCCACTCGGCCGGCGGGCCGATCGCGATCCAGGCGACGCTCGACCACCCGGAGCGCGTCGCGGGGTTGGTGCTGATCGCCCCCGCGGTGTACCGCGGCGGTGGTGCGCCCGCCTGGTCCCGGTGGGCGCTGCACACCCCGCAGCTCGAACGGATCGGCCCCCTGCTCATGCGCCAGCTCGGGGGCGAGCCGGGCGAGAGCCTGCTGCGCTCCTCCTACGCCGACCCGGAGCGGCTGCGACCGGAGGTGCTCGAGGCGTACCGGCGCGCCACGCGGGTCCAGCACTGGGACCGCGGCCTGTGGGAGCTGGTCAAGGCCAGCCGCGAGCCCAACCTGGCCGACCGCCTGGGCGAGGTCGACGTTCCGACCCTGGTCGTGACCGGGCTGCAGGACACCATCGTCCCGCCCGACCAGACCATCCGACTGGCGGGTGAGCTGCCCGACGCGCGCCTACTCGAGATCGACGACTGTGGCCACCTGCCCCAGGAGGAGTGCGTGGCCCCCCTGATCGCCGCCATCGACACCTGGTGGAGCGAGCGCCTGGCGCCCTGACGCGCCGTCCCCGGCCGGTCTCCGGGCCGGCGCGGGTGGTACGCTCCCGCCATGGAGTTCGACTACGCGCTGTTGCACCGCCTCTCGGAGAGCGCCGGCGTGCCCGGCCGCGAAGAGCTCGTGCGGGAACGGATCCTCGACGCCTTGGGCGGGCTCGACCTCGACCTGCGCGTGGACGCGATGGGCAACCTGATCGCCGAAACGCCCGGACCGTCCGGCGCGCCGAAGGTGATGGTCTCGGCCCACATGGACGAGATCGGGTTCCTCGTCAAGCACGTGGACGAGCGCGGCTTCCTGCGCGTTCAGAACCTCGGCGGCTTCGACGTCCGGAACCTCTTCGCACGCCAGGTGCTGGTCCACGCCAGCCGCGGCGCGCCGCGCGTCGGGGTGCTGCACCCGGCGACCAAGCCGGTCCACCTCTCCTCGGCCGAGGAGCGCAAGAAGGTCCCCGAGCTCGCCGACTTCGCCGTCGACCTCGGCCTCGACGCCGACACGGTCCGCGCCGAGGTGCGGGTGGGCGACATGGTCACGCTGCTGCAGCCGTTCCAGGACCTCGGGTCGGCGGTGGTCGGCAAGGCCCTCGACGACCGCGTCGGCTGCTGGATCCTGATCGAGACGCTGCGGCGCCTGCACGCCCCCGCGGTCCAGGTGCAGGCCGTCTTCAGCGTCCAGGAGGAGGTCGGACTGCGCGGCGCCACCACCAGCGCCTACGGCCTCGCCCCCGACGTCGGCATCGCGCTCGACACCACCTTGGCGGTCGACACCCCCGGCACGCCCGAGCACCAGGCGGTCACCCGGCTGGGCGAGGGGGTCGGCATCAAGGTCTCCGACAGCTCGATGGTCTCGCACGGCTGGCTGGTCGACCGCATGGCCGACCTGGCCGAGCGCGACGGCATCCCCCACCAGTTCGAGGTCCTTCCTCTGGGCGGCACCGACGCGGGCGCCATCCAACGCAGCCGCGACGGCGTGCCGACGGTGACCCTGTCGACCCCGTCGCGCTACGTCCACACCGTCACCGAGATGATCGCCAAGCGCGACGCCGAGGCCGCCGTCGCGCTGCTGGGCGCGTTCCTGGCGGACGCGTCGGCCGTCCAGGCGCCCGGTCTGGGCTGAGCGCCGCGGTGGTCATCGGCCTCATCAGCGACGTGCACGCCAACGTCGTCGCGTTGGACGCCGCCCTCACCGCGTTGCGCGGCCAAGGCGCCAGCACCATCGTCTGCCTCGGCGACCTGGTCGGCTACGGTCCCGCGCCCAACGAGACGATCGAGCGCATCCGCGAGGAGGGCGCGCTGTGCAGCCTTGGTGCGGCGGACGAGCGGATCGCCTTCGACTTCGCCCGTACGCGCGTGCCGCGCAAGGGCGTGGCCGATGCCACGCTCGAGTGGACCCGCGAGGTGTTGGAGCCTCAGCACGTCGCGTGGCTGCGGGGGCTGCCGGTCCAACGTCGACTGGAGACCCCGGCGGGTCGCCTGCGGGCCTTCCACGGCACGTCCGAGGACCCCTCCGGCCGCACCGACCTGCACGTCGATCCGTTGCGCCTGCAGCGCCTGTTCGAGCAGCACCGCTGCCGCATCCTGGCGACCGGCGGGACGCACGTCCCCTACCTGCGGCACGCCCGCGACGGCGGGGTGGCGGTCAACCCAGGTTCGGTCGGCCTGTCGCTCAACGGCGAGCCGGGCGCCGACTACGCCCTGCTGTCGTTCGAAGGGGACCAGGTCGAGGTGCGCATGGGCAAGGAGGAGTACGACGTCGCAGCGGTCGCCTTCGACATCGTCGCGTGGGGCCTTCCCGCCGTCGTCGCCGAGGCGGTGCAGCGCGGCCGCATGCCGCCCGGAGCGGGCGACGACGTGCCGACCTGACGCGACGTCGGACGATCCGCCCGGCTCAGGGCGTCTCCAGCGCCAACGCCATCCCTTCACCTCCGCCGAGGCAGATCGCGGCGACCCCCTTGCGCCCGCCCGCGATGCGCAGGGCGTTCAGCAGCGTCACCACGATGCGCGTGCCCGACGCCCCGATCGGGTGGCCCAGCGCCACCGCCCCGCCCAGCACGTCGACCCTGTCCTCCGGCAGGTCGAACGCGTCCATCGCGGCCATCGTCACGACGGCGAACGCCTCGTTCACCTCGTAGCGGTCGACCTCGTGCGGGCTCCAGCCGGTCCGCTCGAACAGCGACCGCATCGCCCCGAGGGGCGCGGTCGTGAACCAGGCCGGCGCGTGGGCGTGGACGGTCCAGCCGCGCAGCGTCGCCAGCACCGGGAGGCCCCGACGGTCGGCCTCCTCGCGCGAGGTCACGACCACCGCGGCAGCGCCGTCGTTGATCGTCGAGGCGTTGGCGGCGGTGACCGTGCCGCCCTGCTCGAACGCGGGCCGCAGCGTCGGCAGCCGCGCGAAGTCGACCGCCCACGGCCCCTCGTCCTCGTCCACCACGGCGACGGCGCCCTTGCGGCCCGGGACCTCGACCGGTACGACCTCGTGGGCGGCGTGGCCGTCCGTGATCGCCGCTTGGGCGCGGCGGTAGGAGCGCTCGGCGAAGGCGTCCTGCGCCTCGCGCGTGAAGGCGTGCTCGCGCGCGCACAGCTCGGCGCAGGACCCCATGTGGGCGTCCTCGTAGACGTCCCAGAGGCCGTCGTGGATCATCGAGTCGAGCGCCTGCGCGTGCCCCAGCCGCAGGCCCCCGCGGGCGCCGGGCAGCAGGTAGGGCGCGTTGGACATCGACTCCATGCCGCCCGCCACCACGATCCGTGCGTCGCCCACCAGCACGGCGCGCGCGGCTTGGACGATCGCCTCGAGACCGCTGCCGCACATCTTGTTGAGGGTCACGCACGGCGTGGCGTCGGGCAGTCCAGCGGCCAGCGCCGCCTGGCGGGCCGGCGCCTGCCCCTGTCCGGCTTGGAGCACGTTGCCCATCAGGACCAGGTCGACGTCGGCCGGCGCGAGGCCGGCGCGCTCGACCGCCGCGCGGATCGCGGCGGCCCCCAGACGCGCGGCGGGCAGCGGCGCCAGCGCGCCCTGGAAGGCGCCGATCGGGGTACGTGCGGCTGCGGCGATGACGATGTCCATGCTTCCTCCCTGCGGCAGGCGGTACGACGGGCCGAGTCTATCCGGACCTCGGGCGCGAGCCCGGCCTCAGCGCCGCAGCACCACCTCGGCCGCCACCCCTTCCCAGGCGATCCGCAGCGGCAGGTCCAGCCGCGTGCCGGGGGGAAGCCACACCACCGCGATCCAGGGAGCGTCGGGGCCGACCGCGTCGGCACGGCCGGCCAGCGTGTCGTGCCGCGCGCCTGGGGCGACCAGCCGACCGCCGCCCGCCGCCACCTCGATCCCGTCGAAGGTCGTGCCCTCCACGCGTGCCGTGGCGACCAGCAGGAGCGCACGGGCCTCGCCGACCTCGCGTAGCGCCTCGTCGATCAGCGGGCGCAGCTCCGGGCGCAGCAGGGGGACCAGCGCCAGGTCCGCGATCCAGACCGCCTTGGTGGCGTCGGCGCCGACGGCGTCGCGGAGCTCGACGGCGCGAACGCCGGGCGCCGGCAGCAGCAGCCGAGCGCGCGCGTCGCCGACGGTCACCTCCGGCGGGGGCGCCACGGCCAGCGTCCAACGGCGTCCGTCGGGACCGATCAGGACGTCGCCCGCGCGCCGGGCACCGAACGGCGCCAGCGCGTCGAGCGGCAGCCACCAGCCGTCGGCGTCGCGGCGAACCGGTGCCGACAGGGCGACCTCGCCCGCGGCAGCACCCGCCAGCAGCGCCTCGGGCGAGCCGAGGAAGACCGTCAGGGTCGTATCGCCGGTGCGCAGGGCCAGCAGCTCCTCGCCCTCCTCCAGCGACGCGCCCACCACCCGTGCGGCGTCCACGGCGCGCAGCCACGGCTGCGGGTCGCCGGCCTCGGCGGGCACCACCCCGTCGCTCGCCTGGGCCGGCGCCAACGACGCGACCCAGACCAGCCCCAGCGTCAGCAGAGCGAGGGCGCGCATGGCGCGGAGGCTAGCACGCGGGCGCGGGTGCTCCGCTGCACGACGCCGCCCGGTCCGCCGCGGTACGCTTCGAAGCGACGCGGTCCCGCCCCGTCGGGCCGCGCGGAAGGAGACCTCGATCGACAAGGTCCACGGCCGCCTCGCCGGCCTCAAGAAGAATCAGGTCAAGCGCCTCGGCAACCTCTACCGCCGTCGCGTCCCGCCCGCCGCTCCGGTCACCCTCGACCTGGCCCGGGCCATCGCACGCCTCGCCCTGGAGATCAACGAACCCGTCTCGGTCCTGATCGACCGACGCGGTCGCGTCGTGACCGTCGCGGTGGCCGACGCCGGCGACACGCCGCTGCCGGCGCGCGCCGGCGAGGCCGACGCCCGGCTGCGCGGCCTGCGGTTGGTGCACGTGCACCCCGGCGGCGGCGATCTGAGCGACGACGACCTGACCGCGCTGTTCCTGGGCCGGCTCGACGCGATCGTCGCGGTCGAGGCGTTCGGGGACGAACCCGCTTCGCCGGAGCTGGGCGCCGCCCACCTCGCGCTGGTCGCCCCGCCGACCAGCGAGCAGGAGGACTGGCTGATCGACCCGCCCGCCGACGTCGGCACGCTGGAACGGGTCGACCTGCTCGGCCGCGTCCGCGCGCTCGAGGAGGAGATGGCGCGCAGCGCCTCGGTCCGCGAGGTGACGCGCACCTCGGCCGAGCGCGCAGTGCTGATCGGCCTGGACCTGGACGAGGGCGCCGAGGCGCACGCCCGGCTGCAGGAGCTGGCCGAGCTGGTGCGCTCCGCCGGCGCGACGGTCGCCAGGGCCGAGCTGCAGGCCCGCTCCCGGCCCGATCCGAAGACCTTGATCGGTCGCGGCAAGCTGCGCGAGCTGGTCTCGGTCGCCTACCACGAGGACGCCGACCTGCTGGTCTTCGATCGCGAGCTGTCGCCCGGCCAGGCGCGCGAGATCGAGGAGGCCACCCGCCTGAAGGTGCTGGACCGCACGCAGGTGATCCTCGACATCTTCGCGCAGAACGCGCGCGGTCGCGAAGCGCAGGTGCAGGTCGAGCTGGCCCAGCTTCAGTACCAGCTGCCCCGCCTGGCCGGCCGCGGGGCGGCGTTCAGCCGCCTGGGGGGCGGGATCGGGACGCGCGGTCCGGGCGAGACCAAGCTCGAGGTGGACCGACGCCGCATCCGCGACCGCATCGCCGCGCTCGAGGACGAGGTGGACCGCATCAGCCGCCGGCGGGCGCGCACGCGCAAGAACCGCACCACCTCGTCCACGCCGGTCGTGGCGCTGGTGGGCTACACCAACGCGGGCAAGTCGACGCTCTTCAACGCTCTGGCCAAGTCGGACGCACTGAGCCGGGACGCCCTGTTCGCGACGCTGCGCCCGACCTCGCGGGAGGGTTGGCTGCCGGCCCTCGGGGCGTGGGGCGGACGGGTGGTCTACACCGACACGGTCGGCTTCATCCGCGACCTGCCCGACGAGCTGGTCGACGCCTTCCGCGCGACGCTGGAGGAGCTGGACGACGCCGACCTGCTGCTGCACGTCGTCGATGGCGCCGCGCCGGGCGCACCCGACCGGGTCGCCGCGGTCGAGCGGATCCTCGATCGACTGGAGCTGACGCCTCCCCGCCGCATCGTGCTCAACAAGGCCGACGCCATGGATGCACGGGTCCGGGAGGAGCTGGAGCTGCGGTACGGCGCGCTGTCGGTGTCGGCCCGGACCGGCGACGGCCTGGACGGACTCAAGGCCGAGCTGGCCGCCGTGATCGAGGGGGACGAGCACGTGCCGCTGCCCGACGATCCGGCCGAAGCCTGGGGCGTGGTCGCCCCGACCGAGCTCTAGGCGATCGACGGGCGGGGCCGGTCCACCCTCGTCGCGGACCGGCCCCGCCCCATGCGCCGTCGGGATGGCTCAGGGCGCGCCGTCGAGCGCCCACTGGGCGTAGGCGTCGACGAAGGTCAGGCGCACGTCGCTCACGCCCTCGCGCACCAGGAACGCCAGGAAGTCGCGGACGTCCTGCTCGTCGCTGGACTCGAACAGCACGCCCCCGCTGAGGCCGGCGAAGCGGCCCGCCTCGGCGACCGGCAGCGACGACTCGGCGGCGCTGGCGGCGGCGCGCAGCTCCTCGATCAGCGCCGGCAGCACACGGGCGCCGCTGATCACGTCCTCGGCGTCGAACAGCGGACGGCCGGTCGAGAGCGCGGTCACCTCGACCCCGCGGCCGATCAGGCGCCTGAGCGGGTCGGGCTCGCCGGCGACCTCGACGTCGCGCTCGATCCCGGCGCGCGTGTCGCCGTCACCCTCGACCTCGAGCGTCAGCAGGTACGCGCCCGCCTCGGCGGTGTCGGGCACCTCCAGGCCGAGTTCCTCGACGACGTAGCCGATCGCGCCGGTGGGGACGTCGACCCGCCGCTCGGCCTCGGCCACGGTCGCGCCGGCGGCGTCGCTGAGGGTCGCGCGCGCCAGCACCCGAGCGGGCAGCGCCTCGCCGGGGGTGTAGACCTCGAAGCGCAGGCCGATCGGATCGCCGGGACGGAGGGCGCCGTCGATCCTCTCTCCCGCCAGCGTCAGGTCCAGCCGGCCACCGCCGATCTCCAGCGGGGGCGGCGGGGCGGTCAGTGCCGTGTAGCGCTCCTGGGCGGCCGCGTCGTAGGGCGCGCCGAAGCCGCCCAGGTCCAGGAAGGTGCGGTAGGCGGCCGCGGCTTCGTCGCGCCGGCCCTCCTGCTCGTACAGGCGTCCCAGCACGTAGTGCAGCGACGCCTCGTCGGGGCGCGCGACGATGGCGTTCTCGACGTCGGCGAGGGCCTCGTCGTCCACCTCGGGATCGGCGGCGAGGGCGCGCTCGTAGGGAGGCATGGCCTCGTCCAGGCGCCCGAAGCGCGCCCGCACCAGGCCGAGGTTGTAGGCGGCGATGTAGGCGCCGGCGTCCAGCTCCAGCGCTCGCTCGCTGGCGGCTTCGCTGCGGTCCCAGAAACCGAGCAGGTACCAGGCCCAGCCGAGGTTGGTCCAGTACAGGTCGGAGTCGGGCTGGAGCTCGACCGCGACCGCCAGCGCGCGGGCGGCCGCCAGCGCGTCGCCGTCGTCGAACGCCTGGAAGCTAAGGCGCTCGAACGGCCAGGCGAACGTCGGCGTGGCGCGCGCCAGCGCCTCGAGGGCGCGTCGTTCGGCGGCGAAGTCGGAGGCCAGCTCGTTCAGCAGCGCGGCGACGACCAACGTGGCCGGGTCGTCGCTGGCCGCGAGCGCCGCCACCGCGTCGGCCGCCCCGTCGCGAGCCTGCGCCTGCTCGTGCGCGGCGTGGGCCGCCACGCCGTAGGGGAAGGCCTCGCGCGCCCGCGCGAAGGCGTCGTCGGCCCGGGCCAGGTCGCCCCCGCCCGCAGCGATCGCGCCGATCCAGACGTCCGCGGCGGGCACGCCGGCCCCGGCCATGCCCTCCATGTAGGCGAGGGTGCGGGCGTCGTCCTGCAGCGACGACAGCGCCACGATGGCCGCCAGCACCGGCGAGCCGGCGACCGGCCGCCCCGCGGCGACGGCGTCGAGGACCGCCTGCAGCTGCGCCAAGCGGGGCGAGCGCACGCCGCCCGCTGCCGCCTCGTCCAGCAGCGCCTGGGCGTCGTCGACCAGGCCGCCCGACAGCAGCGTCAGGACCCGACCCAGCGCGTCGTCGGCGCCGGCCATGTCGATCGGTGCCGGGTCGGCGGGCAGGCTCAGGCCCAAGCGGCCGGCGATCAGCGCGGCGGCGCGTCGGGCCAGCTCGTGCGGCGCGTCCTCGGCCGCGCGCAGGGTCGTGGCCAGGGTCGACCCGTCCTTGGCCGCGGCCACGAGGTCCAGCCGCAACCCTTGCGCATCGGCGCTGACCCGCCCGGACACGGCCAGATCCACGCCCGCGCCCGCCTGCAGCAGTGCCGCGCCGTGCAAGCCGGCCACGCCGCCCGGCTCCAGCACCGCCAACGGATTGACGTAGCCGTCGGCGTAGGGGAACGGCGGGACGACGGCCGGGGCGGCGGCCGGTCCGACGACCAGCTCCGCCTCGGGCTCGAGCGCGACGGCGACCCGGTCGGCCACGACGCTGCCCAGCAGCGAACCGTCGGACAGGAACGGGTGCACGAGGACGGCCTGTCCGTTCGCCGCGCCGGCGAGCGCGAGCAGGACGACCAGAACGATCGACAGCAGGGGGGTGATTCGCATGGCGCGACGCTAGCACGCGCCTGGTGAGGAGTCTGGGCGCGTCGCCGCTTAGGCGAGGAGGTCCTCGAACTCGTCCATCATGCGCTCGGCCGCCTCCACCGTGCGGCCGATGACCAGGATGGTGTTCTGGCCGGCCAGGGTGCCGACGACCTCGTCGCGGTCGAGCTTGTCGATCACGTAGGCGATCCCGGCGGCGTGGCCCTCGTCGGTGTCGATGACCAGCAGGTTGTCGCCGCGGTCGAGGTCGCGCACGAACAGACGGAAGCGCTGGGCCAACTCGCCGATGACGTCCTCCTGCGCGGCCAGCGGGGTCGATCGGTAGCGGTGCTGGCCGTTCCCGGCGGGCAGACGCACCAGCCGCAGCTCGTTGACGTCACGGCTGATGGTGGCTTGGGTGACCTTGATGCCGCGTCGCGCGAGGTGCTCGGCGATCTCGGCCTGGGTCGAGATGAACTCGTTCTCCACGAGCTCCTCGATGAGCCGCTGTCGGTACTCTTTGCTGGGCATATTTATTCAGTATACGCACGAACGAAGGTGGACGCGGTACCCATGCGACAGCGTCCGGACCGCTCAATCGGCGTCGCGCAGCAGCGGCACGATCCGGTCGAGGATCCGCTCGGCCACGTCACGCTTCGACGCGTGCGGCCACGCCTCGTGCGCACCGTCCGGGGCGACCCAGGTCACCTCGTTGGCGTCGCCGCCGAAGCCGCTTCCCGTCCGCGTCGGGTAGTTCAGCAGGATGAAGTCGAGGCCCTTGCGGCGCGCCTTGTCGGCCGCCCGTTCGACCCCCTGATCGGTCTCCATGGCGAAGCCGACGACCACCTGCCGCCGCCGTGCCGGACGCAGCGCCTCCAGCACGTCGGGCGTACGGACCAGCGCCAGCTCGCGGCGCTCGCCCGTCTTGGGCTCCTTCTCCCGCGCCCGCTCCAGCGGCCGCCAGTCGGCGATCGCGGCCGTCATGACCAGCGCGTCGCAGGCCGAGAAGCGCGGCGCCAGGGCGCTCAGCATCTCCTCGGCCGTCTCGACCGCGACGCCCTCGACCGCGTGGGGCGAGGGCACCTGGAGCGGTCCATGCACCAGCGTCACCTCCGCGCCGCGGTCGCGGGCCGCTTCGGCCACGGCGACGCCCATCCGTCCCGACGACGGGTTGCTCAGGAACCGCACCGGGTCCAGCCACTCGCGCGTCGGCCCGGCGCTGACCAGGACCCGACGCCCCTCGAGGTCGCGCCCCCGCGGAGCGCGCATGGCCGCGGCGACCAGGGACGCCTCGTCCGGCAGGCGTCCGACGCCCGACCCCTCGCCGCGCGTGCCCAACGAGCCGTGGGCCGGCTCCATCACCTCGTGCCCGTCGGCCCGCAGCCGCGCCACGTTGCGCCGCACCGCCGGGGCGCGCCACATCGCCTCGTTCATGGCCGGCGCGAACAGCGTGCGCGGGGCCGACAGGACCAGGGCGGCCAACGGATCGTCGGCCCGGCCGGCCGCGGCGGCGGCCAGCAGGTCGGCGCTGGCCGGCGCCACCAGCAGCAGGTCCGCCCAGCGGGCCCAGCTCAGGTGGCGGGCCTCGCCGTCCGGCCGGAACCAGGCCTCGGAATCGAACGGTTCGCTCCCGGACACCGCGGCCAGCGCCAGCGGCGTCACGAAGCGGTAGGCGTCGCCGCTGACGGCGACGCGCACCTCGGCCCCGGCCTCCTGCAGACGCCGCACCAACGACGGTGCCTTGATCGCCGCCAGCCCTCCGCTCACGCCGACGACGACGCGCCTAGGCCGGGTGCCCTCAGACGTCGTCGCTACGCTCCTCGCGACGCTCGCGGGCGCGTGCCTCGCGCAGCTGCGCTTCGGTCGGGAGCTCGTCGCCCCAGCGGATCGGCACGCCGTCCACCAGCTCCTTCATCGCGACCGAGACGGTGTTGCTCCGGGCCTCCGGCATCTCCTCCGCCGGCAGCAGCGACGGCACGCCGCTCTTCAGCTGGGCGGCCCGCCGCGCGACGACGATCGACAGTCGGTAGCGCGAGTCGGTGAGGTTGAGCAGCGTGTCGTAGCCTTCCTGTGCCATGGACCCTCCCAGGATCGCCGGGCGCGAGGCGCGGCGAGGAACGAACGAGACGTACGGGCGCGGAGCGACCGGCCCGGGCGGCGACGATACCGCACGGTCCCCCGGCCGCGGCCCACGCGTGCGACCGCTCAGGTCTCGCGCAGGAACTCGGCCAGCTCCTCGTCGCGGATGCGCGCGGCACGCACCCGCTCGGCCCGGACGATCGCCTGGAACTCCTCGACGGCGGTCGCCAGGTCGTCGTTGACCACCGCGTAGTCGAACTCGCGCACCGCGCGGATCTCTTCGCGCGCCCGCGCCAGGCGCTTCTGGATCTTGGCCTCGTCGTCGGTGCCGCGGCCGCGCAGGCGGCGCTCCAGCTCCGCCAGCGACGGCGGCGCGATGAAGATCATGACCGCATCGGGAAGCGCCTGGCGGGCCTGGCGCGCACCGGCCAGCTCGAGCTCCAGCAGCACGTCGCGACCGGCCCTCAGCGCCGCCTCGACCGGGGCGCGCGGGGTGCCGTAGTAGTCGCCGACGTACTCGGCCCACTCGAGCAGGCCGTTCTCGCGGATCAGCCCCTCGAAGCGCGGCTTGTCGAGGAAGTAGTACTGCACCCCCTCGTCCTCGCCGGAGCGGCGCGGACGGGTGGTGGCCGAGATCGAGTAGAAGACGTCGCCCAGGGCGGGCATGGCCTCGCGTCGGATGGTGTCCTTGCCGACGCCGGACGCGCCGGTCATGACGAAGGGGATGCCGCGCCGGTGGGCCGCGGCCGGATCGCGCCTATGCTCCACGCGGCGCAAGGTACCACGCGTCCCACCGTCGGCCGCGGCGCTGGGCCGGGTGGTAGCATCGACCCCCGGGAAGGTGGAGACGATGCTGCGTAAGTACATCTTCATCACGGGCGGGGTGGTGTCGAGCCTCGGGAAGGGGATCTCCACCTCGAGCCTGGGGGCGTTGCTCCGGGCTCGCGGCTACCGCGTCAGCGCGGTCAAGATCGATCCCTACATCAACGTCGACGCGGGCACCATGCGCCCCTACGAGCACGGCGAGGTCTTCGTCACCGACGATGGGGCCGAGACCGACCTCGACATCGGCACCTACGAGCGCTTCCTGGACACCGACCTGGCCCGCGGCAACAACGTCACGACCGGCCAGGTCTACCAGACGGTCATCGAGCGCGAACGCCGCGGCGAGTACCTCTCGCAGACGGTCCAGGTCATCCCGCACGTCACCGACGAGATCAAGCGACGGATCCGCGAGGCGGGCGAGCGCGCCGGCGCCGAGATCGTCCTGGTCGAGGTCGGCGGCACGGTGGGCGACATCGAGTCGCTGCCGTTCCTCGAGGCGATCCGCCAGATGCGCTTCGAGGAGGGTCGCGACCAGACCCTCTACCTGCACGTGACGCTGCTGCCCTACCTGGGGACCAGCGAGGAGTTCAAGACCAAGCCGACCCAGCACTCCGTCGCCACCCTGCGCGGCGTCGGCATCCAGCCCGACGCCCTGATCGTGCGCAGCGAGCGCCCGGTACCCGACGAGGCGCGCCGCAAGATCGCGCTGTTCTCCAACGTCGAGGCGCGCGACGTCTTCAACGCCTACAACGCCGACCACGTCTACGCCGTGCCCGGCATCCTGGAGCAGCAGGGCATCGGCCGCTTCACCGAGCGCCGGCTGGGGCTGGACAAGGTCCTGCCCGAGCTGCACGTCTGGCAGGAGGCGGTCCGGGTCCTGCGCGCGCCGGTCGGGAACGTGCGGATCGCGGTGGTCGGCAAGTACGTCGCCATGCCGGACGCCTACCTGTCGCTCAACGAGGCCCTCAAGCACGCCGGCATCGCCAACGACGTCTCGGTCGAGGTCGAGTGGGTCTCCGCCGAGGACGTCGCCGAGGAGGGCGATCTCGGCTTCCTCGAGGCCTACGACGGCATCCTGGTGCCCGGCGGCTTCGGGGTGCGCGGGATCGAGGGCAAGGTGCGCGCCGCTCGCATCGCGCGCGAGCGCGGCGTGCCGTTCCTCGGCATCTGCCTGGGCATGCAGGTCGCCGTGATCGAGTTCGCCCGCGACGTCGCCGGGCTGGAAGCGGCCAACTCGACCGAGTTCGACCCGTACACGCCCCACGCCGTGATCGACCTGATGCCCGAGCAGCTGGACGTCGACGGGCTGGGCGGCACCATGCGGCTGGGCAGCTGGCCGATGAAGCTGCAGCCCGGCACCCGCCTGCACGCGCTCTACGCGCCCCCCGCGAACGGCGTGGTGCACGAACGGCACCGGCACCGCTACGAGGTCAACCCCGCCTACGTCGAACGCCTGGTCCAGGCCGGCCTGATCGTCTCCGGCGTCACGCCCGGCATGGCGGGCCGGGGCGAAGGCTTGGTCGAGGCGGTCGAGCTCGAGGGGCACCCGTTCTTCGTCGGCCTGCAGTCCCACCCGGAGTTCACCTCGCGCTTGATGCGACCCAGCCCACCCTTCCGCGGCTTCATCGCGGCGGCGGCCGAGCGGTCCGGTCGACGCGACGCCGGGGGGGCCGGCGTCGACGACGCCCAGGAACCGGCGGGCGCCGACCGACCGTGACCCGCGCGCCGCTGGTGATCGGCCTGGCCGGCGGGACCGGCTCGGGCAAGACCACGGTGGCCGAAGCGATCGTCCGCGCCGCCGCCGGCCGGGTGGCGATCCTTCCCCAGGACGCCTACTACCGGGCGCAGCCCGACCTGCCCTTCGACGCCCGCGCGCTGACCAACTACGACGAACCCAGCGCCTTCGACACCGAGCTGCTGAGCGACCACATCGACGCGCTCGTCGGGGGCGATGCTGTCGCCCGGCCGGTCTACGACTTCGCCCACCACGACCGCTCGGCGGACACCGTCCGGATCGAGCCGCGCGAGGTGCTGGTGGTCGAGGGGATCCTGGTCCTGCACGAACCCGGTCTGCGCCAGCGCATGAGCCTCAAGGTGTTCGTCGACGCGCCGCCCGACGAGCGGTTCATCCGGCGCCTCGAGCGCGACGTGCGCGAGCGCGGGCGAAGCACCGAGAGCGTCATCGCGCAGTACCGCCGGACGGTCAAGCCGATGCACGACCTGTTCGTCGAGCCGACCAAGCAGCACGCCGACCTGATCGTGCCCGAGGGCGGCCGCAACCACGTGGCGTTGGCGGTGCTGGCCAGCTTCGTCGAACGCGCCCTGACCGACTCCGTGCCGGCCGCGGACGGTGCGCGTGCCTGAGCGACTGCGCCGCTGGGCCTGGACGGTGGTCGTGCTGTCGCTGCTGCCGGCCGCCTGGCTGGTCGTCCAGCGCGTCGGCGCCGAGGGGCAGGCGCGTCGCGTCGCGGTCGTCATGGACGAGCAGGCGCTGCGACAGCAGGCCGCGGCGCTCGGGGTCGACCCGTTCGAGCTGGCGTCCGACTACCGCGCGGCCGGCCTGCCCGGCATCTCCGTCTACGAGGAGACGCCCGCCAGCCTGGCCGCCTCCGGTCGCACCGCGGTGCTGCTCGGACGCGACGCCATCGCGGCAGCGGTCGCGGCCGGGGGTCCCCCCCCGCAGGTTCCGCCCGACGCGACGCTGGTCCGGGCGCTGATGCCCGGCGCGACCGACGCGCTGGCGCGCAAGGCGGTGGTGCCGCCCCGGACGGTGCGCCTGGCGGGCGAGGCGTGGCTGGCCCTCCCGGGCGACGTGGTCGACACGCAACCGGCCGGTCCGGACCGGGAGCGCATCGCGCGCTACGTCGAGGCGGGCTTCGACGTCGCCTACCGGCCGCGCAACGCGCCGGGCCTGCGCGGCGTGGGCGAGGACTTTCCCGCCGAGGCGCGCTACCTGATCCACGCCGGCCTGGACGTGGCGGGCCACCCGCACGCCCTGGACGCCCTGCGCGCCGCGTCGCAGGGGCGCTGGACCGCGTTGATCGAGGGCACCCCTCAGGACGGCTTCGCGGCACTGCGCGGGCGCGTGCCGACGGTGCGGCTGCTGAGCTTCAACCAGGACTACCTGAACCTGCGCCTCCCGCCGGACGAGGTGATCGACAAGTACCTGCTGGCCGCAGAGGAGCGCAACGTGCGGCTGCTGTACCTGCGGCCCTACACCGAGGAGCAGCTGGGCGACATGCGCGCCAACACCGAGGCGCTGGTCTCCGGCCTGATCGAGTCGCTCACCGCGGCCGGTTTCGAGGTCGGTCCGCTGCCGTTGGACGGCGAGGAGCTGGCCGGCTACGAGCCCGCCGCCTGGGCGCGGGCCGCGGCGGGCCTGGGCGTGCTCGCGGGCCTGGTGCTGCTGGCGACGCTCTACCCCGGCGCCTGGGGGGTGGTGGCGGCGGCCGCGCTGGCCGGCCTCGCGGCCGGTGCCGCGGGGTTCGGCTGGGACGCGTTGGCGCTGCTCGCGGCACTGGTCTTCCCGGTGCTGGGCCTGGCCCTGTTCGAGCGGCGGCCCGGCGCCCTCCTGATCGCCACGGGCACCAGCCTGATCGGCGCGACGCTGCTGGTCGCCGTCGGCAGCGACCGCGCGTCGGTGCTGGGGCTCGAGCCGTTCCGTGGCGTCGCGGCGACGCTGGTGATCCCGCCGGCGCTCTACCTGGCGCACGCCCTGCTGCGCGAGCGCGGAGCGGCCGCCTGGATCCGGACGCTGTGGCGGCAGGAGATCCGGTTGGGGCCGGCCGTGCTGGTCGCGGCGGGCCTGGCGGCGCTGGCCCTGGTGGTGATCCGTCGCGGCAACACGCCGATCATCGGGGCCTCGGCGTTGGAGCTGGAGCTGCGCGAGCTGCTCTCGCAAGCGTTCGCGCGGCCGCGCTTCAAGGAGCTCTTCGGCCACCCGCTGGCGCTCCTCGGCCTGAGCGAACGCGGCTGGCCCGCTTGGATCCGCGCCCCGCTGCTGACCGGTGGCGTGATCGCCCAGGCCAGCATCCTCAACAGCTTCGCGCACTACCACACGCCGCTCGTCGTCTCGCTGGAGCGCACGCTGGTCGCGCTGGCGCTGGGCCTGGGCCTGGGCGTCGTCGGCCTCGTCCTCGCCCGCCGCGGCGTCCGGACCGCTCGCGGCTGGCTGGAGCGCGCCGGGTGAGCGCCGCCCGACCCGGTCGCTGAGCCGTGCGGGTCCTGCTCTCCGGCTACTACGGCTTCGGCAACGTCGGAGACGAGGCGATCCTGGCGGCGCTCACGGCCGGCCTTCGCCAGCGGGGCCACGAGGTCGAGGTGCTCAGCGCCGACCCGGGCGCCACCCGCCGCACGCTGGACGTCGCCGCGACCCACCGGCTCACGGGGCTGCCCTGGGCGTTGGCGCGCGCCGACGCGCTGGTCTCCGGCGGAGGGGGCCTGCTGCAGGACGCCACCAGCCGGCGCAGCCTGCGCTACTACCTGGGGGTGATCCGGGCCGCCCGCGCGACCGGTCTGCGCACCGTCGTCTACGGGCAGTCGATCGGGCCGCTCTCGCCCCGCGGACGGGCGGCGACGGCACGGGCGCTGCACGGCCTGCCGGTCGCGGTGCGCGACGAGGCCTCGCGGACGCTGCTGGCCCAGGCGGACGTCGCCTCCGCCCGGGTGGCCGACGCCGCCCTGGCGCTGCCGCGACCCGAGCGCCTGGGGGGCGCCGGCCTGCTGCTGGTGCCGCGCGCCGGGGTGGCCGGTGCGCGCGAGGCGCTGGCGCGGCTGGCGCGCGCCGCGGCGGCGGACGGCACGGCGGTCCGGGTGGCGGCGCTGCAGCCGGGCGCCGACGTGGACGAGGCACGACGGATCGCCGCCGCGGCCGACGGCGCGGAGGTGCTGGGGCTCGCGGGGCCCGACGCAGCCCTGGCCGCCTGCGCCGCGGCCGACGCCGTCGTGTCGGTCCGCCTGCACGGCCTGATCCTGGCGGCCCGGGCCGGTACGCCGCACCTGGGGATCGGCTACGACCCGAAGGTGGCCGGCTTCCTGTCGGTCAGCGGCGGCGCCCGGGTCGAGGTACCGGTCCACGAGGACGCGCTGGTCGCGCCCTGGCGTGCCGGGGCCCTGGCGGTCGAGCGGGACCCGGCGCTGGGCGAGGCGCTCGCCCGTGACGCCCACGCCGGGCTGGACTGGCTGGACCGTGCGCTCCGCGGCGAGGGCGACGGGCCGAGCCGCTGAGCAGGAACGCCGCGGGCGCCGCCGCTCCGGGTACCATGCCGGCATGAGGCGCCCCCTCCTCCCCGCCCTGCGCAGGACGCTGCGGACGATCGCGCTGACGGCGCTCGCGGCGTCGGCCGTGGCGCAGGGCGATCCGACCGCCGCCCTGCGCGACCTGCTGGCACGCGGCTTCTACAACGCGGCGGCGCAGCTCGAGGGGCCCAACCTGGTGCAGCAGCGCCCGGACGATCCCGAGGCGCGCTACCTCTACGCCCGCGCCGCCTGGGCGACGGGCGACGTCGCCACCGCGCGGGAGCAGCTCGACCGCGCGCTGGCGCTGGTCGCGAGCGCACCGGTCGAGTACGTGCACCTCAACGGCCTGCTGCGCGCCGCCGAGGGCGACGTCGACGGAGCGCTGCGGTCGCTGGAGAACGCCTTCCTGCGCAGCCGCGACTACCAGCACGGGATGGACTGGGGGATGGTGGCGTGGCGGGACGGCCGGCTCGAGACGGCGCTGGCCGCCTACGCCGCCGCCGCCGGCACCGACGGCGGGGCGACCCAGCCCTGGCCGCACCTCAACCGCGGTCGGATCCTGGCGCGGCTGGCCCGGACCGACGAGGCGATCGTCGCCTTCGAGACCGCGATCGAGGTGTTCGAGCGCGCCGACCCCGGCGGCCCCGCCCGGCCCTCGCCCGCCTACGTCGAGGCGTTCTACCGCCTCGGCCAGCTGCGCGAGCGCATGGGCGACCTGGCCCAGGCCGAGCAGGACTACAAGGCCGCCCGAAGCATCGACCCGAACTACACGCCCGCCATCCAGGCGCTCGACGCCCTCACGCGCCGCGTGGAGTGAGCCGACGGCTCGCTCCGGCCCGCGCGCGGCGTCAGTTGACGGTGCGGGTGCGCCGCGTGGCGAAGTCCTGCAGCACGTAGCGGCCGATGGTGCCGGGCGTGGTGAAGTAGGCCTTGCCCCGCGTCATGGCCGATACGCGCTGCACGAAGGCGATCAGCGCCGGGTCGCGCGCCAGCATGAAGGTGTTGATCTGGACCCCCTCGCGCCGGCAGCCGGCCACCTCGCGCAGGGTCTCGCCCATCACCAGCGGATCGAGGCCGTAGGCGTTCTTGTAGATCCTCCCGCCGGGCAGGGTGATCGCCGACGGCTTGCCGTCGGTGATCATCACGATCTGCTTCATCTCCTTGTTCTCGCGCTTCAGCAGTCGGCGGGCCGTCCGTAGGCCTTCGGCGGTGTTGGTGTGGAACGGTCCGACGCGGGCCAGCGCCAGGCGCGAGAGCGGGATCTCCTCGGCACCGTCGTGGAACAGCACGAAGCGCAGGCTGTCGCCGCGGTAGCGGGTGCGGATCAGGTGCGCGAGCGCCAGCGCGACCTGCTTCGCGGGCGTGAAGCGGTCCTCGCCGTAGAGGATCATCGAGTGGCTGCAGTCCAGCATCACCACCGTCGCGGCGGCCGCCTGCAGCTCGGCCTGCTGGACGTGCAGGTCGGTCTCCTCGAGGGCGATGGCGTCGCCGCCCGAGCGCGCGACGGCCGACTTGAACGTCTCGGTCAGGTCGAGGTTCAACGCGTCGCCGAAGCGGTACGGGCGGCTCTCCCCCACCGCCTCGACGCCGGCCTCCTGAAGCCGCGTGTCGTGCTGGCCCGCCGCGCCGCCGCCCTGGCCGCCCAGCACCTCGCGCAGGGTGCGGTAGCCGAGGAAGTCGAGCGACTTGTCGGTCAGCTCGAAGCGGGCCTGACCGAGATCGCCCGCTCCGCCGCCGCCGTCCGCGGCGCTGCCTTCCGGCCCGGACTGGCCGCCCTCGGGCCTCAGGTAGCCCTCGCGCTCCAGCCGCTGCGCCAGCTCGCGCACCGTCTCGCCCAGGCCGGTCGTGAGCCAGTCGTCCGCGTCCAGCGCCTCCTCGAGCAGGGCCTCCTCGATCAGGCCCTCGTTCAGCAGCGCCTCGGCGATCGCCTCGTAGAGGTCCTCCATCGTGCGTCCCGCGTCGGGATCGGGGTCGAACGGGTCGCGATCGAAGCCGGAGGCCAGCAGGCGGTCCTGGATCATCTTCATCAGGTCCGCCATGTCGAGATCACTGAGCGACGCCTCGTACTTCGAGTAACGGGTCGCCGGCACGGCGTCAGTTCCAGCGGCGCCGCGGGCCGCCGGCGCGCGACGGCTCCGGGTCGGGCGCGTGGTAGCCGCGTTCGACGCTGCGACCGACGCGGCGGCGCGCGTGCAGCCCCTCCAGCACGAACTCGCCGGCGGCGGCCCGCTCGGCCGCGTCCGCTCCGGGCACGAGCGCATCGGCGGCGTCCAGCAGACCCGGCACCGCCGCCATCGCCTCGATCCACGCCTCGGGCGGCGCCCCCTCGGGCAGGCGCAGCGCCTGGTCCTCCTCGAACCAGGCGACGACCGGCTCCGCGTCCAGGGCGCCCGCCCGGACGGCGAAGGCACGGCCGATCGCCTCGCGGACCAGGTCGCGCGCGACCGTCTCGGCGCCCTTGAGCTCGCCCTCGTACTCCAACTCCAGCTTGCCGGTGATCGCCGGCAGCGCCGGGTAGAGGTCGGAGGCGCGGGCGACCGGCGTCGCCTCGCCGCTGGCCAGGGCGCGCCGCTCGGCATTGGAGACGACCGTCTCGAGCAGCGTGATCGGCAGCCGCTGCGAGACGCCGCTGTGGGCGTCGACGCGGGCGTCCTCGCGCGCGACGAAGGCGACCTGCTCGACCGCCTCGGCCAGCCAGTCGGGAACCCGCACCGGCGTGTCGCGGGCGCTCCACGCCTCCTGGGCGGTGACGCGCATGCCCTCGGCCACGTCGCTCGGGTAGTGGGTGCGGATCTCGGCCCCGATGCGGTCCTTGAGCGGTGTGACGATCTTGCCGCGCGCGGTGTAGTCCTCGGGGTTGGCGCTGAAGACGAGGAGCAGGTCCAGCGGCAGCCGCACCGGGTAGCCGCGGATCTGCACGTCGCCCTCCTGCATCACGTTGAACAGCGCGACCTGGACCTTGCCGGACAGGTCGGGCAGCTCGTTGACGGCGAAGATGCCTCGGTTGGCGCGCGGCAGCAGGCCGTAGTGCACGCCACGCTCGTCCCCCAGGCGCGTGCCCAGACGAGCCGCCTTGATCGGATCGATGTCGCCGATCAGGTCGGCGACCGTCACGTCGGGGGTGGCGAGCTTCTCGACGTAGCGGGCGTCGCGCGGCAGCCAGCCGATCTCGGCGTCGTCGCCGCGCTCCGCCACGACGGCGCGGCCCTCGTGCGAGACGGGCGCCAGCGGATCGTCGTTCAGCTCGGTCCCGGCCAGCACCGGCGTCCAGGGGTCGAGCAGCTGGGTCAGCTGGCGCAGCATGCGCGTCTTGGCCTGGCCGCGCAGGCCCAGCAGGATGAAGGCGTGCCGCGCCAGCAGGGCGTTGACGATCTGCGGCACGACGGTGTCGTCGTAGCCGACGATCCCCTCGAACACCGGGCGACCGTCGCGCAGGCGTCGGATCAGGTTGGCACGGATCTCGTCCCCCACCGAGCGGCCTGCGTGCGCCGCCCAGGGGCTGGTGCGCAGCGCGCCGAGGGTCGTGGGAAGGTCGGCGGGGCGGACGGCGTCCGGTCGCGGGTCGGGGTCGTCCATGCGGCATGCTAGCACCGGCTCCGGGGCCCCCGACCTCGCGCCCGACCTCAATTCGGGCGTCGTGGACGCGGGTACCATGCCGCATGCACCCGCCCTCGTTCGTGGTCCGTAGCGCCGAGATCGTCACGGTCGGAACCGAGCTGCTCCTCGGCGAGACGCTCGACACCAACGGCGCCTGGCTGGCGTCGCGGCTGGCCGCCCGCGGGGTCGACGTGTACTGGTCGCTGCGCGTCGGCGACAACCTGGCGCGGCTGCGCGAGGCGCTCGAGGTCGGCCTGGCGCGCAGCGACCTGGTGGTCACGACCGGCGGGTTGGGGCCGACCGAGGACGACCTGACGCGCGAGGCGATCGCCGCCGTGGCGGGCGCGACCCCGCAGGTCGATCCGGACCTCGCCCAGGAGCTGCGCGCGTTCTTCGCGCGGCTGGGACGCTCGATGCCGGAGGGCAACCTCAAGCAGGCCTGGCGCATCCCCGGCGCCGAGATCCTTCCCAACCCGCGCGGCACCGCGCCCGGCTGGCTGGTACGGATCGAGCGCGACGGCGGCCCCCGCTGGATCGCCGCCCTGCCGGGCCCGCCGCGCGAGCTCGAGCGCATGGTGGAGCGCGAGCTGCTGCCGCGCCTGCCGATCGCCGAGGCGCACCTGTGGAGCCGGACGCTCAAGACCGGGGGGATCGGCGAATCGCACGTCGCCGAACGGATCGGCTCCTGGACGCGCGGCGCCAACCCGAGCGTGGCGACCTACGCCCGCGCGGACGGCGTGCACGTCCGGATCGCGGCGAAGGCCGCCCGCGAGCTCGAGGCCGAGGCGATCGGCCGCCCGGTCGCCGACGCGGTCGAGCGGGCGCTGGCCGAGCACGTCTGGGGCCGCGACGACGACCCACTGGCGGGCGTGGTGGTGGCCGCCGCCGAGGCGGCGGGCGTGCGCCTCGCGCTGGTCGAGGGCGCCAGCGGAGGCCGGCTGGCAGCCGCCCTGTCGGAGGCGGACGCGCGTTCGTCGGTGCTGGCGGGCGCCGTGGTAGCATGCCGCGTCGAAGCGAAGACCGCGCTCGGGCTGCCGACGGCCGTCGGCGACGGCGAAACCGCGAAGGCCGCGGCCGCCCGGATCCGGGCGTTCTTCGCGGCCGATGCAGCGATCGCCGTCGGCGAGCTGCGCCCGGCGGACGGCGAGGGCGGAGGCGTCGTGGTGGACGTCGCCGTCGACGACGCGGAGGGGAGCGAAGCGGTCACGCTCGCGCTTCCCGAGCGCGACGGATCGTGGCTCCGCGACCGGGTCGTGCTGCGTTCCCTCGACCTCCTGAGGCGCCGCCTACGGCGGGTGCGGGCATGAATACGATCCGCGCCCTCGCGGGCGCGCGGGAGGCGAGACGATGAGCGACGACAGCAGCGATCCGCGCCGCAAGGCGCTCGACACCACCCTTCTCCAGATCGAACGTCAGTTCGGGAAGGGTGCGGTGATGCGGTTGGGGGACGAGTCGCAGC
>CAZJGU010000044.1:0-23621 GCA_964545455.1 uncultured bacterium | reverse complement strand
TTCACCGACGGCTGGCTGGACACCTGGCGCCGCAACGGCTGGCGCACCGCCTCGCGCACGCCGGTCAAGAACCGCGACCTGTGGGAGGCGCTGATCGAGTTGACCACCCACCACGAGGTCGACTGGCGCTGGACCAAGGGCCACGACGGCCACCCGGAGAACGAGGAGGTCGACCGGCTGGCCCTGGCGGCTCGACGGGAGCGCCGCGTTCGTCGCGACGACTGAGCGTCAGCCCGGCTCGACGGCCGGGTCCGCCAGCCGGGCCAGCACGCCGGCCAGCACCGCCTCGCCGGTGGCCAGCGAGGCCGGATCCAGCCACTCGCCCAGTCGATGGGCATCCCCCCCGCGGTAGAGCCCGAAGCACAAGGCCGGGATCCCGGCCGCCATCGCCGCGTTGGCGTCGGTGCTGCTGGCGCCGACGCGAACGGCGACGCCGGCCGCCCGCAACGCGTCGCCGACCAGCGCCGTGAGCGTCCCATCGTCGCTGCGGCCGGCCGGCCGCTCGCCCAACGTCGACAGCTCGAGCGCGACGCCGTGCCGACGCGCCACGCTGCGCAGGCGCTTCTCCACCTCGCTGCGCAGACCGGCCAGGGTGCCGGCGGTCAGGCTGCGCAGATCGAGCATCAGCCAGGCCTCCTCCGCGATCGCGTTGATCGCGCTGCCACCGCCCACCTGCGCGACGTTCAGGCTGCTTCGCGGGGCCTCCGGCACCGGCACCCGCGTCAGGGCGTGCACCGCATCCCCCAGCGCGTGCACGGCGCTGGCCGACGGGTAGTCGCCCCAGGCGTGGCCGCCCGGCCCCGCGAAGCGCGCCCGCAGGCGGTGGGAGCCGACCCCCGCGTCGACGATCGACCCCAGGTGCCCGTCGATCGCCAGGAAGCGGTCGATGTCGTCCCCACGCGTCGCGACCAGGTGGCGCGCCCCGCGCAGGTCGCCCAGCCCTTCCTCGCCGCGGGTGAACGCCAGCAGCAACCGCGGTCGCGCCTGCAGGCCGCCGCGCGCGACGTCGTGGGCCAGCGCCAGCAACAGCGCCACGCTGGCCGAGTTGTCGCCGATTCCGGGAGCCCGCCACAGGCCATCGTCCCCCTCGCGCACGCGCACGTCCACCTCGGCGCCGAAGACGGTGTCCAGGTGCGCGACCAGCGCCACGCGCGGCCCGCCGTCGCCGGGAACCTCCGCCAGCACGTTGCCGACCTCGTCCTGCCAGGGCGTCAGCCCGGCGGCCGTCAGCTCGGCCTCGACCAGCGCGGCGCGGGCGTCCTCGGCGAAGGTCGGTGCGGGCGTCGCGCACACCCGGCGGAGCAGCGACAGCGACCGCGACCCGTCGCTCACGCCGCCCCCGGATCCGGGACCACGTCACGGAGCCCCGCCCAGCGATCGGGCAGATCGGTCGCGCGCCAGCGGCAGAAGGCCGGACCGTCCTCGGGCTCGACCCGGTGGGGACAGCCGGGACACTCGGCGAAGGCCAGCTCGGTGTAGGCGAGCTCGGTCAGGTCGTCCGGCCCGTCCGCTTCGCGACCGCAGCCGGCGCGGAAGCGGCGGGCGCTCACTCGGCGGAATCCTGCAGCGACGCGATCCCTTCGCGCAGCGCGTAGAGCGCGGCCTGGGTGCGGTTGTTGAGGCGCAGCTTGCTGAAGATCTCCGACAGGCGGTTGCGGACCGTCTTCTCGCTCACGTCGAGCTGCGCAGCGATCTCCTGGTTGGTGGCGCCCTGCGCCAGGTGGCGCAGGATCTCCTCCTCGCGGTCGGTCAGCTCGCGGATGCGGTGGTCGGGGTGGGCCGGCAGCTGGTCGGTCTTGCGGAACTCGTCCAGGATGCTGGCCGCGAGCTCGGCGTTGAGCAGCGTCTCCCCCGCCGCGACCCGCCGGATCGCCGAGACCAGGTCGCCCGCGTCGGAATCCTTGAGCATGTAGCCCCGCGCGCCGACCTTGATCGCCTCGAAGACGTAGCGGTCCTGGCGGTACATCGTGAGGATGATGACGCGGATGTCCGGGTCCTCGGCCAGGATCGCCTTGGTCGCGGCGACCCCGTCGAGCTCCGGCATCTGGATGTCCATCAGGATCACGTCGGGCTTCGTCTCGAGCGCGTAGCGCACGGCTTCGCGACCCGTCGAGGCCTCGCCGATGATCCGGACGTCGTCTTCGGTCTCGAGGATGCTCCGCAGACCCTGCCGGAACATCGCATGGTCGTCGCATAGCAGCAGCCGTGTCATGCCGCCATCCTAGCCCATGGTCGCCGTGCTACCGTGCCCGGCGGCAGCCTTCCGACACGCGCGCCGCGGGCGTCGGACGGCTGCCTGGGAGGGTTCACCATGGCACACCCGAAGGGCGTTCTGATCGAGCGCCTGCAGAAGGAGG
The DNA here is from genome assembly GCA_964545455.1 of uncultured bacterium. Classification (GTDB taxonomy): domain Bacteria; phylum Deinococcota; class Deinococci; order Deinococcales; family Trueperaceae; genus SLSQ01. Next base: position 21,264 of record CAZJGU010000044.1, on the reverse strand, counting down.
GGCGTCAGCCGCGCTTCGAGTCCCGTATGAGCGGGCCGGACCACGAGCCGGTCTTCGACGCCGAGGTCCTCGTCGACGACGAGGTGCTCGGCCGCGGACGCGGGACGAACAAGCGCACGGCCGAACGCGCCGCCGCCGAGGAGGCGCTGCGCGCGCTCGACGCCGGCCCCAAGCGCCGGAGTCGCAAGCGCGGCGGGGCCAAGACGGCCGCCGAGACCCCGGCCCCCGCCCCCGAGGCCCCGGCGCCGACCCCGGTCCCTGACGACGAGCCGTTCGAGGGCCCCTGGCCGGTCTTCGATACGGTCCTCGCCACCAGCCTGCGCATCGCGCACGACCGCATCGCCGCTGGCCTGGCCAGCGACGACGCCCGCGAACGCATCGAGGCGTTCGCGCTCACGCTCTACAAGAACGTGCTGCAGGACCTCGGCGACGTCGTCGAGGAGGAGGAGGCGGCGGCGGACGCCCCGGCCTGAGCGAGCCTAGGCCGGGCCGTCGTCCGCCGCGCGCTGGCGCGCCCAGCGCTCGATCCGGTTGAGATCGGCGCTGGCCTTCTCCTGCACCAGCAAGCGCCGCAGCCTCTCGCCGCCGGGCATGTCGCCCCCCTGGGCCTCGATCAGCTCGACCATCTTCGCGCCGAAGGCGCGCAGCGGGACGGTCGAGGGAAGGTCGGCGGTGTTGGCGCTGGTGGGCGCCTCGAGGATCAACAGGTCGGGGTCGAGGCCGCCGCGCGCCTCGTCGATGCGGACGAGCACCTCGCCATGGTCGGTGATCACCAGGAACTTTCGTTGCACGCGGCAGGCTACCAAACGTCGCCCTGCGGTGCGCGTGCGATGATGGCGGGCGCATGGCCGACCTGCTGCTCTCGCACCCCGCCCTGGCGATCGCCGGCATCGTCGCCCTGGGCGCCGCCGCCCAGTGGCTGGCCTGGCGCATCGGCCTGCCCGCGATCCTGCCCCTGCTGCTGGTCGGCTTCCTGGTCGGACCGCTGCTGGGCTGGGTCGATCCGGCGCTCATCGTCGGCGAGACGCTGCTCTTCCCCGCCATCTCGCTGGCGGTCGGTCTGATCCTGTTCGAGGGCGGGCTGACGCTGTCGCTGCCGGAGGTGCGCGAGACCCGCGGAGTCGTGATCCGACTGGTGACGGTCGGCGCGGTCGTCACCTGGCTGTCGGGCACGCTGGCCGCCTGGTGGCTGGTGGACCTGCCGCTGCCGCTGGCCTTCCTGTTCGGCGCGCTGATCATCGTCACCGGTCCGACCGTGATCGGACCGCTGCTGCGCATCGTGCGGCCGTCGGCCAAGGTCGGCAACGTCCTCAAGTGGGAGGGCATCCTGATCGACGCGATCGGCGCGATGGTCGCCGTGCTGGTGTTCGAGTTCCTGCTGATCGAGAACCGCGAGCAGGCGCTGGGCAGCACCCTGCTGCTGTTCCTGCGCTTCATCCTCACCGGCGGCGTGGTGGGCGCGGTCGCCGGTTACCTGCTGGCCTGGCTGCTACGGCGCCGGCTGATCCCCGACTACCTGATCAACGTCGTCGCGCTGGCGATGGTCTTCGCGGCGTTCGCGGGCGCCAGCGCGCTGGCGCCGGAGGCGGGTCTTCTGGCGACCGTGCTGATGGGCATGGTGATCGCCAACCGCGGCGTCCCGAACATCTCCGACCTGCTCAGCTTCAAGGAGGACCTGACCGTCCTCTCGATCAGCCTGCTCTTCATCGTGCTGGCGGCCAACATCGAGCTGGCCTCCTTCGTCGCGACGCTCAACGTCGGCAGCCTGGCGCTGCTGGCCACCGTGATCCTGGTGATCCGGCCCGCCTCGGTGTTCCTGTCCACGCTGGGCAGCTCGCTGGACCTGCGCGAGAAGGCGTTCCTCGGCTGGATCGCGCCGCGCGGCATCGTCGCCGCGGCGGTCAGCTCGCTGTTCGCCTCGAAGCTGGTCGCCGCCGGCTTCGAGGGGGCGGAGACGCTGGTGCCGCTGGTCTTCCTGGTGATCGCCTCGACCGTGCTGCTCGGCAGCCTGACGGCCAAGCCGGTCGCCCAGGCGCTGGGCGTGGCCGAGCCCGACCCGCAGGGCTTCCTGATCCTCGGCGCGCACGGCATGGCCCGCCGCATCGCCAAGTTCCTCAAGGGGGAGGGCCTTCCGGTGCTGCTGGCCGACACCAACTGGTCCAACGTCGCGGCCGCCCGGCTCGAGGGCCTGCCGGCCTACTACGGCAGCGTGCTGTCGGATCGCAGCGACGACGAGGTCCGGCTGTCCGGCATCGGGCGCTTGCTGGCGCTCACCTCGAACGACGAGGCCAACGCCCTGGCGGCGCTCAAGTACGCCCGTGCGTTCGGCTCGCAGAACGTCTTCCAGCTGGCCCCGGGACGCTCGCGCCCGTCGCGGGAGGGGTTGTCGATCGAGCAGCGGGGACGGCTGGCGTTCGGGCCCGAGGTGGACTACGCGCGCCTCGAGGAGCTGTTCGAGCGGGGCGCCGTGCTGTCGCGAAGCGACATCGACGGGCGCGCCGCAGCGCAGGAGATGCACGAGCGCGACGACGCGAACGCGGTACCGTTGTTCCTGATCTCGGGCGGGCGCGTGCGCTGCCTGGCGCGCGACGACGGCGTGACGAGCGAGGCGTCGGGCACGCTGGTGTCGCTGGTCGCCCCGGTCGAGGAGCCCGGCTGAGCCACGGCGGACGGCCGGGTCGCTCGCTGTCTACTGGCTGGCTTCGTCCAGGAACCCCTGCAGGGCGGCGACGTCCACCACGATCGGGGAGCGGCGGCGCTTGACCGCGCCGTACTCCAGCAACCTTGCCAGACAGTGCGAGACGGTCTCGCGGGTCGCCCCGATCATCTTGGCGAGGTCCTGCTGGGTCAGCGACAGGTCGATCTCGGTGCCGCGATCGACGTCGCGCCCGAAATCCCGCGCGAGACGGACGAGCAGGTTCGCGAGGCGGCCGGGTGCGTCGAAGGCGCCCACCTCGGCCTGCCACTGCTGGGCCTGCCAGAGGCGCGTGGACATGACCTGGATGAACTTCATCGCGATCCGCGGCTGCTGCTGCAGCAGGCGCTGGAAGTCGCTCTCGGGCATGACGATCAGGGTGGTGTCCACCACCGCCTCGGCCTGGTTGGGGCGGCGCTCGCTGGGCAGCAGCAGCAGTTCCCCGAAGATGTCGTACTGGCCCAGCAGGCCCAGGATCATCTCCTTGCCGTTGGGGAAGTACATCGAGATCTTGACCATGCCCTCGCGCACGAAGTACAGCGCGTCGGCCGGATCCTCCATGCGGTAGACGATCTCGCCCGCGGTGAAGCGGCGGTAGGGCGTGATGCGCGACAGCTGTTCCAGCTCGTCCTCGGAGAGATCCTCGAAGAGCTGGGTGTTCTTCAGGTGCCAGACGAGACTCGGGTACTCCTGCATCCGCATTCGAGTCTAGCGCACGGCCCGCGAGGGGGCGGCGTGGTCGCCACGTGGGAGCTTCGGGCCGACGCCGCTCACGCGTCCAGCATCCAGGCGAGCGTCAGGCGGGCCGTGGCCTCGAGGGCGCGCTCGTGCGTCCGTTCGTAGGCGTGCGAGGCGTCCACCCCGGGTCCGATCAGCGCTGCCCGCCAGGCGCCGCCCGCGCGCCAGGCGGCCGAGGCGTCGGAGCCGTAGTAGGGGTAGACGTCGGTCACCAGCTCGATCCCCTCGCGCTGGGCCAGGTCGCGCAGCGCGCGGTTCATGCGGGCGTCGTAGGGACCGCTGGAGTCCTTGATGCACAGCGTCACCGCGTCCTCGCGGCTGGCCTGGCCGCGACCGACCGCGGCCATGTCCAGGCACAGCAGCTCCTCGCTGGCGGCCGGGATGCCGGCGGCGGCGCCGTGCCCCACCTCCTCGTAGTTCGAGACGAAGACGTGCACGTCGCCGGACGGCCGCGCGCCGGACGCGACCAGCGCTCGCGTCGCCTCGAGGCAGATCGCCACCGACGCCTTGTTGTCGAGGTGCCGCCCCTTGACGAACCCGTTGCCGGTCCGGCGGGGCAGCGACAGGAACGCCACCGGATCGCCGACCGCGACGCCCGCCGCGCGCACGTCGTCGGCGCTGGCGACGGCGGCGTCCAGGCGCAGCTCCATGGCGGCGTCGTTCCGCTCCAGCGTGCGCAGGGCGGGTCCGTGGACGTGGGTGGACTGCTTGACGTTGACGATCGTCCCCGTGAGCGTCCGGCCATCGTGCGTGCGTAGCTCGCACTCGGCCCCCTCGGCGGTCGTCCAGTCGAAGCCTCCGAGGCGGCTCAGCCGCAGGCGGCCGCTGCGTTTGATCTCGGCGACGACCGCGCCGAGCGTGTCGACGTGGCAGGCGATGCTGCGCTCGGGCCCGTCGCCGCCCGGGATCGTCCACACCAGGGCGCCCTTGGGGGTGCGGTGGTGGGCCAGGCCGAGGGGAGCGAGCGCCTGTTCGATCCATGCGATCGCGTCGTCGGTGAACCCGGTCGGCGATGGGACCTCGAGCAGGCCGATCAGGTCGCGGACGAGGCGCTCGAGGTCGACGGCGGGGCGGTCGGAGGACGGCGTCATGCCGGCCAGGCTACCGCCCCGCCTGGGCGCGCGCCGCGACGGGCTGGGCAGGTGCCTAGCCTACTCGCCCGCGGTCGCGGAGGGCTGCGCCTGCGCCAGACGGATCAGCCGCGCGTACGCCTGCGGGTTGCCGAAGTCGTTGAGCTTGTAACCGCCCACGAAGACGCTCGGCGTACCGCTCAGGCCCAGGCCCAGCGCGGCGTCCAGCGCCGCCTGCACGGGGGCGCGCGCCTCACCCTCGGCCAGGCAGGCGGTCAGCTGCGCGACCGCGGCGTCGGCCGCTTCGTCGGAGCCCACGCCCTCGGCCTCGGCCACGGCGTCCACCAGCGGACCGACGTCGCGCGCCAGGCGCGCGAAGTAGGGGACCGGATCGCCCAGCGACTTCCAGGCGTCCAACCGCTCGAACACCTCGTCGTGGTAGGGCCAGAACGCCGCCTCGCCGAAGCGCTCGACCACGCACTGCGACGCCTCGGCGGCCGGAAGGGCGTTGGCGTGGATGCTGGTCAGCGGCAAGTGGTGGAAGGCGAAGTTGGCGGCGCCCTCCTCGAGCAGGCCGCCCTCGATGCCGGGCAGCACCTCGAGCGCGTAGCGCTGACAGAACGGGCACTGGAAATCGCTGAAGACGCGGATCGTCACCGGCGCGTCGGGATCCCCGAGGATCGCGGCGGCAGGGCCGAAGGCCGCCTCGTCGACGCGGGGCAGGCTGAGGGCCAACGCCACGTCGGCCAGCCCGGCGTCGGCGACGTCGAGCTCCAGGGTGTACGCCTCGACCGAGATGCGGACCGGCCCCTGACCGGCGAACTGCGGCGCCCGCTCGCGCAGGAAGGCCAGCAGCGGCTGCTCGATCCCCGCGCCGTAGCCGGTCGCGATGGCCAGCGTCGCCGCCGCGTCGGCCAGGCCGCCGTCGTCCAGCGCGCCGGCCAGGCGCACGCCCGCCAGTACGTCGCCGGGCGCCTCGGCCGACAGCGCCAGGTCGCCGACCAGGTAGGCTTCGCCGTCCGGCACGGCCCCGGCGGCGTCGAGGAAGGCGGCGACGTCGTCGCCGATCGCCTGCGCGGCGACCCAGGCAGGGCCGAGCGTCAGGGCGAGGATCGCGAGCGCGGCGGCGAGGGCGCGGGCCGCGACGGGACGGACGGAGCGGGCGGGATCGGTCATGGGGCCTCCGGGGGCGGTCAGGCGTCGGCCGCGCCCGTGATGGCGTCGACCTTGGCGGTCAGGTGGCGTAGGTAGGCGTCGGCGGCGAGGGGCGCTCCGGTCGCGTGCTCGACCAGCTCGTCCGGCTCCAGCCGGGCGCCGGGGGCGTGCACGTGCTCGCGCAGCCAGGACAGCAGGGGCGCGAAGCGACCGGCGGCGAGGTCCTCGTCCAGCGAGGGCTGGTCGCGCTGGATCGCCTCCCATAGCTGCGCGCTCATCATGCTGCCCAGGAGGTAGGTCGGGAAGTAGCCGAACGCACCGAGCGACCAGTGCACGTCCTGCAGGCAGCCCTGCGCGTCGTCGGGGGGCACCACCCCGAGCAGGTCGGTCATCCCCTCGTTCCAGGCGCCGGGCAGGTCGCGGGCGGCCAGGTCGCCCTCGAGCAGGGCGACCTCGAGGTCGTAGCGCAGCAGCACGTGCAGCGGGTAGCTGACCTCGTCCGCCTCGACCCGGATGAAGGTCGGAGCCACGCGGTTGACCGCGCGAAGGAAGCGCTCGAGCGGCAGGTCCTCGAAGGCGCCCGGGAAGGCCGCCTGCAGCGCGCCGTACCGGCCCTGCCAGAACGGCCGGCCGCGCCCGACGTGGTTCTCCCACAGACGCGACTGGCTCTCGTGCACCCCCAGCGAGGCGAAGCTGCCCAGCGGCGTGCCCAGGTCGGCCGAGCGGAAGCCCTGCTCGTAGAGGGCGTGGCCGGCCTCGTGCAGGGTGCCGAACAGCGCGGTCGGCAGGGACTCCGGCGCGTAGCGGGTGGTGATCCGGACGTCGTCGGGTCCGACGGTCTGGCAGAAGGGGTGGACGGTCGGATCGAGCCGGCCACGCCCGAAGTCGTAGCCGACGTCTGCCACCACCGCGCGCACGAACGCCTCCTGGGCGCCGGCGGCCAGCGGCGGGTGGACCAAGCGCTCCTGCGGCACTTCGGCGGCGCGGGCCAGCAACGCCCGCACCGGACCGCGCAGCGGTCCCAGCACGGCGTCCAACCGCGCCTTCGTCGACCCGGGCTCGTACGGGTCGTGCAGCGCGTCGTAGCGATGCTCCTGCCAGCCGAGCGCGTCGGCCTCCTCGCGGCGCAACCGCACCACCTCGGCCAGCGGACCGGCGAAGGCGGCGGCGTCCGAGCGCTCGCGGGCCCCGACCCAGACGCGCTGGGCCTCGGAGGTGGCCAGGGCGATCGCCCGCACCAGCTCCACCGGCGTCGCCGTAGCCCGCCGGCGTTCGCGCCGGGTCAAGCGCAGCAGCACCGCGTCGTCGCTTCCGGGCGCCGGATCCTCCGCGGCCAGTGCGTCGATCGCGTCGCCGAAGCCGGGGTCGGTCAGGCGCTCGTGGACGATCGCGGCCAGGGTCGCGAGCTGCCGGCCCCGTCCCTCGTGGCCTCCAGGCGGCATCATCGTCTGCCGGTCCCAGGAGAGCAGGGCGGCCGCGTGCTGCAGGTCGACGAGCTCGGCGGCGCGCTCGGCCAAGGCGCGGGCGGCGGGCGATGCGGTCGGTTCGGCTGGCGTCACGTGGGGTCCTCCCGGCCCGGAGTGTACCCGCCGCCGACGGCGCGGTCCGGCGTCCAGGCGGCGTTCGGCCGCGTGGTAGCATCCCGCCCATGGACGCCAGCCTCGTCGGGGCGGCGCGCGAGCTGCGGGCGCGCGAACGCGCCCACCTCTCCGACCTGCGGGACCTGCTCGCCCGGGCCGAGGCCGACGACGCGGCCCGCCGTGCCCTGCGCACCGCCGCCGAGGACCTCGACGGGCTGTTCCTGCTGGTCGTCGCGGGCGAGTACAACGCCGGCAAGTCGACGCTCCTCAACGCGCTCGTGCGCGCCGACGTGATGCCCGAGGGCGTCACCCCCACCACCGACCGCATCACCCTGCTGATCCACGGCGAGCCCGCCGACGAGGTCGACGAGCACGGCGTGCTGGTGCGCCGCGCCCCGATCCCCGCGCTGCGCGACGTCGCCTTCGTCGACACGCCCGGCACCAACGCCGTCATCGCGCGCCACCAGCAGCTGACCGAGCGCTTCGTGCCCCGCGCCGACCTGGTGCTGTTCGTCACGTCCGCCGACCGGCCCTTCTCCGAGAGCGAGCGCGCCTTCCTCGAGCTGATCGCCTCGTGGGGCAAGAAGATCGTGCTGATCGTGAACAAGATCGACCAGCTCGAGGGCGAGGCGGCGCGCGCGGAGGTCGTCGACTTCGTGCGTCGGCACGCCGGCGAGGTGCTGAGCGGTCCGCCGCCGCGCCCGTTCGCCGTGGCGGCCCGCAGCGCGCGTCGGGCGCAGTTGCAGGAGGACGAGGCGGCCTGGGTGGAAAGCGGCGTGCCGGAGCTCGAGCGCTTCCTGACGGCCAGCCTGGACGACGCCCAGCGGATCCGCCTCAAGCTCACCTCGCCGATGGGGGTCGCCGCCCGGCTGGCGCGCGACACGGCCGAAGGGGTGCGGGCCCGCCTGGCGCTGCTGGACGAGGACCGCCGTACGCTCGACATGGTGCAGCGCCAGCGACGCGAGTTCGAGCGCGAGATGCGTCGCGAGGCCCAGACCTACCTGGCCCGCATCAAGACCGCGCTGGTCGAGGTCGAGCGGCGCGGCGAGGTGTTCCTCGACGAGACGGTGCGCTTCGGCAACGTGCTGGAGCTGGTGCGCCCCGAGCGGGTGCGCGAACGGTTCGTGGCGCGCGTGGTGCGCGACGCCGACCGCGAGATCGACGAGGCGATGGCCGAGATGGTCGACTGGTTCCTGCAGCGCCACCTGCAGCTCTGGGAGGACGTCGTCGGCTTCGTCCAGGAGCGGCGGGCCGCGGGCGACGACCGGATCGTCGGCACGGTCGGCGGACGCTTCCGGATGGACCGGCGCGACCTGCTGGCCGCCCTGCGCGATCGCGCCGAAGGCGTACTGGCTGGCTGGGACCGCGAGCGCGAGGCCGAACGACTGGCCCAGTCGCTGCAGATGGCGGTCGTGCGCTCGGGCCTGCTGCAGGTCTCCGGGGTCGGCCTGGGCGCGGCGGTCGTGGCGTTCGTCTCCGGCGCGGCCTTCGACGTCACCGGCATCACCCTGGGCCTGGCCGCCGTCGGCGTGGGCGCGCTGGTGCTGCCACGCCGCCGCGCCCGCGCCAAGCGCGAGCTGCACGACGCCATGCAGGGCCTTCGGGACGGCTTGGAGAGCGACCTGGACCGGCAGCTGGGGCACGAGCTGGAGCGGGCCGGCGAGGCGCTGGCCGGCGCGATCGCTCCCTACGTGCGCTTCGTCGAGAGCGAGAGCACCCGGTTGACCGGGCTGCTGGACGAGCTCGAGGCGGCCGAGTCCGCTGCGGACGAGTTGGCGCGCGAGGCGCGCGAGGTCGTGCTGGACGACGCCTGAGCACGATCGCACGACGGCCCGCCGGTCGGCCGGCGGGCGTGCTAGCGTACGCGGTCATGGATTCCCCGCCCCGCATCGCCTACCAGGGCGTCCCCGGCGCCTTCAGCGAGCAGGCCGCGTTGGAGTTCGCGCCCGACGCCCAGCCGGTCGGCTACGCGTCGTTCCGGGAGGCGTTCGACGCCACCGTCCGGGGCGAGTGCTCGTACGCCGTGCTGCCGGTCGAGAACAGCCTGGCCGGCTCGATCAACCAGACCTACGATCTGCTGACCGACTCGGTCCTCCACGTCGTCGGCGAGCGCATCGTGCGCGTCCACCACAACCTGCTCGCCAAGGCCGGCGTCCGACTCGAGGACGTCCGGCGGGTCTACAGCCACCCGCAGGCGCTGGCGCAGTGCCAGGAGTACCTGGCGCGCCACCACTTCGAGGCGGTGACCGACTTCGACACGGCGGGCGCCGCCAAGGTGCTGGCCGAGAACGGCGGCGAGGGCAAGGCCGCGATCGCCTCGAAGCGTGCCGCGGACGCCTACGGCCTGGAGGTGCTGGCCGAGCGCATCGAGGATCGACCGTTCAACTACACCCGCTTCTTCGTGCTGGCCGCCGACGAGGCGCCGCGCGGAGGCGGTCCGTCGAAGACCAGCATGGTCCTGGCCGTCAAGCACCGCCCGGGCGACCTGGTCGCCTGCCTGGAGTCGTTCCCGCGCCACGGCATCAACATGTCCAAGCTCGAGTCCCGGCCGCGCCGCGACAAGCCCTGGAGCTACCTCTTCTACATCGACATCGAAGGCCACATCGACGATCCGGACGTCGCGGCGGCGATGACGGAGCTGATGCGCAAGGCGGCGTTCGTGAAGTACCTGGGCTCCTACCCGGCGGCGGAGCCGCAGGAGCTCGAGTGAGCGCCCCGGACGCGCCGGACGCGCAGGGCCGGCCGGAGGCCGGTGGCGCGGGCGACGCCGGCCTCACCCTGACGGCCGCGCTGAAGCTGGCCGGCCTGGCCGCCACCGGCGGTCACGCCAAGCGGATGATCCAGGCCGGCGAGGTCCGCGTCAACGGCCGGGTCGAGACGCGCCGCAAGCACCGCCTGCACGAGGGGGACGAGGTCGAGGTGGCCGGCGAGTCGTTCCTGATCGAGCGCGCGGACGACGGCGACGCGGGCGACGACGAGGACCCGGCCTGACGGCGGACGGGCCCGCAGGACCGGCGAGGCGCACCCGCACGGCCGGACCGCCGCCCCACAGCAGCGTCCTGACCCGGTAGCGGCCGCCGCGCGGCCGCGCGTACAGCTCCAGCATCCCATCCCCCACGCCCCACAGCGCGACCCCCGCACCGGCGCGCAGCGCACCGAGAAGGAAGGCGTCCCGATCGCCCCCGGCCGCCACCTCCAGCAGCGTCGTCCGGCCCATGCCGGAGGCTAGCGTGACGCGCCCACGACGCCGCCGGGAGGTCGGCGACCACCGTGCTATGCTCCTTCGCCGAGACTCGGGGGTCCAGGCATGCCTAGACGCGACGACATCCACACCATCCTGATCCTCGGCAGCGGCCCGATCCAGATCGGCCAGGCTGCCGAGTTCGACTACTCCGGCACGCAGGCGTGCAAGGCGCTGCGCGGCGTCGGCTACCGGGTGGTGCTGGTCAACTCGAACCCGGCCACGATCATGACCGACCCCGACGTGGCCGACCGCACCTACGTCGAGCCGCTCACCCCCGCCTTCGTCGAGAAGGTCATCGCCGCCGAGCGCCCGGACGCGCTGCTGCCCACCCTCGGAGGCCAGACGGCGCTGAACCTGGCCAAGACCCTGCACGAGAGCGGCGTACTGGAGCGCTACGGGGTCGAGCTGATCGGCGCCAACTACGACGCCATCCACAAGGGCGAGGACCGTCAGGCGTTCCAGCAGGCGATGGCCAAGATCGGCATCGCCACGCCCGCCGGCAGGATGGTCTCGACCCTGGAGGACGCACTTTCGTTCGCGCAGGAGATCGGCTACCCCGCCATCATCCGGCCCTCCTACACCCTCGGCGGCAGCGGCGGTGGCATCGCCTACGACGAGGCCCAGTTCCGCCAGGTCGTGCGTCAGGGTCTGCACGACAGCCCCGTCCACACGGTGCTGGTCGAGCAATCGGTGCTCGGCTGGAAGGAGTACGAGCTCGAGGTGATGCGCGACCACAACGACACGGTCGTGATCATCTGCTCGATCGAGAACCTCGACCCGATGGGGGTGCACACCGGCGACTCGATCACCGTCGCGCCCGCGCAGACCCTGTCGGACAAGGAGTACCAGCAGCTGCGCGACGACTCGATCGCGATCATCCGCGAGATCGGCGTCGACACCGGCGGCTCCAACATCCAGTTCGCCGTCGATCCCGCCAGCGGCAAGGTGATCGTGATCGAGATGAACCCGCGCGTCTCGCGCTCCTCGGCGCTGGCGTCGAAGGCGACCGGCTACCCGATCGCCAAGATCGCGGCGCTCCTCGCGGTCGGCTACCACCTCGACGAGCTGCCCAACGACATCACCGCCGAGACCAAGGCCGCCTTCGAGCCGTCGATCGACTACGTCGTGACCAAGATCCCGCGCTTCGCGTTCGAGAAGTTCCCTGGTGCGGCCCGCGAGCTGTTCACCCAGATGCGCTCGGTCGGCGAGGTCATGGCGATCGGGCGCACCTTCAAGGAGAGCCTGCAGAAGGCGGTCCGCTCGCTCGAGCTGGACGTGCGCTCGGCCACCGCCGAGCTGTCCGAGGCGGACCTCGAGGCGCTCCTGCACCCCAACCCCATGCGGCTGGGCGCGGTGCTGGAGCTGCTGAGGCGCGGCCGCAGCCCGCAGGTGCTGCACGAGCGCACCGCCATCGACCCGTGGTTCCTGGCCCAGCTGGCCGAGATCGCCGAGGCCGAGAAGGAGATCTCCTGCCTGGGCCCGCCGTCCAGCTGGACCTGGGAGCAGTGGCGCGAGATCAAGCGCCTGGGCTTCGCCGACGTGGACCTGGCGCGCCTGACCGGTACGAGCGAGGACGAGCTGCGCGCCGCCCGCCGGGCGGGCCGCGGAGCACCGGTCTACAAGACGGTCGACACCTGCGCCGCCGAGTTCGAGGCCTACACGCCCTACCACTACTCGACCTACGAGTGGGAGGACGAGGTCGCCCCCTCGGACAAGCCCAAGGTGGTGATCCTCGGCTCCGGCCCCAACCGCATCGGTCAGGGGGTCGAGTTCGACTACGCCACGGTCCACGCCGTCTGGGCGCTGCGCGAGGCCGGCTTCGAGACGATCATGGTGAACTCGAACCCCGAGACGGTCTCGACCGACTACGACACCGCCGACCGGCTCTACTTCGAGCCGCTCACCTTCGAGGACGTCATGAACCTCGTCGAGCACGAGCAACCCGAGGGCGTCATCGTGCAGCTCGGTGGGCAGACGCCGCTGAAGCTGGCGCGCCGGTTGGAGGCGGCCGGCGTGCCGATCTGGGGCACCTCGGCCGCGGCGATCGATCGGGCGGAGGATCGTGACGGCTTCCACGCGCTCTGCAGCGAGCTGGGCATCGCCCAGCCCGCCGGCGGCGTCGCCGAACGGCCGGAGGAGGCCAAGGCCCTGGCCCACCGGATCGGCTACCCGGTCATGGTGCGCCCCAGCTACGTGCTGGGCGGCCGCGCGATGCAGGTCGTCCGCTCCGACGCCGAGCTGGACGCCTACCTGGCCGAGGTCTACGCCGAGCTGGAGGGGACGCCGACCATCCTGGTCGACGACTTCATCGAGGGCGCGACCGAGCTGGACGTCGATGCGCTGAGCGACGGCGCCACCACGGTCGTCGCCGGCATCATGGAGCACGTCGAGGGCGCCGGCGTCCACTCCGGCGACAGCGCCTGCATCGTGCCCCCCGTCGGCCTGTCCGAGGCGGTCCTGGAGCGGGTGCGTCGCGACGCCGTGCGCCTGACCGAGGCGCTCGAGGTGCGCGGCCTGATCAACATCCAGTTCGTCGTCAAGGACGACGAGGTGTTCGTCATCGAGGCCAACCCCCGCGCCAGCCGCACCGTGCCCTACCTGTCCAAGGCGATCCAGCACCCGCTGGCCAAGTACGCCGCGTTGATCGCCGCCGGCCGCCGCCTGGCCGAGCTGGGCTTCGAGGCCCCGCCGACGCCGCAGGTGTACTCGGTCAAGGAGGTGGTGCTGCCGTTCGGGAAGTTCGCGGGCGTGCTGCCCGAGCTGGGACCGGAGATGCGCTCGACCGGCGAGAGCATGGGCATCGACGCCGACCCCGACCTGGCCTACTACAAGGCGCAGCTCGGGGCCGGCCAGGCGCTACCGACGGAGGGTCGCGTGCGCCTGATCGGCGACGGCCTCGACGCCCTCGCCGCAGGGTTCGAGGAGGCGGGCTTCGAGGTCGCGTACGGACCGTTCCCCGATCCGGACGCCAGCGACGCCGTCCTGCTGATCGACGTGCAGCACACGCCGTCGTTGCGGCGCGCGCTGGAGGACGGCGTTCCCTACGTCACGACGCGCGAGGCGGCCGACTGGACGCTGCGCGCCATCCGTGCGGCGCACCGCTCGTCGCCGGGCGTGACCGCGCTGCAGGACCTGCGCTAGTCCTGGGACGCCTCGTCGGGCGGCTCAGGGGCGTTGGCCCCGGGGTCGCGCGGCTCCGCGCTCTCGCTGGCCGTCGCGACGGCGACGCCGGCGAGGTCCTCGCGGCTCAGCAGCATGCCCTCGTCGTCGGCGCCGCGGACGCGCGGCCGGGTCGGGTCGGGGCAGCGCTCGCGCAGCGAGCGCGCGAACGTCTCGAGCGAGGCGAGGGCGTCGGGCACGCTCTGCCGCAGGGCGAACAGGCCGGGTCCGCGCCGCTCGGTCCACTGCAGCGGTGGCGCCGCCATGCGCTCGAGCTCCTCGAGGATCGACTCGCGCGAGAGCGTCGCGTCGAAGGCCAGGTCGTCGACGGTGAAGAGGGCCGGCGCGCGCAGCGCCGCGAGCCGCTCGGCCACCAGCGAGAAGCGGCCCTGATCCTGCAGCCGCCGTTCGATGCGCGCTTCGAAGCGGCGCAGGCCGGCGCCGTGCAGCCCGTCCTCCTCGAAGCAGGGGGCGAGGTCCACCGGCCCGATCGGCACCGTCCTGGACAGCTCTTCGGCGCGGCGCAGGCCGTCCCAGCTGAACAGCGTGGCGCGGGCGCCACGCGCGGGTCGCTCCAGCCGGGTCAGGTCGCGCACGTCGCCCACGAGCGCCAGCTTGTCGGCCCCCTCGTCGCGCACCGCCCGCAGCAGCGCGCTCCAGTCGGGCCGCGCACCGTCGTCCAGCACGCGGGTCAGGATGCGCTGGCGGGCGCGACCGAGGTTCACGTCGAGGGCGAGGGCGCCGCCGCGCGCCGCCGACACCCGGTAGCCGAGCGCCTCGAACGCCGATCGCGCTCGCGCGAGGGCCTGCGGCGAGGCGGCGTCGCTGGGCGGCGTCGGATCGTCGAGGTCGCCGCCGTCGCGGGCACCGTCCTCGCTGCGCGCCCGGGGGGAGGGGGCGGGCGCGGCGGGTGCCGCGGCCGGCTCGGGGCGAGCCGGGCCGAGCGGCGACGCGTCGTCGCGGGCTCCGATCAGGCCCCAGCGACCGTGGCGACGTTCGAGCAGCGGCTCGCGCTCGAGCGCCGCCTCCAGCGGTGCGTCGGGGGCCAGCCCGACGTCCTCGCGCAGCTCCTCGAGCGAGCGTGGCGGACCCCCGGCCAGCAGCGTCTCGACCACCCGTCGTAGGGCGGCGGCGTCCCTCGTGGCCGAGCGTGCACGGGGCCGGGCCGCCAACACCACGTGCCCGTCGGGGCGGACCCGCACCACCACCTCGTCGTTGACCGCCAGCGCGTGGCGCCGCAGGAACGGAGCGAGCCCGTGCAGGCGTCCCGCCTGCAGCTGCAGCTCCCAGGCGTCCTGGGCTTCGGGGTCGTACGCTTCGAGCGGTCCGTCCTCGGGGAGCGCCGTCCGTGCCCGGCCGGGGAGCACCACGCTCCCGGTCCGAAGGCAGACGCGCGTCAGGGCGAAACGGATCTCGGCCGGGCTGCCGGACGTCGGCACGGACTCACCTCCAGGCGTTGGGATCCCCGAACACCAGCCGGCGCCGGCGCTTCCGCCCGGGGCGGGGCTGGGCTGCGGGTTCGGGCTGTGGCGGGGCGGCGGGCTCGGCCGAGCGCTTGGTCGCGCGTGGCTTGCTCGCCGCGGCCTTGCTCGCCGCGGGCTTGGCCGCCGCCGGCTTGGCGGCGCCCTTGCCTGCGCGCCCCTCGGCGGCCCGGCCACGCTTGGCCGAGGCGGCCGGCCTGCGCGGCGGCTCCTCCTTGAGCGGCGGAGCGTCGTCGGCGCCGCCCACCGGGGTCTTGATGCGCTTGGGCGCCTTCGCCCGTCGCGGGGTCTCCTCCGCCACGACCTCGGGCATCTCCATCGAGGCCGGGATCAGGTCGATCTGCCGCGCGGTTGGGTTCGCCTGCAGGATGCGCACCTCGACGCGGTCGCCCATCCGGTACTTCTTGCGCGACGACTTGCCCATCAGCATCATGGCGTCCTCGAGGAACAGGTAGTAGTCGTCGTCGAGGTGCGAGACGTGCATCAGGCCTTCGATGCCGTTGGGCAGCGCGACGAACACGCCGAAGTTGGTCACGCCGCTGATCGTGCCGTGGAAGCGCTCGCCCAGGTGATCCTTCGCCCAGCGCGCGTGGTAGTAGCGGGCCAGGTCGCGCTCGGCCTTCTCGGCCTGGCGCTCCCGATCGCTGGCGTGCTGGGCCAGGTCGGGGAAGTCGCTCTTCATCCGCTCCTTGAGCGTCGGGCTGAGGCGGTGCTGCAGCATCGCGCGGAGCACGCGGTGGACGACCAGGTCCGGGTAGCGCCGGATCGGGCTGGTGAAGTGCAGGTAGTTCTCGAACGCCAGGCCGAAGTGGCCGAGGTTCTCGGCCGAGTAGCGGGCCTGCTTGAGGCTGCGCAGCAGCAGCGTGCTGACCAGCTGGGCCTCGGGCTTGCCGGCGGCGGAGCGCAGGATCGCCTGCAGATCGCGCGGCGTCGCCTTCATCAGGTCCAGCTCGTAGCCGAGTCGCCCGAGCGCCTTCTGGAGCGCTTCGATCTTGGCCTCGCTGGGATCCTCGTGCACCCGGAACAGGGCCGGCAGGTCCTTCTTCTCCAGCTCCTCCGCGACCAGCCGGTTGGCGAGGAGCATCATCTCCTCGACCAGCTGGCGCGCGGCGTTCGAGCGGATCGGCCGTAGGTGCAGCGCGCCCTCGTCGTCGACGTCGACCTTGGCCTCGGTGAAGTCGAAGTCCAGCGCGCCCGCGCCGAGCCGATCCTCGCGCAGCTTGTCGGCCAGGTTGAGGAGCACCTTGACGTCGCGCTCGAGCTTGCGCTTGCCGTGCGGAAGCCGGCCACCGTCCGCGAACGCCTGCACCTGCTCGTAGGTCAGGCGCGCGTCGGACTCGATGATCGTCTCCTTGAAGCGGATCGCCTTGACCTCGCCCTCGCGGGTGACGTCGGCGAAGACCGACAACGCCAGCCGCGGCTGTCCCTCGACCAGGCTGCAGATGCCGTTGCTGAGCTCCTCGGGCAGCATCGGCAGGACCTTGCCGGGCAGGTAGACGCTGGTGGCCCGCTCACGCGCCTCGGCGTCGAGGCTGGTGCCCTCGGCGACGTAGTAGCTGACGTCGGCGATGTGCACCCCGACGCGCAGCATGCCGCGGCCCCCGCCCTTTGCGCCGTCGATCCGCTCGACGCTGAGGGCGTCGTCGAAGTCCTTGGCGTCCTCGCCGTCGATGGTGAAGGTGGGGACCGTGCGGTGGTCGGTGCGGCCGGCCATCATCTCGCCGGTGACGCTGTCGGGGATGGCCGACGCTTCGGCCACCGTGTCCGGCTCGTAGTCGTCCTTGAGGCCGTAGTTGACGATGACCGCGCGGGTCTCGACGTCGGGGTCGTCCTGCTCGCCGAGGACCTCCTCGACCTCGCCGAACGGATCGCTCTCGCCGCTCTCCTCCGGCCAGATCATCTTGACGACGATGCGCAGGCCGGCGTCGAGGCGCCCGACCGACTCTGGCGTGAGCAGGATGCGCTCGCGCAGCCGCGGGCTGTCGGGACGCAGGATGGCGTAGCCGCGGGCGTACTCGAGCGTGCCGACGATGCGGCGGTTGGAGCGCTCGACGATGCGGACGATCTCGCCAGCCGGCTTGCCGTCGTCGCTGCGTTGCGGGTTGGGGCGGGCCAGCACGCGGTCGCCGTCCCAGGCGCCCTGGAGCTTGTCGGCGGGCACGAACAGGTCCTTGCCCTCGCCGGACTCGCGGATCACGAAGCCGTAGCCGCCCGACGCGACCTGGAGTCGCCCCGGAACCAGGTTCATCTCCTCGGGAAGGCCGTAGGTACGGCGGCGGGTGCGGATGAGCTGGCCCTGGTCGATGAGGTCGTCGAGCGCGCGCTTGAGCTCGGCGCGGTCGTCCGCCTCGAGCTTCTTCTGAACGTCTTGGACGTGCCAGGGTCGTTCGGGATTCTCGTGGAAGAAGCGCAGCAGGCGGTCGGAGTTCAGTTCGGACATCGCCGCCAGCCTACCGCACGGGGCCTGCCGCTCCCGCTCGTGGTCGTACCGCACGCCGGTCTACGATGCCGACATGACCGACGCACGCACCGTCTACGTGACCGCCGCCGACGAGGCCCAGGCCGCGACCCTGGCGCGCGCGCTGCTCGAGCGCGGCCTGATCGCCTGCGCCAACCTGCTGCCGGGGATGCGCTCGTTCTACCGCTGGCAGGGCGCCGTCCAGGACGAGGGCGAGGTGGCGATGCTGCTCAAGACCGCGTCGTCGCGGGTCGACGCGCTGATCGCGGCGGTCGAGGAGCTGCACCCCTACGACACGCCCTGCGTCGTGGTCTGGCCGATCGAAGCCGGCTCCGAGGCCTACCTGCGCTGGGTGGTGGACGAGAGCGGAGGCTGAGCGGTCCGCGGGGCTCGGGCGCCGCCGACGCCCGTGCGCGGTGGTCGCGGCGGATCGCCCATCCGACCCGTACGTTCAGACTTGACTGAACGTTGCGAACGGCGTAGCGTCGAACGATCGGAAGGGGGACTCAGGTGGGCGACACCGACCCGCGGCGCGACGCCTTCGTCGACGACATGGGAGCCATGCTGGCGGGCCTCGGCCTGCCCTCCATGGCTGGCCGCATCCTGGCCGCGCTGCTCGTCGCCTCGCCGCCCGAGCAGAGCGCCGCCCAGCTGGCCGAACGCCTGCAGGCCAGCCGCGGCTCGATCAGCACGATGACCCGCATGCTCGAGACGCCCGGCCTGATCCAGCGGGTGCGCAAGCCCGGCGACCGGCGCGTCTACTACCGCATGACCCCCGACGGCTGGTTCGCCGCCATGCGGCGCGAGGCCGAGCAGATCCGCTCCCTCCGCACCCTCGCCGAGCACGGCGCGACGCTGATGGCGGACGAGCCGCCGCAGGCCCGCCGCGGCATCGAGGAGACGGTCGACTACCTGCGCTTCTGGGAGGGCGAGCTCGCCCGCGTCGTCGAACGCTGGATCGAGGCGCACGACCGGGAGGGGAGCCGACCGTGAACGGTCCCGCCTCGCTGGTCAAGCTGGCCTGGCGCTCGCTCCAGCGGCAGCGCCGCCGCACCGCGCTGCTGATCGCCGTCGTCGCCTA
This sequence comes from uncultured bacterium, assembly GCA_964545455.1. Classification (GTDB taxonomy): domain Bacteria; phylum Deinococcota; class Deinococci; order Deinococcales; family Trueperaceae; genus SLSQ01. The sequence goes on along the minus strand of CAZJGU010000044.1, from coordinate 2,603 downwards.
CGCCACCTTCACGATCCTGTTCTTCTGGGGCTTCACCGACGGCTTCCTCGTCTCGATCCTGCAAGGCCAGGCCAAGCTGGTCTACGCCCCGGTGACGGTCACGACCCCCGCGTACCACGACGACCCCGATCCGGTGCACGCGCTGCCGGACCTGGACGCCGCGCTCGCGGCCGTACAGGACGTCCCGCGGGTGGACGCCAGCGCGCCCCGCGTGGAGCTGGCCGCCCTGCTGCGCAGCCCCTACGCCAGCCGCGGCGTGCTGCTGCGCGGCGTCGACCCGCAGCGCGAGCCGCGCGTCAGCGACGTCCCGTCCCGCATCGGCGAGGGCCGCATGATCGAGGCCCCCGGCGAGGCCGTCCTCGGCACGATCCTCGCCGCGGAGCTCGACGTCCGCGTCGGCGAGCGCATCGCCATCGACGCGGCCAGCCTGGCCGGACCCGCCGCGACCGGCGTGACCCTGGTCGGCATCGTCGATGCCGGCATCGAGCTGGTCGACGAGACCACCGCCTGGGTGCACCTGGACGACGCGCGGACCCTCGCGGGGGTCGGCGGAGCGACCAGCGTGGCGGTCGCGGTCCCGCCCGGCCGCGAAGCGTCCGTCGCGCAGGCCCTGAACGAGCGCCTTCCCGAGGGCCTCTCCGCCTACGGCATCATGGACCAGATGGGCGAGCTGGCGCGCGGCCTGGCCGCCGAGCGCCTCAGCATGATCCCGATCGGCCTGATCTTCTCGATCTTCGCCGCCATCGCCGTCACCTCCAGCGTGCTGGTGTCGGTGATGGAACGGACGCGCGAGTTCGGCGTGATGCTCTCGCTGGGCCTGGCACCGGGTCGGCTGGCGTGGATGGTCACGCTCGAGGCGGTGCTCGCCTCGCTGCTGGGCTACGCCGTCGGCGCCATCGCCGGCTACGCGCTGCTGATCTGGCTGGCGAACGTGAACCTCCTCGGGCCGCTGTTCCTGGGTCTGTGGTCCGACATGTTCCGGACCCTGGCGATCGAGAACGACATCCGCACCGACGTGCGCGCCATGTACCTGATCCCCGCCGGGCTCACGGTCGCCCTGGCCGCGCTGTTCGCGGCGCTCACGCCGGCGCGCCGCGTCCGCTCGCTCGTCCCCGCCGAAGCCATGCGCTCGGCCGATTGAGGAGGCCCCATGCGTCCGAGCTCCGTTCTCGCCCCGTCCGCCCGCGTCCTGCTCGGGCTGCTCGCCCTGATCGCCCTGACCCTTGCCACCGTCGCGTCGGCCCAGGACGACGCGCGCATCCCCGAGGGCGCCGACGCGATCCTCGACCGGATGGTCGACAACCTGCGCGGGGGCGGACAGCGCGCCACGCTGGAGATGACCGTCGAACGCGACGACGAGGTGCGCTCCTACCGCCTCGAAATCGTCTCCGACGGTGCCGAGCGCTCGCTCACCCGCGTGGTCGAGCCGCCCCGCGACGCCGGCCAGGCGTTCCTGGTCGACGGGTCGGAGCTGTTCGTCTACGCGCCCCGCCTCGGCCGGGTGCTGCGCCTGCCCCCGTCCGGTCGCAGCGACGGCTTCCTCGGTAGCGACCTCTCCTACGACGACCTGGCGGGCGACGAGGTGCGCGACGACTACGACGCCGACGTGATCGAACGCGACGACGAGCACGTCGTGCTCTCTCTGGTCCCACGGCCGCGCGCTCCGACGCCGTACGGCGAGCTGCGCTTCACCGCCACGCTCCCCGACCTCGCCCCGCGCGAGCTGACCTACTTCGATCAGCGCGGGAACGCGGTCAAGCGCCTCACCCTGTCCGACTTCCGCGAGGTCGACGGGCGCACCATCCCCACCCGCTTCGAGGTCGTGGACCTCACCGAGGGCGGGGGGCGGACGGTGGCGACCTGGACCGAGGTCGACTTCGGCGTCGACCCGCCCGACGCCTGCTTCACCCAGCAGGCGCTGGAACGGGGGTGTGACTTCTGATCGCCCTCGCCTGGCGCAACCTGTGGCGGCACAAGCGGCGCAGCCTGGTCACCGCCGCCGCCGTCGGGATCGTCACCTTCATGAGCGTCGCCTACTACGGCATGGGCGGCGCGGCCGAGAACGGCGTCTACCAGCAGCTCACCGAGACCGGCGGGCACGTGCAGGTCCTGGCGCCCGGCTGGCAGGACGCCCGCGCGCTGGACGACGCCCTGATCGAGGACGCGGCCGAGGTCCGCGCCCGGGTCGACGCCGTCGCGCGCGAGTTGCTGGAGGCGCCGCTGGTGCTGGGCGTCCTGGACGTTCCGGCGCTGCTGTCGGGCGAGGAACGCTCGCGCGGGACGGCGCTGCACGGCCAGGAGTGGCCGCAGGCCGCGATCGAGCGACGCCTGGGCGCCGGCACGCTGGACGGGCGCATCCCCGCCGCCGAGGACGAGCTGGTGCTGGGCGCCTCGCTCGCCAAGGCGCTCGACGTCGGCCTGGGCGACGAGGTGTTCGCCTACGCCCCCGGCGGCGAGGGCCTGGGCGCCGCGGTCTTCTCGCTCGTCGGGATCGTCGACCTGGCCGACCCGAACGCCGAGATCGCCGCGGCCTGGACCACGCTGGCCGCGACGCAGGCGCTGGCGGCGCCCGACGCGGTGCAGCGGATCGAGGTTCACGGCCT
>CAZJGU010000043.1:0-24548 GCA_964545455.1 uncultured bacterium | reverse complement strand
GTGGATGTCGCGAGTTCGAATCTCGTCTCCCGCTCCACGACCGCGGCCGCCCTTCGGGGCGGCCGCTTCGCGTGGGCAGCCGGCCAGCGGGTCGTTCGGTCGCGGCCCGAGCCGGGAGCCTCGCCACGACGGGCGGGGGTCACTCTTCGAGCGCGTGCTCCAGCACGGTCAGGTAGCGGCCGATCACCGCACGCGTCATCCAACTCGCGGGCACGCGCGCGCCCGGGAGCGGGTCGAACGCCACCGACCAGCTCAAGGCGGTCCCACCGTCGGGGTCCGGGTCGAGCGACACCTCGCCCAGGTGCCACCGCACCGGGTAGGTCATCCAACCCGGGTTGAGCACCTGGTAGTCGAAGGTCGATGGCCAGCGGCCCGCGGTGATGCGCTCGACCAGCTCCACGCCCGGCAGGAGGCGAATGGCGCGCGTCGCGCCGATGCCGTGCGCATCGCCCTCGTCGAGCATGCGCGGGCGGGGCGGCATGCCGGCCCCGTCCCGCCAGAGGCGATCCACGATCTCCGCCCAGACCCGCTCGGGTGGGGCGGGAAGCCGTTGCGACCAGACGAGCTCGACCGGATCGGCCATGCCTCAGCCTACCGGGCGCTGCCGATCGCGCGCGCACGAGAACGGCGGGACGGCCATGATGGCCGCCCCGCCGGAAGCGATCGGACGCGATCGGAAGCGATCGCCGCGGTCGCCGCGGTCGCCTCAGCGACGTCCGATCGGGTCGCGGCCGGTCGGTTCCGGCCGCCAGGCGTCAAGCGTGGCCTTGTAGTTCGCGCGGGTGAACGCCTCCTCGTCGCGCGTGCCGCGGCGCGACAACGCGCCGCGCAGCTGGCCGATCGACTCGTACTCGTTCTCCGCAAGCCACAGGCGCATCGCCTGCTCGATCTCCCCGAAGCGCTGCGGACCGGAGCGCAGGATCTCCGACGTCATCATCGTGACCGTGGCACCGGCCGCGACGCCCTTGAGCGCGCCCTCGGCGTCGTGGACGCCGGTCGTCTGGGCCAGGTCGAGGGGCACCTGCCCGTGCAGCAGGCCGATCCAACGCACGGCCAGGCGGGCTTCCTCCGGGCTCGACAGCGCCAGCCGCGGCAGCACCTCGAACTCTTCGAGGTCCACGTCCGGCTGGTAGAAGCGGTTGAAGAGCACCAGACCGTCGGCGCCGGCTTCACCGAGGCGCGACGCCATGTGCAGGGTCGAGCTCCAGAAGGCCGACAGCTTGACCGCGACGGGGATGCGGACCATCTCGCGCACGTCGCGCAGGATCTCGACGGTACGGTCCTCGACCTCGGCGCCCGAAACCTCGGGATCGGTCGGTAGGAAGAACACGTTCAGTTCCAGCGCGTCCGCGCCCGCCTCCTCCAGCATGGCGGCGTAGTGCGTCCAACCGCCCGGCGTGTCGCCGTTGAGGCTCGCGACGATCGGGACGTCGACCGCCTTCTTGGCGTGGCGGAGGAGCTCCAGGTAGCGATCCGGGCCGGGGCTGGTCTGCGGGATCGGGACGTAGTCGAGCGCTTCGGCGAACGCGTCGGTGCCGTAGTCGAGGTAGTGGTCGAACGCCTCCTGCTCGGCCGCGATCTCCTCCTCGAACAGCGAGTGCATCACGATCGCCGCGGCGCCACCGTCCTCGAGCTGTCGGAAGCCGTCGAGGTTCTTCGTAAGTGGCGATGACGAGGCGACCAGCGGACTCCTCAGGGGCAGGCCCAGGTAGCGAGTGGACAGGTCGATCACGACGGCGCTCCCTTCTCGGACCCTGGAGCCGCTTCGGCATCGTCGGGCGACGGTGGGGCCGGCTCGGCGGCCATCCGCTCGAGGTCCGCCCAGTGCGTGTGAATCGCACGCTGGGCCTCGTCCAGCAGGGCGTCCGCCTCGTCCGGTGCGGTCAAGCGCAGCAAGCGGTAGCGGTTCTCCTGCAGGGCGTAGTCGCGGAAGGGGATCTTCGGCGGGCGCGAATCGAGCTGGAACGGGTTCTTGCCCTCCAGCACGCGCCGCGGATCGTAGCGGAACAGCGGCCAGTAGCCGCTCAGCGACGCCTTCTTCTGCTGTTCCAGGCCCTTGGCCATGTCGATCCCGTGAGCGATGCAGTGCGAGTAGGCGATCACGATCGAGGGCCCCGGGTACGACTCGGCCTCGAGCAGCGCCTTGACCGTCTGGCCGTCGTTGGCGCCCATCGCCACCTGCGCGACGTAGATGTCGCCGTACGACATGAGCATGCCCGCCAGGTCCTTCTTCGGGCTGCGCTTGCCGCCCGACGCGAACTTGGCCACGGCCCCCAGGCCGGTCGCCTTGGACGCTTGGCCGCCGGTGTTGCTGTAGACCTCGGTGTCGAGCACCAGCACGTTGACGTCCGCGCCCGAGGCCAGCACGTGGTCCAGGCCGCCGTAGCCGATGTCGTACGCCCAGCCGTCGCCGCCGATGATCCACACGTCGGTGCGGACCAGCGCGTCGGCGACCGCGGCAAGGTCGCGGGCCAGCGGATCGTCGCGCCCTTCGAGCCGCTTCTTGAGGTCGGCCACCAGCTCGCGCTGGCGCGCGACGGCGGCCTCGCTGCCGCCGGCGGCCGCCTCGAAGGCGGGCACCAGGTCGGCGACGCCCAACGACGGATCGTGCAGCAGTCGCTCGGCGCGGGAGCGCTGCGCGTCCAGCGCCAGGCGCATGCCCATGCCGAACTCGGCGTTGTCCTCGAACAGCGAGTTGGACCAGGCCGGTCCGAACCCTTGGGCGTTGGTGGTCCACGGCGTCGTCGGCAGGTTGCCGCCGTAGATCGACGAGCACCCGGTCGCGTTGGCGATCACGCTACGGTCGCCGAACAGCTGGCTCACGAGACGGACGTAGGGCGTCTCGCCGCAGCCGGCACAGGCGCCCGAGAACTCGAACAGCGGCTCGAGCAACTGCACGTTCTTGACGTTGGTGAACGCCAGACCGTCGTGGCGCGGCACGTGCGGCAGGTCCAGGAAGAAGTCCCAGTCGCGCCGGCCCTTCTCGCGCCGGGGCGCCTGCGGTTCCATCATCAGCGCCTTGCGACCGGCCTCGCTCTTGTCCTTGGCGGGGCAGACCTCGGCGCACAGGGTGCAGCCGGTGCAGTCCTCGACCGCGACCTGCAGCGTGAAGCGCTGGTCACCGACGTCCTTGAAGCGGGGTGCGGCGTGCTGGAAGCCCTCCGGCGCGTCGGCGAACGCCTCGGTCGGGGCCAGCGTCGCGCGGATCGTCGAGTGCGGGCAGACCATCACGCACTTGCCGCATTGGATGCACAGCTCCGGATCCCAGACCGGGATCTCCTGCGCCAGGTTGCGCTTCTCGTACTTGGCCGTCCCGACCGGCCAGGTGCCGTCCTCCGGCATGGCCGAGACCGGCAGGTCGTCACCGCGATCCTCGAGCAGCACCGACGTCACCTCGCGCACGAAGGCGGGCACGTCGCCCGACACCGCCGGCGGCTTGGGCGCGCCGCGCGGGCCGTCCGTGGGGATCTCGATCCGCTGCAGGCGTCCCGGCGCGGCCTCGACCGCGGCCAGGTTGCGGCGCACGACCGCCTCCCCGCGCGAGCCGTAGCTGGCGCGGATCGCGTCGCGAACGCGTTCCATCGCTTCGTCGCGCGGCAGTACGTCGGTCAGGGCGAAGAAGCCGGCCTGCATGATGGTGTTGATGCGCGGGCCGAGCTCCAGCTCCTTGGCCAGCGCGTAGGCGTCGATCGCCCACAGCTCGACCTCGCGCTCGCGCAGGACCTCCTGCGCTTCGGCCGGCAGGTTCTCCCACACCTCGTCCGCCGGGTAGGGCGCGTTGACCAGCACCGTCGCGCCGCGGGCGACGTTGGCGAGGACGTCGTAGCGCTCGAAGAAGCCGAACTGGTGGATGCCGACGAAGCCGGCGTTGCCGATCAGGTAGGCGCTGCGGATCGGGTCGGGACCGAAGCGCAGGTGGCTGATCGTGCGCGCCCCCGCCTTCTTCGAGTCATAGACGAACGATCCTTGGGCCTCCAGGCCGGCCCCCTCGCCGATGATCTTGATGGTGTTCTTGGCCGCGCCGACCGTGCCGTCCGAGCCCAGCCCCCAGAAGACGGCGCGGTGGACCGAATCCGGCTCGATGTCCAGCGTCTCGTCCCAGGCGACGCTGCTGTTCGACACGTCGTCGTGGATCCCGAGGGTCAGGCGCGAGCGCGGAGCGTCGGAGGCCATCTCGGCCAGCAGGCCGATGATCATCGCCGGCGTGAACTCCTTCGACGACAGGCCGTAGCGCACGCCCAACGCGCGCGGCGGCCGGGCGAAGCGCGGTTCGCCCGCGTGGGCGTCCTCGTGCAGGGCCGAGAGCACGTCCTGCAGCAGCGGCTCGCCGGCAGCGCCGGGCTCCTTGGTGCGGTCCAGCACGGCGATCGTGCGGACCGTCGGCGGCAGCGCCGCGACGAAGCGATCCACGTCGAACGGCCGGTACAGCCGCACCTTGACGACGCCGACCTTCTCGCCCCGGTCGTTGGCCCAGGCGACGGTCTCCTCGGCCGTGTCGGCGCCGGAGCCCATCACGACCAGCACCCGCTCGGCGTCGGGGGCGCCGACGTAGTCGAACGGCTGGTAGCGCCGGCCGGTGCGCTCGGCGAAGAGGTCCATCACCTCGGCCACCACGCTCGGCAGCGCCTGGTAGATCGGCTCGATGCGCTCGCGCGCCTGGAAGAACACGTCCGGGTTCTGGGCCGTGCCGCGCAGGACGGGATGGGCGGGGGACAGCGCCCGGCGCCGGAAGGCGTGCACGTCCTCCATGTCGATCAGGGCGCGCAGGTCGTCGTCGCCGAGGAGCGCGATGCGGTGCACCTCGTGCGAGGTGCGGAAGCCGTCCATGACGTGCACGAACGGCACGCTGCCACGCAGGGTCGCCGCCTGGGCGATGGCGGCCAGGTCGTGCGCCTCCTGCACCGAGGCGGCGAACAGCATCGCCATCCCGGTCTGGCGGGTGGCCATCACGTCGGAGTGATCGCCGAAGATCGACAGGGCGTGCGTGGCGACCGAGCGCGCGGCCACGTGGACCACGGCGGGCGTCAGCTCGCCGGCGATCTTGTACAGGTTGGGCACCATCAGCAGCAGCCCTTGGCTGGCGGTGAAGGTGGTGGTCAGCGCACCGGCCTGGAGCGAACCGTGAACGGCGCCGGCGGCGCCCCCCTCGGCCTGCATCTCCTGCACGGCCGGCACCGACCCGAACAGGTTCGCGCGTCCCTGGCGCGACCAGGCGTCGGCGTGCTCGCCCATCGGCGAGGACGGGGTGATCGGGTAGATGGCGACGACCTCGTTGAGGGCGTAGGCCACGCGGGCCACCGCCTCGTTGCCGTCAAGGGTCTTGTAGGTCATGGCATTCGGCCTCCCGTGCCCCGGCGTAGGGGGCGATCACAGGAAGCGTACGTGCGCGGGGTGTCGACCCGGGTGGGCCGATTTCCGACAGTCGGGCGACGACGGCTCGGTCAGGGCGTCGGGAACGCCGCCAGCGCGTCGTAGGTCGCCTTGGCGGCCAGCACCGCCTGGAGGTACTCGCGCGTCTCGTGCGCGTCGATCTGGCGGAACAGCTCGTTCACGTCGCGGCGCACGAGAGCGCCGTCGAACAACCGACCGATGTAGCCCTGCCCGCGGTTGTACGAGGGAACGACCAGAAGCTCCTCGCCCGCGAAGTACTCCTGCAGCCAGCCGAGGTAGGCGGTGCCGTAGCGGATGTTGGCGTCCACGTCGAAGGGATCGTCCGGCGGCTCGTCCTGCACCTCGGCCAGCCAGTCCCAGGTGGCGGGCATGACCTGCATCAGGCCCTGAGCGCCCGAACGGGAGACGGCGTCGGGAAAGAACGCCGACTCGCGCCGCATCACCGCCCAGACCAGGTGCGGGTCGACCTCCGCCTGCTTGGCCTCGCGGCGGACCCGGTCGGGCCACGCCTCGGGGTAGGCCAGGCGCCAGGTGCGGAACTGCTCGCTGCCGTCGGCCAGCAGGGCGGCCGCGGCGCGCTGCGGTTGGCGGTACTCGCCCACGGCGTTCAGCGCTTCGCCCAGGGCGACGAGGGTGGCCTCGTCCGCGTTCGCGGCGCGCGCCTCGCGCAGGGCGAAGCCGAGGACCAGGCGCGCACCGGCTTCGTCGCCGACCTCGGCCAGCGTCCGTGCTCGCTGGAGGGCGGGCGGGTCGGCCGGCGCAAGGTCGTCGCGCGTCGGCCCGGCCGCCGGGGCGCCGAGCAGCTGTGCGAAGAAGCCGTCCGCGGGCAGCGCCGCCTCGCCCGCCGCGACCCAGTCGGGCCGGTCCTCGCGCAGCCCCAGCACGCGTACCCTCCAGGCGGCATCGTCGGCGTAGTCGGAGTCGCCCGCGGCCAGGCGCAGGTAGACGTCGACCGCCTCCTCCAGGCGGCCGTCGCGCTCGAGCAGGCTGGTGGCCAGCCACGAACGACTCGCGACGTCGGTAGCGACCAGCAGCCGCGCCGCCTCGAGGACGTCGCCGCGGCGGTTGGCGATCAGCGCCAGGCCGTAGGCGGCGTCGGGACCCCCGAGCGAGGCGAAGACCGCTTCTGCCGCCTCGAGGTCCTCGAGGAACCAGTGCGACCAGGCCAGCCCGAAGCGGGCGGTGCGCGAGTCGGGGACCTGCTCGAGCCAGCGGCGGTAGGCCTCCAGCGCCTCGTCGTAGCGCCCCAGCGCGCGCAGGGCCGGGGCCTCGATCGACGGCGCGGCCAGCTCGCCCAGCGCGTCCAGCGCCCGACGGTGCAGGCGCGCTTCGAGCAGGGCCGCGGAGAGGCGGTAGGGGTCCGGCTCGAGGCGGGCCAGACCGTCCGCCGCGCGGGCGTCGGGCAGCGCCTCCTCGTACGCGTCGCGGGCGGCCGCCCCGTCGCCGGCGGCTTCCGACGCCTCGGCCAGGGCCAGCAGCAGCTCCGTCCGCTCGCGCCGCGCCAGCGGGTCGTCGATCCGGAGGGCGAGGACGCGGGCCAGCGCGTCGCGACGCAGCGCGGGCGACGCGTCCGGGTGAGCCGCCAGGTCCGACGCGGCGCGGAAGGCGGCTGCGTCCTCGCCACTCATCAACGTCGCGAGGCGGTCCAGGTCGGCGTCCGCGCGTGCCCGGGCGTGGGCCGCGAGGCGTTCCAGCAGGGGGTCGCCGGAGTCCGCGAAGGCGGCCACGTCGCTCTGGGCGACGGGTTCGCTGGCGTTGCGGTCGGTGGGCACGCCGAGGGCCAGTGCGACCGCGACGGCGGCCAGCAGGACCAGGGCGAGGAGGCGACGACGACGGGTCACGCTTTCCACGATACGCGCCGCCGCGTGAGGCGCATGAAGCGGGCTCCAACACGGTTGGCCGAGCGCGTCCGTGCCGGAGGCGACGCTCCGGCGCTGGCTTCGCGCCTACCCTTCTAGAGCGCTCGACGGGGCGATGTCGGGATGCATGCGTCGCGAGAGTTCGCTTGGACGGTGCAGGTCCCGATCCCCCCGTGGGTGGCCGGTCGCCGGGTTTCGGCCCGCGACCGTAGGATCGTGTACGCCCTGCCGTTCGTTTCGACCGTCACGTAGGAGGACCGTGTGAAGAAGTTCCTGACCGCTCTCTTGTTCACCGCTGCGACGCTGTTCGCCAGCCAAGCCGTCGCCCAGGATCTGCCTGGCGAGGGCGTTTCCGTGCAACCCGCCGTCGCCACCTGGCAATCGGCACTGCCGATCGAAGCCATCTTCGCCTCGCTGCTCGAGCGCCTCGGCTACGACGTCCAACCCGCCCAATCGGTGTCGAACCCGATCTTCTACCAAGCCGTCGTGCAAGGCGACGTGGACTACTGGGCCAACGGTTGGTTCCCGCTGCACAACACGCAGCTCCCCGCCAACTTCGAAGGCAACGCCGAAGTCGTCGGCACGATCGTCGAGAACGGTGCGATCCAGGGCTACCTCGCCGACGCGAAGTCGGTCGAGGAGTTCGGCATCACGTCCCTCGAGGACTTCAAGCGTCCCGAGGTCAAGGAAGCGTTCGACGCCAATGGCGACGGCAAGGCCGATCTCGTGGCGTGCCCTCCCGGGTGGGGTTGTGAGATCGTGATCGAGCATCACCTCGACGCGTACGATCTGCGCGACCATGTCAACGACATCAAGGCCTCGTACAGCGCCTCGTTCGCGGACGCCCTTGCGCGCTACCGCAACGGAGATCCAGTGCTCTTCTACACCTGGACCCCGAACTTCACCGTGGTGGAGCTCGTGCCTGGCGAAGACGTCACCTGGATCAACGTGCCTGAAGTCGCTCCGACCGAAGGCCAAGAGGGCTTCGAAGAGGCGATGGTCGCGAGCGGCGTCGTCGGCGCCGTGTCCGACCCGCTGACCTTCGGTTTCGTCGCCAACGACATCAACGCCGTCGCCAACAGCGACTTCCTCGCGGCGAACCCTGCTGCACGCTCGCTGCTCGAAAGCATCGAGATTCCTCTGGGCGACGTGTCGGACATGACGCAGCGCATCGCCAACGGGGAGAGCAGTGATGCCCAGATCGCCGCGATGGCGCAGGAGTGGCTGGACGCCAACGCCGATCTCGTCGACGGTTGGGTCGCCACTGCCATCGACGCCGCCAACTAAGAACGCGCTGGTCCACCGCCCCCGCGCGGGACGGTGAAGGTTGCTCACGGGCTCCGCAAGGGCGAGCCCGTGAGCACATTTCGGTTAAGGAGTCCATGTCCCGTGATTCGAGTTGAGAACCTCGTCAAGGTGTTCGGAGAGGACCCGGAACGCGCGCTTGCATTGATGCAACAGGGGCGTACCAAGGCCGAGATTCGCGAGGAAACCGGCCTTACCGTAGGCGTCAACGACGTGTCGTTTCACGTAGACCGTGGCGAGATCTTCGTCATCATGGGCCTCTCGGGAAGTGGCAAGTCGACGTTGTTGCGCTGCGTCAATCGCCTGATCGATCCCCTGTCCGGCTCGGTGTTCCTTCGGACCGACGAGGGTGAGATCGACGTGACCGCCCTCGATGAGGAGGGCTTGCGTGCCGTGCGCCGTGACTCGCTCAGCATGGTGTTCCAGCGCTTCGGCCTGCTTCCGCACCGCAGCGTGCTCGACAACGTGGCGTTCGGGCACGAGGTTCGCGGCACCACCGTACGGGAGCGGCGCCGTATGGCCAAGGAAATGCTGGAGGTCGTGGGGCTGGCAGGCTGGGAGAAGGAGCTTCCCTCTCAACTCTCGGGCGGGATGCAGCAGCGGGTTGGATTGGCCCGCGCGCTTGCGACGCAAGCCAACGTGCTGCTGATGGACGAGCCGTTCAGCGCCCTCGACCCGCTCATCAAGATGACGATGCAAGATGAGCTGCTTCGTATTCAGAGCGAGATGCACCGCACGATTCTCTTCATCACGCACGACCTCGACGAGGCACTCCGCCTCGGGAGCCGCATCGCCATCATGGATGATGGGGCCATCGTCCAGTCGGGAACGCCCGAGGAGATCATCGTCAATCCCAAGACGCCGTACGTCACCGATTTCGTGGAGCATGCCGACCCGACCGGCGTGATCACCGCGCAAACGGTCGCCCTCCCCGTGCAAACGCAACGCTTCCGCACCGATGACGTGGGCGAGGGGCGTACCCGATACACCCGCGAGGGGCAGGACCGCTATGCGTACGTGCTCGAAGGTGAACGCTTCGCATGGTTCGAGTTCGAGGGTCGACGGGTGGAGACCCGCGCGCTTAGCCAGGTTCTCGATCTCGACGAGCCGGCCAAGCAACGTGAGGACGTCGCACTCGCTGCGCGACCGGAGGCGACGCTGAAGAACGTGTTGCGTGGACGCACCGTGTCGCATCTTCCGCAAGTGGTGCTCGGCGACGACGGCACCCTGCTAGGTGTCATCTCCGAGCTCGAGCTGGTGCACGGCATCCTCTACAAGACGGCCAACCCTGACCTGGAAGAGGCGATGGCAGCACGGATGGGAGCGAAGGCGTGAACCTCTTCAATATCTTCGATTCGGGAACCCTACCCCTCGGGGCGTGGGTTCAGATCGGCGTCGATTGGATGTCGGCCAACTGGCGCGGCTTCTTCCAAGCCATCAAACTCCCCGTCGAGTTCGTCCTTGATGGAATCGAATGGGCGCTCTTGGCGGTACCGCCAACGGTGATGGTCGTGCTGATCACAGCGCTCGCATGGCGCGTGGCGGGGTGGAGGACGGGCGTGGTGACGCTCCTGGCGTTGCTCGTCGTCGGATTCACGGCCATGTGGGAACTCACGATGATCACGCTCGCGATGGTCATCGCTGCGGTCGTGTTCTGCGTGGTCGTCGGCGTCCCTCTGGGGATTCTGGCAGCGCGGAGCGATCGCTTTCAGTCGGGGCTCCGCCCAGTGCTCGATGTGATGCAAACCACGCCTGCGTTCGTGTACCTCGTGCCCGTCGTCATGCTGTTCGGCATTGGCACGGTCGCGGGTGTGCTCGCGACGATCGTGTTCGCCCTTCCGCCCATGGTGCGCCTGACCAACCTCGGCATTCGCCAGGTTCGGGAGGACGTCGTCGAGGCGGCCAAAGCGTTCGGCGCGAGCCCGTGGCAGGTGCTGACCAAGGTGCAAGTGCCCCTCGCCTTGCCGACGATCATGGCGGGTCTGAATCAGACGATCATGCTGTCGCTGTCGATGGTGGTCATCGCTGCGTTGATCGGTGCAGGTGGCCTTGGCACGCCCGTGTTCCGCGGCTTGAACTCGCTCAACGTGGGTCTCGCGTTCGTGGGTGGTTTGGGCATCGTGTTGCTCGCCATCGTGCTCGATCGCATCACGCAAGCGTTCGCCGATCCCGATCGCCGCTGACGATGTTGAGGACTGCGTGCCGCTTCGAACCATGACGCGGCACGCATGACGTGACATGCAGGTGCGCGCGTGACGGGGCTTCAGCGTGGTCGGCTCTGATCGAGGTACGCGGACCGCTGTTCATGCCGTCGTACTGCGAGGATCGCGATCGCACGGCGAAAGGAACTGCGGCGTCACGCGGCGTCCTCGTCACCAAGGAACGCTACGAGCGGCGCGTCGGCGACGGCTCACGCGACCACGATACGCGCCTCGTCGTGAGGCGGATGAAGCCGGGCCCAACATGCCGAGCGCCGTGCGTCGGTACCGGGGGCGACGGTCCGAGGGCGGGGGCGCCCCTACCCTTTGAGGGCGCTCGACGAGGTGCATCGAGACTGCATACGTCGTGAGAGATTGCATAGACGGCGCGTTTCTTGCTATCCTCGTGGGTGGTCGGTCGCCGGGTTCCGCCAGCGACCGTGTTCCGTGTACGCCCGACCGTTCGTTTCGACCTTCACCAAGGAGGACCGTGTGAAGAAGCTCATGACCATGTTCGCCCTCGCCGGGGCCCTCGTCTTCGGCTCCAGTGCCATCGCCCAGGCTCCCAACGCTGGCGACCCCATCACCGTGGGATCGAAGCAGTTCACCGAGCAGATCGTGCTCGGCAAGATCATCCTGGCCGCGCTCGAGGATGCCGGCTACGAGGTGATCGATCGCACCAACCTCGGGGGCACCGCCGTCAACCGTGACGCGCTCGAAGCCGGCGAGATCGACGTCTACCCGAACTACAACGGCACGGCGATCAGCAACTGGTACCGCGACATCCCGTGGGCCCAGGAAGCGATCGGCGAAGGGACGTCGGGTGACGCCTACGCCAGCTACGCGACCGTCGCTTCGTACGATGCCGCGATCTACGACCTGATCTGGCTGCGCCCGGCCCCGGCGAACAACACCTACGCCCTGGCCGTCACCCGCCAGTGGTCGGAGGAGAACGGCATCACCGACATGACCGAGTTCGCCGAGTACGTCAACGACGGCGGCGAGGTCGTGCTGTCGACCGGGGACGAGTTCGCCCAGCGCCCCGACGGCCTGCCGGCGTTCTACAACACCTACGGCTTCGAACTGACCGAGGACCAGCTGATCATCATCGCCGGCGCTACCCCGGCCCAGACCGAGCAGGCGCTCGCCAGCGGCCAGAACAACGTGAACGTGGCGATGGCCTACGGTACCGACGGCGCGCTCCTCGCGTACGACTTCATCGTGCTCGACGATCCGCTCGGCGCCCAGCCGGTGTTCCAGCCGACCCCGGTGTTCCGCGGCGAGGTCATCCGCGCCTACCCGGAGATCGCGGGCATCCTCAACCCGATCTTCGCGATGTTCGACAACCCCACCCTGCAGGGCCTCAACGCTGCCGTCGAGGTCGACGGCCTGAGCGCCGAGCAGGTGGCCGCCGACTTCCTCCGCGAGAACGGCTTCATCGACTGATCCTGTCGTTCGCGTCGGCCCGGGGTGCGTCCTCGGGCCGACGTGCCGTTCCGAGCTCGTCGTGCGTCACGTCGCTCGTGATCCGGCCGGCGTGACGCGCCTCGAGCGCTCCGGAGGAGGTCGCGCACCGTGAACCGCATCGCCATGCTCGGCGGCTTGATCGGCGGACTGGGCTTCTTCTTCCTGCCCATCCTGAACCTCAAGCCCAACCGTCTCGCCACGGGCACGAGCTTCAACCTGCTCGAGTTCCAAGGCGACGACCGCTATCTGATCCTGTTCGTTCTCGCACTGGTCCCGCTGGTGCTCGCCTTCCGCGACGAGATCGAGAGTCGCGGTTGGCTGCTGATCGGCACCGGCTCGATCCTGTTCCTGCTCACGCTGATCCTGCCCGCCGGTGCGGGTGCGACGCTGCTGGAGAACCCCGAGGCCTACCTCGGCGACGGCGCCTTCATCCGCAACCCGCGCATCCTGCCCTCGGGCGGCTTCGCCCTGGGGCTGGTCGGCGCCTACGTCACCATCTTCGCCGGCGGCCGCGACCTGGCTCGTGCCGGCGTGACCGGATGGCTGCGGTCCGTGGCCTCCTGGTTCGCGCCCGTCGTCGCCGTGCTCCTGCTGCTGAACGGCCAGTTCGACGTCTACTCGATCCTGGTCGAGTTCTACGCCAACGGCGCCGCGCTGGAGCAGAAGTTCGTCGAGCACCTGATGTTCGTCTTCATCGCCCTGGCCGTCGGCTTCGTCGTCGGCGTGGGCCTCGGTCTGTGGGCCGCGCGCGACGAGCGCGTCGCCCCGATCATCCTGTACGCCGTCGGCATCATCCAGACGATCCCGTCGCTTGCGCTGTTCGGCGTGCTGCTCGTGCCGCTCGCGCGGCTCGGGGACCAGGCGTTCCTGCCGACGCTGGGTTTCTTCGGAGCGTCGCTGGCCGTGGCGGTCGCGATCGGCGTCAGCTACGTCGTCCTGGCCGACCGCGAACCGGCGCGGTTACGCTTCGTGCACCTGATCCTGACGGCCGTGTCGGCCGCCGTGCCGCTGGCGCTGTTCGTCGGCGTGCTGGTCAGCTTCGTCTTCCGCCTCGCCAACGTCGGCTTCACCAGCGGCGCCTACGATGGCACCGCCGGAACCCTGGGCCTCCTGCTGGCGGTCGCCGTGGCGCTGTGGGCCGTCGGTCGTTGGCTGCTCAAGCCGGATGGGCGCCTCAAGCGCTTCGCCGGCTGGGGCTCGGTCGGCTTCGCCGCCGCATCGGGCGTGGCATTGATCGTCCTGTTCGTGCAAGCGGCCGGGTCCAACCGGGTGCTGGGCAGCGTCGACTCGCTGCAGACGCTCACCATTCGCGACCTGGGCGTGTCGGGGATCGGCGTCGCGCCGGCGCTGATCGCGCTGACGCTCTACTCGCTGCTGCCGCTGGTGCGCAACACCTACGCCGGCCTCAACAACGTCGACAACGCCATCATCGACTCCGGGCGCGGCATGGGCATGACGCCCAGCCAGCGCTTCTTCCAGATCGAGCTTCCCCTGGCCTTCCCCGTCATCATGGCCGGTGTCCGCAACGCGGGCGTGGCGCTGGTCGGCATCGGCACGGTGGCGACCGTCATCGGCGCCGGCGGCCTCGGCGACTTCGTCATCCAGGGGATCGTCAACACCTCCATCGACCAGATCCTGCTGGGCGCCATCCCGGCCATCGCGCTGGCGCTCGTGCTCGACGCCGCGCTGCGCGGCATCGAGGGCCTGCTGACCTCGCCCGGCATCAAGCAGGTGCAGAGCTGATGCGAAAGGAGCCCACGTGATCGAGTTCCAGAACGTCGTCAAGCGCTTCCCCGACGGCTTCCAGGCCGTCAAGGGACTGGACATCAAGGTCCACGACGGCGAGATCTGCGTCTTCATCGGCCCGTCGGGGTGCGGCAAGACCACCTCGATGCGCATGGTCAACCGGCTGCTGTCCATCAGCGAAGGCAAGATCATGGTCGAGGGGCGCGACAACCGCGACTTCCCGGCCGAGGAGCTGCGCCGCAAGATCGGGTACGCGATCCAGCAGATCGGCCTCTTCCCGCACTTCACGGTGCTGGACAACATCGCCGTGGTGCCGCGCCTGCTGGGCTGGGACGAGACCCGCATCCGCAAGCGCGTCGACGAGCTCCTCGACCTGGTGGGCCTCGATCCGGACATCAACCGCGACAAGTACCCGCGGCAGCTCTCCGGCGGGCAGCAGCAGCGCGTCGGCGTGGCCCGGGCACTCGGCGCCGACCCGCCCATCATGCTCATGGACGAGCCGTTCGGCGCGATCGACCCGATCACGCGCGAGGTCCTGCAGGAGGAGTTCCTGTCGATCCAGAAGGAGATCAGCAAGACGATCATCTTCGTCACCCACGACATCGACGAGGCGATCAAGATGGGTGACCGGATCGCCATCCTCAAGGACGGCGCCCTGGTGCAGTACGACACGCCCGACAACATCCTGGCGCACCCCAAGGACCGCTTCGTGCGCGACTTCGTCGGCGCCGACCGGGCGCTCAAGCGCTTGGGCCTGGTCCGGGTCCACGAACTGATGAGCGAGGACGTCATCCCGCGGGTCCGGATCCGCGACAACGTCGAGAAGGCGCGCCAGGTCATCCAGGAGTACAAGACCCGTAGCGCCTTCGTCGTCGACGACGAAGGGGTGCTGAAGGGCTGGGTGGACCTCGACGGCATCCGCCACAGCCCCAAGAGCCTGGTGGACGCGATGACCGAGGCCGACTTCCACGAGATCGGCGTGCGCAAGAACAACACCGCACGCGAGGCGCTCTCGGCGATGGTGGCCCGTGGCTTCCGCATCACCCCGGTCGTGGACAAGCAGGGCAAGCTGGTCGGGAGCATCAACGTGCGCCACCTGCAGGAGCTGGCCGAACAGGGCTGGGGAGACGAGGAGGAGGGGGCGGAGACCTCGTGACCTGGACGCGCGTCCCCGGCATCGCCGCGATCGCCTGGGCGGTCCTGGCCGTGGCGCTCCTCGCGCTCCAGCCGGTGCAGGTCGCGGTCACCGATCCGGAGCTGCGGGAGGCGGTGGGCGAGAGCGCCTCGTTCGCGCCCGACATCTGGCTTCCGGTCTTCGGCTTCTCCAGCGGCACGCTGCTGGACATGCAGGCCACGAACGACATGCGCGCGCTCACCTTCGGTCTGATCGACGCCGAGACGAACGCCGACGAGGCGATCGCCACGGACGCCGGGGCGGTGTCGCTCGCCTGGTTCGCGGTGTTCATGGCGTTGCTCGAGAGCGCTCTCGCGTGGGCGTTCCGCGACCGCGAGGAGAAGCTGGTGCGGCCGCTCGTGCGCGCGGCCGGCATCTTCGTCGTGATCTGGTCGTTCTATGGCCACGAGCCGTTCTGGGACTGGATGCTGCGCGGCCTGTTCCCGACCAGCCCCGACCTGCTGTACAACTCCAACACCCTCGTCAGCCTGGCCAGCCAGCATATGGAGCTGGTCATCATCTCCTCGACCCTGACGATCACCATCGGGCTGACCCTGGGGATCTCCGTCACCCGCGCCGCCTTCCGCGAGTTCCTGCCGCTGCTGAGCGATACGGTCAACTCCGGTCAGACGGTGCCGACGCTGGCGATCATCGCGATCATGGCGCCGATCATCGGGTTCGGCTTCTGGCCGGCCATCGTGGCGCTCATCCTCTACGGCCTGCTGCCGATCGTGCGCAACACCATCGTCGGCCTCGAGTCGGTCGACCCGGCCATGATCGACGCTGCCAAGGGCATGGGGATGACGCCTGCGCAGATCCTCTGGCAGATCGAGATCCCCAACGCCTCGAGCATCATCCTGGCGGGCGTGCGGACCAGCGTGGTCATCAACGTCGGCACCGCGGCGCTGGGCGCCTACGTCGGATCGGGGGGCTTGGGCAACCCGATCGCGTCGGGACTGAACCAGTCGATCAACCCTTGGGTGCTGCTGGGCGCGCTGGGTGCGGCCCTGCTGGCCATCCTCCTGGACTACATCCTGGGTCGCGTCGAGTACGTCATGACCCCGAAGGGCCTGCAGATCGAGCAGTGAGCCGCGGACCCCTCGTTCGGGGCGTTCCGTGGTACCCTTCGCCAAATCGCAACACGAGCGCGCTTGCTCCCCCTCGGGAGCAAGCCGCTTCCGTACGGTCCGAACGCACCCAGGGAGGTCAGGTCATGGCACGGGAAGTCCGCGTCACCAAGGAAGGCTACGAGCGGCTGCAGCAGCGCATCGAGCAGGAACGCGGGCGCCTCGACGAGGCGACCCGCATCCTGCGCGAGCTGTCGGGCACCAGCGACGACTACGACGACACCGGTCTCGAGGAGGCCAAGCGCGAGAAGACCCTGATCGAGGACCGGCTCGACGACCTCGAGGACCAGCTCTCGCGCGCCGTCGTGATCGAGGCCCACGAGATGGACGCGGTCGATCTCGGCGCCACGGTGGAGCTCAAGGACGCCTCGGGCGATACCTTCTCGGTCCAGGTGGTCGCACCGGTCGAGGCCGGCGTGCTCGAGGGCGACGTCCCGCACATCAGCGACGAGTCGCCGATGGGCAAGGCGCTGATCGGTCGCAAGGTGGGCGACGAGATCGACGTGGTCACCGGCGAGAAGAGCGTCCGCTACACCGTGGTCTCGATCGCCTGAGGCGGCCTCCGCGCCGCCCGTCGGCGCGTCGCCGAGCGCCATGTCGCAGAGCTCCCTCGAAGAACAACGCCAGCAACGCCAGCGGAACCTCGCCAGCCTGATCGAGCGAGGGTTCGAGGCCTACCCCTACGCCTACCGGCCGACGCACCGCGCCGCCGAGGTCCACGCCGGGCACCCGGGAGCGCAGCCGGGCGACGCCTGGCCGGACGAGGTCGTCACCGTCGCCGGCAGGGCGATGACGGTGCGCAACATGGGAAAGGTCGCCTTCGCGACCCTGCAGGACGCGAGCGGGCGCATCCAGGCGTACTTCCAGAAGGACGAGCTCGAGCACTACAATGCCCTGAAGAAGGTCGACCTGGGCGACTGGATCGAGGTCACCGGCAGCCCGTTCGTCACCAAGACCGGCGAGCTGACCGTCCGGGCGCAGGCGTTCCGCCCGCTCGTCAAGAGCCTGCGGCCGCTGCCGGACAAGTTCCACGGCCTGACCGACAAGCAGCAGCGCTACCGCCAGCGGCACCTGGACCTGATGACCGATCCGGGGGTCCGACGCGTCTTCGAGGTGCGCAGCCGCATGATCGCGCGCATCCGTCGCTACCTCGACGACCTCGGGTTCCTCGAGGTCGAGACGCCGGTGCTGCAGTCGGTGCCCGGTGGCGCCGAGGCGCGACCGTTCACCACGCACCACAACGCTCTGGACCACGACTTCCACCTGCGCATCAGCTTGGAGCTCTACCTCAAGCGCCTGATCGTGGGCGGCTTCGAGGCGGTGTACGAGATCGGCCGCAGCTTCCGCAACGAGGGGATCAGCCACAAGCACAACCCCGAGTACACGATGCTGGAGCTCTACTGGGCCGGGCGCGACTACCTGGACATCCTGGCGCTCGTCGAGGACCTGTACGCCACCGTGGTCCGCGAGACCACCGGAGGCACGACCCTGACGTGGCAGGGGCACCAGCTGGACTTCACGCCGCCCTGGCCGCGAGTGGACTACGTCGGCGAGCTGCGCGCCCGCTCCGGGATGGACGTCGATCCGCTGGACGAGCCGACCCTGCGCGCCTGGGTGGCCGAGCACCTGCCGGACGCGCACGACGAGGACGGACCGTGGAGCGAGAAGCCGCTGAACCAGCTCTACGACAAGCTCTACGATCGTTTCGTCGAGCCGCACCTGGTCGGCCCGGTGTTCGTCATGGACCACCCGCTGGCGATCAGCCCGCTGGCCAAGGAGCACCGCTCCCGTCCCGGCCTGGTCGAGCGCTTCGAGCCGGTCGCGGTCGGGATGGAGCTGGGCAACGCCTTCAGCGAGCTGAACGACCCGATCGAGCAGCGCCGCCGCTTCGAGCGGCAGATGGAGCTGCGCGCCGGTGGCGACGACGAGGCGATGCGCCTCGACGAGGAGTTCCTGGCGGCACTGGAGTACGGCATGCCACCGACCGGTGGCCTGGGGCTGGGGATCGACCGGTTCGCGATGCTGCTGGCCGACGTGCCCAGCATCCGCGACGTGATCCTGTTCCCGCTGCTGCGGCCCGAATGACGCGCGCCCCGGCAGGGGACCGGGGCTCCTCAGGCTGGGGCGAACGTCGCCACCTCGTCGTCGAGCGGGACGTCAGGGCGGATCGACCTCGTCGCCAGGGGGCGGGCGCGGGTTGGCCCGACCGACGTGGTTCCGCTGCAGGCGCGGTTGGGCGCGATCCCAGATGAGTCGGTAGACGCGGCTCTGAAGTTCGGTGCGTTCGCGCTCGGCGAGGTCGCGGTCACGGTCGATCTCGTGCAGGAGGTCGCCGAGGTCCTCGACCGTCCAGCCTGCGCAGCGTTCGACCAGCGTCTGGTACTCGAGATAGGTGCTCACCGACTGCCGCTCCCTTCCGCTACGCGGCTTCGCACCAGCATAGGTGCGCTTCGGTGCGCTCCCAACGGGCAAAGGTCCCGCGATGGGGTACGGGATCGCGAGCGACGGCGGGGGGCGAGGCCGAGACGCGCGGAGGGGCCGCGGCGTGCTGCACGTGGACGGCACGCCGTGCCCCGCCGCGCTACCATGCGGTCGGGGCGCCGACGTGCCGTCTCCCCCACGAATCGAGCGCCGATTTCGCGCTCGTCTCCCGACCGCTCGCCCATCCTCGGTCGGGCCGGTACGAACCGGCGCCCCTCATCGTGCGGCAGCGACGTCGTGCGCGCTGCGAACGAATTCGCTTCCCGCGAGCGAGGCCGTGGTCGACAGCCTGCGGGCCCGCCTCGCGCAGAGGCGGGCCCGCAGGCGTGCAGGCTCGGTTCCCCGGGATCAGGCGCCGACCGGCGTCAGCGCCTCCTCGTCCTCCTCGCCGGTGCGGATGCGCACGACCTGCTCGAGCGGCTGGACGAAGATCTTGCCGTCGCCGACGTTGCCGGTGCGGGCCGCCCCGACGACGGCGTCGAGGGTCGGCTGGACGAACGGCTCGGACACGGCCATCTGGATTTGGACCTTCTCGTGGAACTCGACCACGTAGGGGCTGCCGCGGTAGGTCGAGACGTGGCCGCCCTGGCCACCGTGACCGTTGACGCGCGAGATGGTGATGCCGCGCACGCCGGCGGCGAAGAGCGACTCCTTGACCGCCTGAAGGCGTTCGGGTCGGATGATGGCGGTGATCAGTTTCATGCGGGGCTCCTCCGGACTCCTCAGTCGCCCGCGCCGACGACGACGGGGTCGCGCAGGCGGTCGTGGGTGGCGTAGCCGGCGAGGCCGTGCTCGGCCAGGTCGAGGCCCTCGATCTCCTCCTCGGCGGCGACGCGGATGCCGATGGTGAGCTTGAGGACCAGGAAGGTCACGTAACCGGCGACGAAGGCGCCAGCGGCGTAGGAGAGCGTGCCGAGCAACTGGATGCCGAACGCCCCGCCGCCGAACACCGCGACGGCCAGGGTCCCCCACACGCCCGCGACGCCGTGCACGCTGATGGCGCCGACCGGGTCGTCGACGCGCAGCCGATCGAACACCAGCACCGAGCCCACCACCAGCAGTCCGCCGATCGCGCCGGCGGCCACGGCGGACAGCCCGGTGACGACGTCCGGACCGGCCGTGATCGACACCAGACCGGCCAGCACGCCGTTGATGGTCATGGAGATGTCGGGCTTCTTGAACAGGAGCCAGCTGAGCGCGAGCGCGGCGATGCCGCCGGCGGCGGCGGCCAGGTTGGTGTTGAGGAAGATGTCGGCCACGGCGGTGGCGTCGGCGCCGCTGGAGAAGACCAGCTGCGAGCCGCCGTTGAAGCCGAACCAGCCGATCCACAACAGGAACATGCCCAGGCCGGCGAAGGCCAGGTTGTGGCCCGGCATCGCGACCGGCTTCCCGCCGACGTAGCGACCCAAGCGCGGCCCGATGGCCAGCACCGCGCCGAGCGCCGCGAAGCCGCCGACCGCGTGCACGATCGACGACCCTGCGAAGTCGGCGAAGCCGCGCTGCGCGAGCCAGCCGCCGCCCCACTGCCACTGGCCCATGAAGGGGTAGATCAGGCCGGTCATGACGACCGAGAAGACCAGGTAGGCGCCGAACTTCATGCGGCCGCCGATGGCGCCGGAGACGATCGTGGCCGCGGTGGCGGCGAAGACCATCTGGAAGAAGAAGTCGGCCGAGACGGCGACGCTGTCGTTCGTGTAGCCCGACAGGAACAGTCCGGCGCCGTACATGATCCCGAAGCCGACCGCCCAGAACGCCAGGCCGGCGACGGCGAAGTCGGCGATGTTCTTCATGAAGATATTGATGACGTTCTTGCTGCTGTGCAGGCCGGCCTCGAGCAGCGCGAAGCCCGGCTGCATGAAGGCGACCAGCAGCGCGGCGACCAGCATGAACAGGGTGTCGAGCGCGAAGGCGACCTCGGCGACCGATTCGCCTTGCGCGAAACCGATCGAGAGAACGGAGAGGGCGAGCACGGCCGGTAGGGACCTGCGGGTGTTCACGGGGACCTCCTCCTGGGGGACGCCACGACCGATCGGCCGTGACCTGGGGCCACAGCCTACGTCCCTTCGTGCGCGGTGTCAACCAAGAATAGGCCAGGCGGCCACAAAAAGGTGTACGCCGATGTCACAAACGGCGATCAGGATGCAAGACGTACTCGCGAAACGTGCAGAGCGTCACCCGAACGGTGTACGCCATGCAAAGCGCGCCCTCCCGTCGGGGAGGGCGCGCCCACGGACGCTCCGGTCGTCGCGGCCGTCAGGTCTCGGCCAGGATCACCCGGCTCTTGTCGCCCACGATCAGGCGGTGGGTCGACGGACGCCGCTCGGCCGACGTCACCTCGACCTCCTCGCCCAGCAGGCTGCCCTGGATGCGCGATCCGACCCGGCGGATCACGCTGCGGGCGCCCACCACGGCGTACTCGATCTCGGCGTCCTCGAGGCGCACGTCGTTCCCGAGGGTCGTGAACGGGCCGACGTAGGCGTTCTCGACCACGCTGCCCGCGCCGATCAGGGCCGGACCGAACACGGTGCTGGACCGGACGACGGCGCCCTCCTCGAGCACCACGTCCCCCACCAGGTCCGCGTCCTCCACCGTGCCCCGCACGTCGCGCCGCAGCCGCAGGAGCTCCAGCCGGTTGGCGTCGAGGATGTCCTCCGGCTTGCCGGTGTCCTTCCACCAGCCGCTCACCTGCACCCCGCGCACGTCGCGGCCGGCGCCGATCATGCGCTGGATGGCGTCGGTGATCTGGTACTCGCCCTTGGCGCCCGGCTCGAGCCCCTCGATCGCCTCGTGGACCGAAGGATCGAAGACGTAGACGCCCGCGACGGCCAGGTTGGAACGGGGGTGCTCGGGCTTCTCGACCAACGCCTGCACGCGTTCGCCGTCGACCTCGGCCACGCCGAAGGCGCGCGGATCGTCGACCGGTACCAGGGCCAGCACCGCGTCGACGCCGGCCGCGGGGTCGAACGCCTCGACGAACGGCCGGATGCCGTGCTCGAACAGGTTGTCGGACAGGTACATGACGAACGGCTCGTCGCCCAGGAAGTCGCGCGAGACCTCGACGGCGTGCGCGAGGCCCAACGGTGGATCCTGCAGCAGGAAGGCGAAGGTGGCACGGTCCTGGTACGGCTCCAGGGTGCGCTTGAGGTCGCGTTCGGTGTCGGTCGAGACCACGATGCCGATCTCGTGCACGCCCGCGTCGAGCAGGTTGTCGACCGCGTAGTGGATCAGCGGTCGGTTGGCGACGTTGATGATCGGCTTGGGGCGCAGGCTGGTGATCGGACGCAGCCGCGTCCCCAGGCCGGCGGCAAGGATCAGACCCTTCATGATCACGCTCCTTCGGCTCGGACCCTACCGCACGACCGCCGGTCGCGACCGACCGGGCGGCACCGGCTGGGTAGCATGCCGCCATGGCCGACAAGCGCAGCGACATCCGCATCTCCGTCAGCATGGACGACGAGGGCGTCACCGGCATCCGCTGGGAGGCCGACGACGCGCCGGACCCCGGCCTGCAGCGCGCCAAGGCGATGCTGCTGGCGCTGTGGGACGCCGACGAACGCAACGCCATGCGCATCGACCTGTGGACGAAGGACATGACGGTCGAGGACATGAACGACTTCTTCTTCCAGACCCTGCTGACCATGGCCGAGACCTACCAGCGCTCGACCGCCGAACGCGACCTGGCGGCCGACATCAAGCTGTTCGCGCGCGAGTTCGCGGACAAGGCGGCGGCGCGGGAGCAGCGCCGGCAGCAGGGCATCGGCCCGACGTGAGGATCGTCGTCGTCGGCCTCGGCTGGTTGGGGACGGCGCTGGCCGCCGACCTGGCCGCCGACGGCCACGACGTGCACGGCACCCGCACCTCGCTGGAGGGGAGAGACGAGCTGGCGCAGCACGGCTTGACGCTCCACCGCCTGGCCGCCCGGCCCGAGCTGGAGGGCGACGCCGCGGTGCTGCAGGGCGCGGACCGGGTCGTCGTCGCCCTGCCACCCAGCGGGGTGGGCGACGCCTACGGCGAGGCGCTCGCGCGGTTGGCGCGCGCGGCGCGCGACGCCGGCCAGCTGGTCCACTGCTCCTCGACCGGCGTGTACCCCGACCGGCCCGGTCACCCGTGGACCCGCGAGGAGGACGTCGCCGACGACCCCGATCCGCGGGCCGCGCGGCTGTTGGCCGCCGAGCGCGCGGTACGGGCGGGCGGGCCGCCGGCGACCGTCCTGCGGCTGGCCGGGTTGTGGGGTCACGGTCGGCACCCGGTCCGCTTCCTGGCCGGTCGCGAGCGACCCGGCGGCGACGCGCCGGTGAACCTGGTGCACCGCGACGACGTGATCGCGGCGGTGCGCGCCGTGGCGCTCGGGGATCCGGTGACCGGTACCTACGCCGTCGTCGCGGACGAGCACCCGACCCGCGCCGCGTTCTACCCCGCCGAGGCCCGGCGGCTGGGGCTGCCGCCGCCCCGCTTCGGGCCCGGACCGACGCCCGGCAAGCGCGTCTCCGGCGAGCGCCTGGCGGCCGCGACCGGCTTCCGGCCGCGCTGGGCGCCCGGCGACCCGCGCGCTCCCTGACCCCCTGTCACAGAGCCGGGCCCGCTTCGCTCGGCACGCCGAGCGTGTGCCCGCGACCGGTGCCCGATCCGCGGCGGTCGTACCGTCACGCCATGTCGGAGCCTCGCGCCGTCCTGCGGATCGTCGTCCTCTCGTCGCTCGTCGCGCTCGCGGCGCTGCTCGCCCCGTCGCTCGCCGCGGCACAGTCGGAGCCGCTGCCGTGGTCCAGCCCGGACCGGCTGCGTCTCCCCGCCGACCTTGCCTTCGTCGCGGCCGACGGCGGCCTGGCCTGGTCGCCGGCGGGCGCGCCGGCGCCGCGCTCGATCGGGCGGCCGGGGGCCGGCTACGCCTTCCCGACCTTCGCGCCGGGCGGCGAGCGGATCGCGGCCATCGAACGGCAGGACGGTCGGGCGCGCGCCGTGGTGGTGACGCCCCCGGGCGGGGCCGACGGCTCGGCCGAGCGTCAGGTCTGGTTCGACGATCCGTCCGCGCCGGTGATCTACCTGGACTGGCGCGACGACGGCCGGGCGCTGCTCCTGCTGGTCGGCGACGTCGCGGGCTTCACCCTGCGCGTCGTGACGCCCGACGGGGCCGCGCAGGTGCTGGCCCAGGGCGCGCCGTTGTTCTGGGACCAGGGGCCGGGCGGCCTGGTGGTCCACGTCGGCGGGCCGGGGCCGGCGCGGCTGGTGCGCGTCGACGAGGGGGGCGAGGTGCTCGCGAGCTACGACGCTCCGGGCGCGTTCCGCAGCCCCGCCGTCTCGCCCAGCGGACGCTGGCTGGCCCACGGCGAGCGCACGACCGGCGACGTCCGGCGCGCCGTGATCGTCCGGGACGGAGGGACCGCGCCGACCGGCGAGCCCGGAGTGACGGCGCCCCGGATCGATGGGGACGAGGCTCAGGTGGGCGACGACGTGGTCCGCCGGGCGCTGGACGTGCTCGGGTTGACCGCCTTCGCCTGGCACCCGCAGCGCGATCTGCTGGCGCTGACGCGGCCGCTCGCGAACGTCCCGCACAGCTTCGGACCGCTGGGGGGACTGGACGCCACCAGCGGCCTGTTCGAGCCCTGGACCGACGCGTCGGTGCTGAGCTTCGCCTGGTCCCCCGACGGGCGCCGGATCGGTCTGCTGGCCACGCCTCCACCGGGCGGCGAGCGCATCGCGGCCGACCCGGACGTCCCACGCCTGGCGTCGCTGGCGTCGCTGCAGCGCGTGGCCGTCCCGGCCGGCGCGGCCGGCGCGGCCGGCGCGGCCGGCGGCGCCGCGC
>CAZJGU010000042.1:0-24590 GCA_964545455.1 uncultured bacterium | reverse complement strand
CCATCAGCGCCAGCGGCAGCGCCGACAGCACGATCAGCTTGGCCAGCAGCCACGACGAGCGCGTGACCGGCCGCAGCAGCACGGTCGGCAGCGTGCCGTGCATCGCCTCGATCCCGACCAGCTCGGCCGCGATGATGGCGATCAGCAGCGGCATCAGGAACTCCATCGACGACAGCAGCGACAGCGCCGGCACCTGGAAGCCGGAGACGAGGAAGAAGCCGTACACCTCGAAGATGCCCGGCGCGTACGCCCATAGCAGCGGGAAGACGATCAGCAGCGCCGCAGCCGCGCGCACGCTGGTGAGCCGCAGCAGCTTGGACGCTTCCATCCGAAGAAGCGCGCTCACGCGTCCACCCCACGTCCACCGGGGTAGGCGGGCACGTCCGCCTCGGTTCGTCGCAACCGTTCGGCCACGACCCGCTCGCGGTAGTAGGCCCGCAGGTCGAAGGTGTCGGCCGTCAGCTCGTGCACGCGCATCCCGTGCTCGATCAGCAGCGGGGCGACGCGGTCGAGCCCGTCGGCCTGCGCGAGCTGCACGATCACCTGGCCGGCCCGCAGGAAGACGTCCCCCACCCACGGCTGGGCCGACAGGGCCTGGCGAGCGGCGTGGACGTCGTCGACCCGCAGGCGGTAGCGGTCGCGCCGCTGATCGAGGTCGACCTCGTCGATCAGCTCGCCCTCCTCCATGATGCCGACGCGGCTGCCGTAGCTCGCGACCTCGTCGAGGTGGTGGGTCGACAGCAACACCGCCGCGCCGTTCGAGGCGGCGTCGTGCAGCACGCGGTGGACCAGGTGCAGCGACAACGGGTCCATGCCGCTGGCCGGTTCGTCGAGGATGAGCACGTCCGGCTGCGTCAGCAGGGCACCGGCGACGCCGAGCCGCTGGCGCATGCCCAGGCTGTAGACCCCGACCTTGCGGTCGGCGGCGTATTCGAGCTCCATCAGCGCAAGCAGCTCGGTGATCCGGTGCTCGGCCACCCCACCGGCCAGGCGCGCGTGCAGGCGCAGGTTGGCTCGTCCGCTCAGGTAGGGGTAGAAGGCCGCGGGCGCCTCGACGACCGCGCCCAGCCGACGGCGCACCTCGGGATGCTGCTGCGGATCGAGGCCCAGCATGCGCACCGTGCCCTCGCTCGGGAAGGCCAGTCCGGACACCAGGCGGATCACCGTCGTCTTGCCCGCCCCGTTGGGACCGACCAGGGCGTACACCTCGCCCGGCCGCACCTCGAAGGTGAAGTCGCGGACGATCGGCAACCGACCGTAGCGCTTGCCCAGACCCTCGGTCCGGATCGCGGGCTCGGCTCGGGGGGAGTCGGGCGCATGGCTCATGGCGTCCTCCTCGCGCAGTCTACGGGCGCCGCCAGGGACCGGTCATGCGATTCCCCACGCGGTTCGCTCACGGGCCGGAGCGCTCGGCCAGCGCTCCCGCCACCTCCTCGTCCAGCTGCCGCTCGCTCTCGGCCAGGGCCACCGCCAGGACGTGCTCGAGGGCGCGCTGCACCGCGTCGTCCAGGTCGGCGACGTCCAGCACCGGCACCCCTTCGGCCTCGGCGCGGCGCACCAACCAGCGCTGCAGCATCCGGATCTCCTCGAAGTGCTCGACGTAGCCGGCCTGCGGTCGTCGGGCCCCGGTCCGGCCCTCGCGCCGCGCGAAGCGGGACAGGTGCACGTCCGAATCCTCGACGCTGAGCATCAACTCGACCACCATCGCGTCCTCGATCGGTCCGGGGCTCACGCCCGGCACGACGTGGACGCCTTCGAGCACCAGCGAGGTGCGCTCGGTCACCCCCCGTTCGGCGACGGCGCCGATCGCCGTGCCGAGCTGCAGAACCTGCGCCTGGAAGCCTCGCACGACGCGCTTCTTCTTCGGCGTCGCCCGCACGCGCTCGACCGGCAGGAGTTCGGCCAGCCAGGCTTCGTAGCTCGAGGCGTGCAGCACCGGTGCCAGCTCCGGGCTGATCAGCGAGCGCAACGCCTGCCGGAGCGAGTCGGTCGACACCACCCGGACGATCCCCAGCCGGTAGGCGAGCTCGGCCGCCAGCTCGGACTTGCCGACCCCGGCGCTGCCGCCGATCAGGACCACGATCGGACGGCTCGGTTTGCGAACGACCCGCATCAGCTGGTAGCGCCGCGCGAACTCCTCGCCCGCCACCTCGACGAGGAGCCGCAGGACGGTGCGGCGCACGTCGTCCCGTTGGGCGACGCTGCCGACGTCGCGCCAGAGCGCCTCCTCGACCCGCTTGGCCAGCTGGTGCGACAGGTCGGGATCGAGGCCGATCATCGTCAGAGAACGCGCCAGGATGCCGCGCGAGTACGGTTCGGTCGCGCCGTCCTCCGCGCCCAGCAGCAGGTCGGAGGGACGCGCCAGGGTGGCCTCGTAGGCGACCCGGGCCTCGCGCCCCAGGCGTGCCTCGAGCGCCGAGGCGACACGGGGCGGGACCTCCTCGGCAGGGATGCGCTCGATCCCCTCGGCCCGCAGGCCTTGCTCGACCTGGTTGGCGATCGCCCAGGCGGTCTTGAACTCCAGCCCGAGCTTCTCGAGCGAGCCGACCATCACCCGCCGCGAGAACGGGCTGGTCTCGCCGTCGGGATGCTCCAGCACGATCGGCACGAACGGGGCCGTCTGCTGGCGCCAGCGCTCGGCCACCTCCTCGCCCAGACGATCCCGCGCCACCTGCGCGACGACGTCGACCAGGCGCGCCAGCTTGACGGTCCGCTTGCCCTCCTCGCGCAGCCGCTTCTCGGCCTCGCGCGCCGCCGCCAGGGCGTCGTCGGTGTCCGCACCGGCCGCCTGCAGTCCGTCGACGATCCGACCGGCCGAGAAACGCTCCTTGCGCGATCCGACCGCGACGCGCAGCTCGGACGCCTTCACGCCGCCCCACCCGCCTCGCGCACCAAGGTCAGCAGCTCACGCACCACCGTGCCGGTGAAACCCCAGATCTCCCGCTCCTTCCAGCGGTAGCGGTACAGCGTCCGCCGCGCGCCCTCGAGCGAGCGCACCTCGGTCTCGGGCTCGCCGGCGAGCAGGTCGGTCAGCGGCACGGTGAACGCCTCGGCGACCTCGCGCCGGTCGATGCGCAGCGTGGCGGGCCTGGGCAGCACGGCCACGTACGGCGTCGCGAGGTAGCGCGCGGGCGAGGGCAGCTCGCTCAAGCGCCCGACCAGCGCCGTCTCCGGCACGTCCAGGCCCACTTCCTCGAAGGCCTCGCGTCGCGCCGCGACGTCGGGCGCCTCGCCCGGGCGACACCCGCCCCCGGGGAAGGAGATCTGCCCGGGGTGGTGCGGCAGCTCGTGGCTGCGGACGGTGAAGAGCAGGTGGGCACCGGTCTCGTCGAGCAGGAGCGGCACCAGCACGCCCGCGGGTCGGTAGCCGGCGAAGCGGTCGAGCCGACGATCCCGCGCCGGCGCCCGCGCCAACCGGACCCGCAGCCCCGCCAGCTGCATGTGGGTCATGGTCCGCCGTCCGCCAGCGCGGCCTGCAGCGCGGCCTCGGCACGATCCCGCAGGAGCGTCTCGGGATCTAGACCGGCGCGGCCGGCCCGCAGCGCGAGCGACCAGAGCGCGTCGGCGAGGACCGCGGGGTCGTCAGGCGGCGTCCCCTCGTCCTCGCCGGCCGTAGCGTCGCTGGCGCCCAACGCACGCCCCAGCGCGGCCGCCCTCGCCAACGCCGGGAGGGCGCGCGGCACGCGCAGGGCGGGGTGCGCCGTGTCGTCGCCGCGCTCCTCGGCCTTGACGCGAGCCCAGGTGGCCTCGACCGCCGCCGGGTCGTCGGCGGTCGCGTCGCCGAAGACGTGCGGGTGACGCCGGACCAGCTTCTCGACCAGCACGCGCTCGACGTCGGCGTACGACCAGCGACCGTCCCCTTCGGCGATCACGGCGTGGAACCCGACGTGCAGCAGCACGTCCCCCAACTCCTCGACCACGTCGGCGTCCACCCCCGAGGCGAGGGCATCGACCGCCTCGGCCGCCTCCTCGATCAGGTGGGGACGCAGGCTCTCGTGCGTCTGGGCTCGGTCCCACGGGCAGCCGTCGGGGCCTCTGAGGGCGCGCAGCGTGTCGAGCAGACGGTTCACGCGGCGAGCCTACCAACCGAGCCCCGACCTCGCCGCCTCCGGCGTGGCGATCAGCGCCCAGTGCCGACCGGTCCGACCGCCATCGCGACGGTGCGAGTAGAAGCGCTCCGCGTCGGAGGCGGTGCACCAGCCACCGTCGTGGATCCGCTCCGCCGCCACGCCCTCCTGGAGCAGCAGGGCGCGGACGGCGTCCGGGACCGACGCGCGGAAGCGCCCCTCCTCCTCCGGGTCGGGTACCGCCACCGAGCCGGGTGCGCCCGCTTCGCGCAACGCCGCGACCACCTCGGCGCCGACCTGGTAGCGCGGTCCGGAGATGGCCGGTCCGATCGCGGCGTGCAGCTCGCCCGGCGGCACGCCGGTCCGGTCGCGGAGATGGCGCACGGTCGCGGCCACGATGCCGGCCGCCGTGCCGCGCCAGCCGGCGTGGACCGCGGCGACCACGCCCCGCTGCGGGGCCACCAGCAGCAACGGCACGCAGTCCGCGACGGACACGCGCAGGGTCCAGCCCGGTTCGCTCGCGACCAGCGCGTCGGCGGCGACGTCGTCGCCCGCCTCGCGTACGTCGACGACGCGCGTGCCGTGCACCTGCCGCACCCCGACCAGCCGGCCCGGGTCGGCGCCGAAGGCGGCCGTCGCCCGGCGGCGGTTCTCGTCGACGCGAACGGGATCGTCGCCCGTCGATCCGCTCAGGTCGAGCGACGCGTACGGCCCGCTGCTGACCCCGCCGCGGCGCGTGGTGAAGCCGTGGCGGGCCGGGAACCCCGCGATCCGCAGCAGCTCCGGCGAGGTCGCCGTCACGCTCAGTAGTTGCGCGCGTCGACGCGCACGCCGGCCGACCGTTCCAGCCAGTCGGTCACGGCGTGGACGGCGCCGCGCACGGCGGGGGTGACGACCGGATCGCCGAAGGAGGCGAGGCGCACGATCCACTCGTCCCCGGTTCGCCGCTGGACGACGACCAGGAGCTGCTGGACCAGGTCCGGCTCGTCGACGGTGGCGCGCACCAGCAGGCGCTCGGCGCCGCGGTCGCCGCCCCGGCTCTCGAGCAGCTCGTGCAGGATCACGTGCCCGCCGCCGAACGGCACGACCTGCTTCTCGAACGGGGCGGAGGGGCGGGGACGTCCGTGGATCAGGGCATGGGGCATGCGGGCGGGCCTCTCGATCGGGGGGCGTGCGGGCGCGGGTCGGTCGTTGCGCACGAAGACGACGTAGTGCAGCGGCTTTCCCTGGTCACGCCACTTCAGGGCGTACTTCGTCTCGAACACGGCGGGGGGCGGTTCGCGACGTTCGACGCCGAACCATCCGGAGCGCTGCGCCTGGTCGACGGAGAACGCGAGGTAGTCGGGGTGATCGGTGGCCAAGCGCACCTCGCCGCCGGCAGGGAGTCGCTCGGCCAGCACGCCCAGGAACGGCACGCGCAGCAGCCGGTTCTCCTCGTGCCGGTCCTTGGGCCACGGGTCGGGGAAGTTGACCGTCACGGAGCTCAGCGAACCGGGTGCGAACAGCTGCCGGACGGCGATCTGGGCGCCCGCCTTCACGAGGCGGACGTTGGGAAGGCCCGCTGCCGCGACCTTGCGCAGGGCGCGTCGAACGCTGACGCCCGACGCCTCGATGCCGACGAAGTCCTCGTGCGGAGCGTCCAGCGCCCGCCGGACGGTGTAGCGGCCGTCGCCGAAGCCGATCTCCAGGTGCAGCGGCACCTCGCGGCCGAACCAGCGCGGCCAGGGCGCCGGGAAGGGCGAGCGGCGCCAGGACACCAGCGTGCTGCGACCGGCGTCCGACGCCATCCGGGGCCCAGCCGGGGACGGATCGTTCACGCGTCCTCCTCGACCGGGCGGACGAGCAGGGGCTCGTCGACGGTCAGACCGCTTCGCAGCAGCGTGACCCGCCCGAGCGAGAGGAACGGACCGGCTCCCTCCTGCTCGGCCAGGCGGAAGAGCACGACGCGGCCGTCCTCGCGTCGGCAGACGATCTCGCGGGGCCGACGGCCCAGGCTGCGGGACCAGCTCTCGACGATCGAGACGTCCACGCTGGCGGTCCCGGGAGCGACCCTCCCGGTCGCGCGCTGCACGACCAAGCGGGCGGTGCGCGGCCGGCGCTTGCGGACCACGACCAGGTCGGCGGCCACCAGACGCGCGAGGATGCGCGCCACGTCGTCGACGGGCAGGTCGCTCAGGTCGGCGATGCGCTGCACGCTGCGGCGTCCGTCGACCTGGGCCAGGACCGCATGCTCCCGCTCGCCCAGCGTGTCGCGGGCCGGTCCGTGGGCGCCCGTGCCCTCGGGCACCATGTCGGGCTCGTAGGGCACCGGGCCCCCGTCCTCGTCGCGGCGAGCCTCGTCGAGACGGCGAACCGCCTCGAGCACCAGGTTCTGGGTCCGAAGCTCGATGCTGCGCTCCATGGCGGGCAGGCCGACGGCGAAGGAGAACGGCCCGCGCTCATCGGCGAACAACGCGTAGACGGCGGTTTCGCCGCTCAGCTCGCCGAAGATGGCGTGGACGATCTGGCCCTCCTCGAAGTACAGCTTGGCGTCGCCCTTCGGGTGCTGGACCAGCAAGCGGCCGCTGCGGCGCGCGCCGGACAGCAACTGGATCAGGTCCACGAGCGAGAACAGACCGAGCGTACCCGTCATGACGGTCGTCGAGCATACCCGGCCACGGCACCGGGCGGGCGCGCCACGACGCACGGCTGCTATGCTTTGCGGGTGCCCGTTCGCCTCGCCAGGAGTCTGCTTCGCGAGACGACGGGTTTGTTCGTGCTGGGCGTCGCCGGCGTGGCCCTGCTGTTGTCGATCGACCTGCTGAGCGTGCTGGCGCGCTTCCTGATCGAGCACGACGCCGGCTTCGTGACCGTCCTGCGCCTGTTGGCGGCCAAGGCACCCTGGTTCCTGCACCTCGGCGTGCCGGTGGCGGCGACCTTCGCGGTGCTGGTGGCGGGCGGCCGGATGGCGCGCGACTCCGAGCTCAAGGCGGCCCAGGCGGGGGGCATCGCGCCACGGGCGCTGATCCTGCCGCTGGTGGCGTGGGGCCTCCTCGTGTCGCTGGGCGCGGTGGTCGTCAACGGCGAGATCGAGCCACGGGCCGAGCGCGCCTACCAGCGCATCATCGAGTCGTTCCTCTACGGTCGTCCCCCGCTCGCGTCCGAGCGGGACGTGTCCTACCGGGTAGGCGACACCATCTTCCACGCGGCGCGGGTGCGTGCCACCCCCGAGGATCCGCGCCGCGCGAGCCTCGACGGGATCCTGGTGCGCCTTCCCGACGGCACCCTGTGGACGGCGCGCGAGGGCGTCTGGGACGCCGACGCGGGCCTCTGGACGTTGCAGGAGGGGTGGACCATGCCGCCGCAGGGCGATCCCGCCCCGGCCACGACACGCAGCCTGCCGTTCCCGTTGGAGCTGGACCCCGGTGCGTCGCTGGCACGCGAGGACACGCTGACGCTGGGCGAGCTGGCGACCCAACTGGCCGAGCGCAGCGGCGCCGGGGCGGCCGCCGCGGAGCTGCGCTTCGAGTTCCACCGCCGCCTGGCCGATGCGGCCAGCGCCGCGGTGTTCGTGCTGGTCGCGGCGGCGTTGGCGCTGCGCCTGCGGGGACGGGCCGCGGGGATCGCCTGGACGATCGTGCTGGTGGCCGGCTTCTGGGCGACCTGGACCTTCTCGGCCACGCTGTTCGAGCGCGAGGTGCTGGGGGCCGTGGCGGCCGCCTGGGCGACGCCGGCGCTGGTCGGCGCGGTGGGCGCGGCGCTGGCGCTGCGGAGCGACGGCGCATGAAGCGCTTCGGCCGAGCGCTGCTGGCGGAGATCGCGCCGCTCTACCTGGCGGGCCTGGCCGTGCTGCTCCTGCTGCTGCTGACGAACTTCCTGCTGACCCTGCTGGCCGACGCCCTGGCGCGCGGGGTTCCGGTCGCGCTGGTCTCGCGCTACCTGCTGCTCAAGGTGCCGGCGGCCGCCTCGGCCGGCCTGACGCTGGCGCTGCTGTTCGCGGCGCTGCTGGCGCTGGCACGCTGGGCGGGCGACCGCGAGCTGCGCGCGGCGCTGGCGCTGGGGCTCTCCCCCGCCGTGCTGCTCCGGCCGCTCCTGATCGCCGGCCTGGGTGTCGCGGCGATCGCCGTCGTCAACAACGAGCTGGTCGTGCCCTGGGCCGAGGAGCGCGCGCTGGAGGTGCAGAAGGAGATCCTGCTCGAGGCGCCCGCGACGCTGCTGCAGGAGGGCGCCTTCTTCAGCGACGCGCGCGGGCGCAGCCTGTTCCTCGGGGCGCTGGAGCCGGGCGGGGTGGCCCGCGACGTGGTGATCCTCGCGCCGGGCGGCCTGGCCGGCCCGCGCGAGGTGATCGAGGCCGAGCGCGGGCGGCTCGACGACGAGCAGGGGGTGTGGAGCCTCGAGGGGCTGCGCGTACGGGTGCTGGACGGCGGTCGGCCGTCGTTGGACATGCAGGCCGAGCGCGGCAGCGTGCCGGTCCGGGAGCTGACCGTGGCGGCGACCGCGCGGGCCGACCTGGTCACGCTGCCGCTGCGCGAGCTGATCGAGCGAGCGCGCTCGGAACGGGTCGCGCCGGCCGTCTGGACCGCCCTGCACCGCAAGGCGGCCGAGCCGCTGGCGGCGGTCGCCTTCGCGATCTTCGCGCTGGCGGTGGGCCTGGCCGGCGTGCGCCGCGACGCCCCGATCGGGATGGTCTCGGTCCTGCTGCTGACGTTCCTCTACTACGCGACCTGGAGCGTCGCGAAGCTGCTGGGCGCGCAGGGCGCCGTGCCCGCCTGGGCCGCCGGCTGGGCACCGTTCGCGCTGTACCTGGCGGCGGGAAGCGGGTTGCTGGCGTGGGCGTGGCGACGCTGAGGGGCCGCGTGCGCAGGGCGGCCGCGCCTGCCCGACGCCTGCTCGCGGTCGCGCTCCTCCTCCTCTGCGGCGTCGCGTCCGCCGCGACGGTCACGATCGACACCGGCGGCGATCCCAAGGCGCGCTTGGAGCTCCGCTCGGTCCCGCTCCCGGACGGCAGCGTGCGCGAGCTCTACGTCGTCTCGGCCGAGCGCGTCACGGTCCGCCGCGAGGAGCTGACGATCGTCGCGTCGCGGCTGGAGTTCGACCCGGCCGCCGGCCGCGTCCGCATCGTCGGACGTGGACGGGTCGAGCGACCGGACGAGGTCCTGGTCGGCGACGACCTGGTGGTCGACCTGGACGACGGCCGGCTGGAGGGGCGCGACGTCTGGGTGCTGACCGACCGCCTGAACGTCTTCGGTGCCCGGGCCGACCGGGTCGACGGGCGCATCCGGCTGCTCGCGAGCGACATCGCGCCGTGTGGCAGCTGCGGACAGGAGGTCGAGGACTACGGCTTCCTGGCCGAACGGGTCGAGATCCTTCCCGGCGACCGCCTGATCGCCTGGGACGTCGTGCTGCTGCTGCGCGAGCGGCCGTTCCTGCCGATCCCGCTGCTGGTGCTCCCGCTGGCCGAACCGAATCGGCTGCCCCGCGTCACGCTGGAGCGCGGCGGGAGCGACGGCCGCACCACCGTCGCCCTCGACTGGCCGTACGTGGCGGGCGCGACCGCCTACGGAACGCTGCGGGCACGCCTACGGTTGGACGTCGATCCCGCGACCGGCGGCCCGATCGACGGGCGCCTGCTCGGCGGCCGGGTCGAGGCGGTCTACCCCGAGGGTGGGATCGTCCACCGCTTCTACGACGAACGGGGCTCGGGCGACGTCGTCGTCGACGTGCGCCCGCCCTACCGGGACGAGGAGCGGACGCGGCCGTGGCTGCGCTTCGAGGCGAGCTACCGCAGCGACGTCGGAGCGCCCGGTCCCGAGCTCGAGGTGCGCCTGGCCCGCGACGACGAACGCCGCCCGGACCTGCTGGAAGTGGAGGCGCGCCTGGCCGCCGAGACGGGCGACGCGGCCGACGACCCTGCGCTGCGCGTGGAGCTCGAGCACCGCATCGGCGTGCCGCTGGACCCGGGGGCGTCCCTCGACCCCAGTTGGGACGGGTCGTCGGCCGCACGACAGGTCCCGTTCCGGCTGGAGGTGCGGACGATCGGTCCGCCGCTGCGTGCCGGCAGCGGATCGCTCTCGCTGACCGGGGCGAGCATCGAAGCGGGCGTCTTCGACGACCAGCCGAACCCGGTCAACCGCAGCGCCCTCGGTCGCAGCGAGGACAGTGCCGGCCGCCTGACCGTGCGCCACCGCGTCGAGCTGGCGCCGACCCGGCTGGGCCCGTTCGAGCTGGACGGCGTCAACGACTTCGCGGGCCGCTACTACGCGACCGACGAGCGGCAGGTCGACTGGGAAGCGCGCCTGCAGGCCCGCCTGCCCCTCGGCGAGCTTGGATCGTTGCGGCTGAGCGCCGTTCGGAACGCGAACGAGGGAGAGACCCCGTTCGCCTTCGACCGCATCCGTCTCCGCACCCGCAGCGAGCTTCGGGCCACGCTGGACCTGCGTCCGTTCGTCGGAGCGCGCCTGACCGGCGAGGGCGGCTTCGTGCTGGAGGACGACCGCGCGCTCGAGGATCGGGGCTGGACCCCCACGACCCTGCGCCTCACGCTGTTCGGGACGACGCGCTGGGCCGACCTGTCGGTCGAGCACCGGGCCGATCCGCTGCGCGGCGACGTCGGAACGCTGGCGATCGCCGGGTCGCTGACCTCGACCTCCTCGACCTGGCTGGCCCGGGCGGAAGCGTCGCTCGCGGTGGACCTCGACCCGGGCCTGGCGCCGGACCGCCTCGGCACCCCCGCGCGCGACGGCGGCGCGGGCGAAGGCTCGCTCCAGGCGGGTCTGCGCGACCGGCTGGTGCTGCGCGCCGACGGCGGCTACGACGTCGAGGCGACCGCGGGCGACGCGTTCGCCTGGCGGCCGGTGCGCCTGACGGCCACCGCCGGCACCCTCGCGCAGGGCGATCGCATCCCCGGGCTCGAAGCGTTCTGGGCGTTCGATCCGGAGAACGGCGAGACCGACGAGGCCGGCTACCGCGCTGCGATCGACCTGGGCCCGCTGCGGGCCGAGGCCGAACAGCGCTTCGGTGCCGCGGGCGAAGCGCCGGGAACCCACCGCTACACGCTCGTCTACCGCGACGTCGCGCGGGCGTCGCTCGAGGGTCCGGAGCTGCTCCCCTCGGCCTGGCTGGGACTCGAACCGGATGCGAGCGCGACGCGCCGGACGACGCTGCGACTGCGCGACGACGGCGCCGATCCCGGGACCCGCTTCGAGGTCGTCTACCGCACCGACCGGGTGCCGGTCGGGGAGGTCGAGGAGCGGCGGGGGACGCGCTTGGAGGCGACGGTGCGGTTGGCCGAGCGACGCTTCGCGCAGGGGCTCGTCGCAGCAGCGGTCGATGGCTTCGCCGAGCTGGCGCTGGCCGACGACGCCCAACCGAGCGGCTACCTGCGGCGCGCCTCCCTCACGGCCAGCCTGGACCTGGCCACGCGACTGGGCGTGCAGGGCACCGTCGGCTACCGTGGCGTCTACGACCTGGTGGCGCAGGAGGTCCGCTCCGGCCGACTGTCGTTCGAGGAGGTGGCCGTGACCGTCCGCGTGAACGAGGAGCTGTACCTGGGCGCGGCCCTCAGCGACGTCTGGGAGGTGGTCGACGACGACCCCGTGCCGGACCTCGCCTTCGACCCGCGGCCGGTGCTCTACGCCACCTGGGACCGCTGCTGCTGGGCGCTGTACGCCTCGTGGGACACGCGCGACGGCGAGTTGGTGGTGACGCTCGGCGCCCCGGGCGCGCGCGAGGGGATCCAGCTGGGACTCGGCGAGGGTGAAGGACCCACGCTGCCGTGGGGGGACGGGGACGGGTCGGCACCATGAAGCGGACGACGCCCCGGGCCCTGGCGTTCCTCGTCCTGCTGGTCGCGCTGGCGGCCGGCTGCACCGGCAGTCGCGAGACGCGGACGCCGGTGGTGGCCTTCGTCGCAGGCGGGAACGAGGTGCGGGCCTTCCTGACCGGCCTGCCGCGCGAGGCGGCGGACGATCCCGCCCTCACCCCCCTCCCGGACCTGACCCGGTCGCTGCCGGCGGGCAGCACGATCCTCGACGTCGCCTCCGTTCCGGAGGGCCGACCGGCGCTGTACCTGCTCTACCGCGACGCGTCGGGCGACCGGCTGGCTCGCTTCGACCTGGACGCGCTGGATCCGAACGATGCGGCCAGCGTCTCGCCCGTCCCGGACGCGGAGATCGACCTGTCGGACCTGGTCGGAGCGAACCTCGAGATCCTCGACGATCCCCTCTGCGCCGTCGCGATCGACGTGGCGCCGGACGGCGCTTGGTCAGGCCTATTGCACGACCCCGCCGCATGCGGTGGGATCGAGCCGCCGGCGGTGCTGGCGGTCGAGCTCACGCCCGACGATCCCTCGTCGCGGCGCGTCCGCCCGACCGGCGCGGGCACGAACGACGCGGCGGCGGCACCGACCTTCGTCGGCACGGGCGACGACGAGCGTCTCGCCTGGCTGCGGACGTCGGGCGAGGTGGCGCTGTGGTCGCCCGACGCGCCGGACGCGCCCGCCCGCGACACGGCGGGCGTCGAGCGCTTGACCAGCGACGGTCCGGCCCTCGGTCGTGCCGGGACCGGCCTGGCGCTGGCCGACGGCGACGAGGTGACCTTCGTTCCCCTCGGCGGGGGCGAGCCAGGACCGACGTGGACGATCGACGGCGTGACCACGATCGACGCTCTGGTCGCGGCGGAGGGTCTGCCCGGCGTCGCCGCCGTGGGCGTCGCGGAGGGCGCGCTGCTGCTGGCGGCGGGACTCGACGGGGAACCGGACGAGGAACGGGTGGGGGTCCGGTCCGGCGTTTCGGCGGAGGCGGCGGTGCTGGATCCGTACGGGTACCTGCTGGTCGCCACGCCGCTACGGCTCGAGGCCTACGACGCGCTGACGGCGTTGGACGACGCGGCGATCGGGTTCCCGGTGGCCCGCGCCGACCTGGTCCTGCCGGCCGACCCCGTCGGCGTCGTCTGGACGTTCGTCACGCGCTGAGGCGGGGCTACTCGGCCGCGCCCTCCGCATCGGTCGCGCCCAGCGAAGCGGTCAGGCGCTCCCCCAGCCGGGGCACCAGACGGTCGCGCAGCGCCGCGTGCGCGAACCCCAGCGCGTTGCGGACCGCCCGAGCGTCGCTGCTGCCGTGCCCGATGAAGGCGGGCGCCGTCACGCCCAGCAGCAGCTGCGCTCCGTACGTCGACGGGTCCAGCCGGTCGGCGATCGAGCGCAGCGCCGGCCGGGCCAGCACGCCCCCGATCTTGGCGCGGAGGCTGGACGACAGGGCCTCGCGGATCCAGCCGAACAGGACCCGGGCCTCACCCTCGGCCAGCTTCAGGACCACGTTGCCGGTGAAGCCGTCGGTCACGACCACGTCGGTGGTGCCCACCAGGACGTCGCGGCCCTCGACGTTGCCGTGGAAGCGGATGCCGGGCGTCTCGGCCAGCAGGGCGTGCGCCTCGCGGACCAGCTCGTTGCCCTTGCCGGGCTCCTCGCCGATCGACAGCAGGCCGACGCTGGGATCGTCGATCCCGTGCACCACCTGCGCGTAGGCCGAGCCCATCACCGCGAACTGCTGCAGCATGCGCGGCCGGCAGTCGGCGTTCGCGCCGACGTCCAGCAACGTGGCCATCCCGGTCTTGGACGGAACGTTGGCCACGATCGCCGGCCGCTCGACCCCCGGCAGGCGACCGAAGCGCAGCAGCGCGGTCGCCATCGTGGCGCCCGAGTGACCCATCGAGACCAGCGCCCCGGCGCGCCCCTCGCGCACCAGCTCGGCGGCGACCATGACGCTGGACCGCTTGCGGCGACGCACGTCGGCGGCGTGGTCGTGCATGCCGAAGACGTCCTCGGCGTGCACCACCTCGAGCGTCGCACCGCGTCGTTCGAGCGCGGGGCGCAGCATCGCCTCGTCCCCGACCAGCACGACCGGAACACCGTCGCCCGCTGCCGCGAGCGCGCCGTCCACGGCGGCGTCCGGCATGGCGTCCCCGCCCATCGCGTCCAGTGCGACCGTCATCTCCATCACCGCGCGAGTATAGCCCTGCTCCGGAGGTCGGTCGCCGGTCCGCTAGACTCCCCTTCGTGGACGTCCGCAGCTTCGAAGCCCCCGCCGGCGAACGGCTCGACGTGGCCATCGCCCAGGCGTTGGCCCTCTCGCGCACCCTCGCCAAGGAACTCGTGGACGAGGGGCACGTGACCCTCGACGGGCGTCCGGTCGGCAAGCCGGCGACCAAGCTGCGCGGGGGCGAGATCGTCTCGCTGCTGATGCCGCCACGCCGCCCGTCGCTGGTCGAAGCGGAGGACCTGCCGCTCCCGATCATCTACCAGGACGAGGACCTCGCCGCCGTCGACAAGCCTGCCGGCCTGATCGCCCACCCGACGGCGAGCGTACGGACCGGCACGGTCGTGAACGCCCTGCTCGGACGCATGGAGCTGTCGAAGGAGGACGTCTACGATCCCCACCGCGAGGACTACCGCCCCGGGATCGTGCACCGCCTCGACAAGGACACCTCGGGCGTGATGGTCGTCGCCAAGCACGACGACGCGCACCGAGCGCTGTCCGACGCGTTCAAGAAGCGCCTGACGGTCAAGGAGTACGTGGCGATCGCGGTCGGCGACGTGCCCGACGAGGTACGCGTCGACGCGCCGATCGGCCGGCACCCGATCAACCGGCAGACGATGACCGTGGGGGGGAGCAACCCCAGGCCGGCCTCGACCACCTTCCGCGTGCTGGACCGGGCCCCCGGGCACGTGCTGGTCAA
Source organism: uncultured bacterium (assembly GCA_964545455.1). Classification (GTDB taxonomy): domain Bacteria; phylum Deinococcota; class Deinococci; order Deinococcales; family Trueperaceae; genus SLSQ01. The sequence continues at coordinate 9,810 of CAZJGU010000042.1, read as the reverse complement.
GGCGACGCCCCGGTCCGGCCGCACCCACCAGATCCGGGTGCACCTCGCGCACCTCGGCGCACCGATCCTGGGCGACGAGGTCTACGGTCGACCCAGCGGCGCCATCGCGCGTCAGGCGCTACACGCCTTCCGTCTGACGCTCCCCCACCCACGAGACGGCTCCGCGGTCACGTTCGTCGCGCCCGTCCCCGAGGACATGGTCGCCGCCTGGCTCGCGCTGGGCGGCCGCTGGCCCCCGCCGAACGAGACCGACCCCGGACTGACCCAGTGACGCTGCCCTGGACCGTCCGATCCGATCCGACGTAGGTTGGGGGCATGTCCCCGATCTGGCTGATCGTCGTGCTGTTGGGGCTCCTCGCACTGCTGCTGACGGTGTCGGCGGTCGGCGCGTTCCGCAAACGCCGCGTGATGGGCGGCACGGTCGCTTCGCTGGTCGCGGCCCTGCTGGTCGCCCTGGCCGCGGCGACGGGGTCGGCCGCCTGGAGCCTCGCGAGCTTCGAGGCGCTCACCCGGGAGACGGTCGCGGCCACGATCCGCATCGAGCCGGATCCTGACCAGGCCGACGCGTTCGAGGCGCACGTCCGCTTCGCGTCGGGCGAGGAACGCACCTTCCGCCTCGCCGGCGACCAGGTGGTGGTCGAAGCCCAGATCGTCAAGTGGCACCCGTGGGCCCACCTGGCCGGCCTGGCGACGGCGTACCGGCTCGATCGCATCGCCGGCCGCTACCGCGACCTCGAGGCCGAGCGGACGCGACCCCGCACGGTCGAATCGCTCTCCGAGGAGCTTCCGCCCTTCGCAGCCGGTCTGTTCCGAGCGGTCGAGGGCCGATCGTGGCTGGAGCCGCTGGTCGACGCCCGCTACGGCTCGGGCACCTTCGTCGCGGCGGATGCGGACGACCTGGTCGAGGTCCGCGTCTCCACCAGCGGGCTGCTGATGCGCTCGGTCGCGCCCTGATCCAGGCTGGACGTTGGTGGCCCGTGCGCCATCCGTGGCCCCGAGCCAGCGCTAGGCTGCGCGGCATGGCTCGCCTGTTCCTCGTGATCGTTGCCCTCCTGACGGGCGTCGCCGGCTGGGCGCAGGAGCCGGCTCCGCGCTCCGGGGGCGAGCTGGTGGTCGCCATCGCGGCCGATCCGCCCGGCTGGGATCCCAGCGCGTCGACCTCGCAGGAGATCGCGCGTGTCGTGTACCACAACGTCTTCGAGGGCCTGGTCCGCTTCGACGAGGCGGGCGAGATCGTGCCGGCCCTGGCGGAATCGTGGCGCTGGTCGGACGATCGCTTGGCCCTGACCTTCCGCCTTCGCGAGGACGTCCGCTTCCACGACGGCTCGCCGCTGACCCTCGCGGACGTCGTGGCCAAGTTCGAGCGGGCCCGCGACCCGGACTCGGGCCACACGAACAGCGCCTACTACCAGGTCATCGACGCGATCCGCTCCGACCCGGACGCGAACGAGGTCACCTTCGAGCTGTCCCGAGCCTCGCGTAGCTTCCTCTACGACCTCGCGCGTCCGGATTCGATCGTGTACCCCGCGGGCAGCGCCGACCGGCAACGGCGCGCGCCGATCGGGACGGGACCGTTCCGTTTCGCGTCGTACCGCGAGGGATCCGAGGTCCGGCTCGAACGGTTCGAGGCCTACTACCTGCCGGGCGTGCCCTACCTGGACGCGGTGACCTTCCGCATCCTCGGGGATCCCAACACGCGCTTCGCCGCGTTGCTGGCGGGCGACGTCGACCTGATCGGCACGTCGCTCACGCCGGAGCAGTACCTGCAGCTTCGCGATCGGGCCGGCTTCGTCGCGACCGAGGGCACGGCCACGACGGAGATCACGCTGGGGATGAACCACGAACGCGCCCCGTTCGACGACGTCCGCGTGCGGCGGGCCGTGCAGCACGCGATCGACAAGCGTGCCATCGTCGACGGGGCGATGTTCGGGCTCGGTACCGTCATCGGCACGCACATGAGCCCGTCGGAGTCGTACTACCTCGACCTCACGGAGCTCTACCCGCACGACCCGGACCGCGCACGCGCCCTGTTGCGCGAGGCCGGCTACGGGGAGCGCGGGCCCCGCGTCCTCTTCGAGCTGCCCGCGCCCTACGCGATCGAACGCCGTGCCGGCCAGGTCGTCGCGCAGCAGCTCGAGGCGGTCGGCTTCGAGGTCGAGCTGCAGGTGGTCGAGTGGGCCACCTGGCTGCGCCGGATCTTCCGCGACGGCGACTACCAGCTGACGATCATCGGCCACTCCGAGCCCCGGGACATCGCGATCTACGGCGAGTCGGACTACTACTTCGGCTACGACGAGCCGGCCGTGCGTGCCCTGTTGGCCGATGCCGAAGCCGCCCCCGACGCCGACGCGGAACGGGACGCCTACCAGCGCGTCGCTCGGCGCATCGCCGAGGACGCCGTCGCCGCGTGGCTGTTCAGCCCGCCCTACCTGGTCGCGGCACGCGACGACGTGCACGGCTTCTGGACCGACCAGCCCACCCCGGCGATCGACGTGACCGGGGTGTACCTCGAGCGCTGAGGGGCCGCACCTCGTGCCGCCCGCCCGGGGGTCGTTCTCGTGCTGAGCTACCTCGTCCGGCGCCTCGTCACCGCCGCGATCAGCGTGCTTCTGGCGTCGCTGCTGGTGTTCTCCGCCGTCCTGGCGATCCCGGGCGACCCGGCCGAGGTGCTGTTGGGCTTCGACGCGTCGCCGGCCGCGTTGGCCGCCGTGCGCGCTGAGCTGGGGCTCGATCGCCCGCCGGTCCAGCGCTACCTGGCGTGGCTAGGGGACGTCCTTCGAGGCGACCTGGGCACGTCGCTGGTCTACGACCGGCCGGTCCGGGCCCTCGTCGCGGAGCGCCTGGGCGTGTCCGTGCCCCTCACGCTGCTGGCCGCGACGCTCGCCACGGTGCTCGCCCTGCCGTTGGGCATCGCAGCGGCCCGCGCGCGAGGCGGCTGGTTGGATCCGTCGTTGATGGCGGTGGCGCAACTGGGCGCGGCGGTGCCGTCGTTCTGGCTGGGACTGCTGCTGGTGCTGGCGTTCGCGGTCGAGCGCAGCTGGCTTCCGGCGGCCGGCTTCGTTCCCTGGAGCCAGGATCCCCTCGCCAGCCTTCGGAGCCTGCTGCTCCCGGTGCTGGCGTTGAGCCTGGGCCAGGCGGCGCTGCTGGCGCGGATGACGCGTGCGGCGATGATCGACGCGCTCGCGACCGACTACGTCCGCACGGCGCGCGCGAAGGGGGCCAGCGAAGGACGCGTCGTCCGTCGTCACGCGTTCCGGAACGCGCTGCTGCCGATCGTGACGATCCTCGGTCTGGCGCTCGGGAACGTGTTCATCGGCTCGATCGTGATCGAGGAGGTCTTCGCCCTTCCTGGGCTGGGACGGCTGGCGCTGTCGGCCATCGGCAACCGCGACCTGCCGCTGCTCCAGGGCGAGGTTCTGCTCTACGCGACGGTGCTGATCCTGTTGGGCCTGCTGGTCGACCTCGCCTACGCGGCGATCGATCCGCGCGTCAGGATCGACGCGTGACGCGCGGGCACCAGCGGGGACGAACCTCGCTGCGCATCGGCGTGGTCCTCGTCGGCGCGATCGTGCTGGCCGCGTTGGTCGGAACGGCGTGGACCCCCTACCCTCCCGACCGACCCGATTTCGCGGTTCAGCTGGTCGCGCCCAGCGCGACCCACCCGCTTGGGACCGACGCGTTCGGTCGCGACCTCGCGAGCCGCGTCCTGGCCGGAGCGAGCTTGTCGCTGCGGGTCGGACTGGGCGCGGTCGCGATCGGCCTGCTGCTGGGAGCGCCGATCGGCCTGGCCGCGGGTTGGCGGGGTGGCTGGATGGACGACGTGACGATGCGCTTGATCGAGGTGCTCTACGCCTTCCCCGCCCTGTTGATGGCCCTGCTGCTATCGGCCGTCTACTCGCCCGGGACCGCCACGGCGATGGCCGCGATCGGCCTGGCGTTCGTGCCGGTCTTCGCGCGGATCGCACGTGCCTCGGCCCTGTCCAGTCGTTCCTCGCCCCACCTGGAAGCGGGTCGTGCCGTCGGCGCCGGGTGGTGGCGCTTGGGGACCCGCTACCTGCTGCCCGACGCCGCGGGGCCGCTGGTGGTCCAGGCGAGTTCGAGCGTCTCACTGGCGCTGCTGGCCGAAGCGGCGCTCAGCTACCTCGGCCTGGGCTCGCCCCCGGACGCGCCCAGTTGGGGCGTGATGCTGCGCGAGGCGCAGAGCTTCCTGGGGTTGAGCCCTTGGCCGGCCCTCGCCCCGGGTGCAGCGATCGTCCTCGCCGTCCTCGGGTGGAGCCTTCTGGGGGACGGCCTGCGCGACCTGCTCGACCCCCGAACCCGCTGACGGGGAGGCTTCGCTGCAACGGGGCTGCGTTTCGAGCGGAGTGCAACCCCTTTGCAACCTCGTGCAGTCCAGACTCGTGTCGGGCGGGGAAAGGCCCACCGGAGGAGGTCGATCGGCATGGCACGAGGCAACCTTGGCGTTCACGTCCGGACGTCGCACCCAACGTTCCTGAGTCTCATCCACGAGGTGATGGAGCGACCGGACGTCGAACCCCACGGAACGGGAGGATCGGGCGTCGCGCACGTCCTGCTCGACTTCCCGCTCACGTGGACGCTCTATCAGCTCGAGCGGCTCGACAGCATCGACCGTGCACGGACGCTCGTCATCACCCAAGCCACCCATCCGGCGTACCTCGATTGCCTGGCGAGCTACCACGTCAGCGGAGTGGCGACGTCGACCGACGAACGGGGCATCGTCGCCGGTCTCTACGCCGCCGCGTCAGCACAGCGCAGCTACCATTACCAATCCCCGCTCACGTTCATGGAGCTGCGCGTCGTCCGACTTCTGCTGATGGGGTACGACACCCAGCGGGCCGCGAAGGACCTCGGCGTGTCCTACAAGACGGTCAACGCGCACGTGTCGAACACGCTCTGCAAGCTCGGGTACGAGAACCGCGCCCAACTCGTGGTGCACCTGCTCGGGGTCGACCCCGACACTTCGGGCGACTGAGTCAGAGACCCCACTCGCCCCGAATCCGGCGTACCCGCGCGCGAATCAGCGGGTACGCCGGATCGTCTTGGGGGGTCAGCTCCTTCGCGCGCTCCCACAGGTCGAGGTCATCCTGGAACTTGCGTGCGAGCCGCAGGGTCAGCTCGGGTTCCCCGGACAGCAGGACCGCCTGGCGCAACGCCTCGTCGATCCTCTCGCGCTCGCGGACGATGCCCGGTGCCTCCGACTCGGGGAGCAAGGGGCCTTGGTAGAGCTCGAGGGCTTGCTGGAGATCGCCGGTGGTTAGGTGGTGGTCGACGAGCACGATGTCCGACGTCAACCAGTTCTTGAGCCGGTAGGGTCGTGCTTCAATCGGCACGAGTTTGCGCAGTCGGGACAGTTGAGCTTTGAGCGTGCTCTCACTGCCTTGGTCGCCATACAAGTCCAGCAGAAGCTCTTCGCGTCTGTATCCTTCGCGCTTCAGCACCAGCAACGCGAGGACCTCCGCGTTGCGTCGTGCCAACTGTCGGAGCGTACCGTCGAGCAGCAGTTGCCGTGCTCCGAGCACACGCAACTCGAGCGCCCCGGATCCGCCAGACACGGCGGCTCGGAGTTCCCTTGCGACGTCTGGAGTCGACGTAAGGACCAACCACCCAGATTCACCCAGGTCCTTCCATGCCCACTCGTGCCGTTCTAGGAAGGCAACGGCCTGTGCCCGGAACCCGCTGATGTGGCGAGCACACCCACCAACCAGTACAGCTCTAGCGGCCAAGAATGCACTAGTCTCACTCTGCTCCAGTACGGTGTCGCACGCCTCGATAGCGCGCGTTGGGTTTCCCTCGGCGAGAGCGACGTAGGCTTCGGCGATGCCTAGCGCAAGACGATCGACTGAGCTATCAGCTGCCTGTGCAGCCAAAGCCTTCGCTGAGTCGGCCGCCTTCCGCGCCTGACCGTACTGGGAGTCAGCAGCGTACGCCTTGACCACGTCGACCGCTCCAAGTGCCGCATTCGAGAGGCTGAGCTGATCAAGGTGTTGCTGGTATTGCCTGAGCGCATCCTCGACGTGTCCGCGAGCGTAGGCAAGGTCTGCTCGCGTCGACAAGAGAGCCTCCATCATCGGAATGCCAAGAAGGTCGTCTGTGAATGGAATGGCCAAGAGCCTATCCTCGGCTGCGCCCACGTCGCCAGTCATCAACTCGAGATATCCAACTTGGTTGATCAAGTTGAGACGCAGGAGTTCGTCGCCAACACTCCATTGGAACAATCGCTCAAGACCCCATTGAGCCCACTGACGCCCTTGAACGAACTCTGAAGAAAGCACAAGAGCATGGCTCACGTCAAGGGCGAGAAGGCAGGTGTTCCGCCGATCATCAGCGGCTTGCGCAACTTCGATGGCTTCTCGTAGCAGGCTGACGGCGCGCTTGGCGTCACCTTGGATCGCGTGTAGGAACGCCAGCGCTCGCATCGTGTTGATGTTCGGCTTCTTGTCAAAGGCTCTCTTCGCCTCAGCCATCGAAGCACTCGTCGGGACCGCCACCGCCCATCGGGCTCGAAGGTCAGGGGCCTCGAATCTCCGAAGGTAGGCGCGTATTCGACTAGACACTTCACGATGGCGATTGGTCGCCGTGGCAACCATGTAGTACAGATGCATGACTTCTTCGTCGGCCTCAAGGAGTTCGACGGGTAGCTCTTCTAGTAGACGCCAAATGGGTTCCTGAAGACCTTGCTCGAGAAGGGCTCCTGCGGATTGCTTGAAGATCTGCACGGCACCTTCAGGGTCCTCGCTGACCGCGATTTTCATCGCTTCTAGCCAGCGGCCCTGACGCATGAAGACTGACAGTAGCTGCCGCTTGGCGGCCCCTGGGAGACTATCCGGACTGCTGACAAGCGCAATTGGAGGAACAGGAGCCTCCTTGTTCAAGGCCGCGACGAACGACAGGTATGCACCTCTCGTTGCCTCCCAGATCGCGTGTACCCGCTCAACGTCAACTGCACCGGAAGCCAGTTGCTGTGCCTCCTCCCGCGTAAGAGCCAGTTGTGCGAGCCCAATCACGCGCGCTCGATCAGCAAGACCAAAGCCGTCAAGGTTCGCGACGGCAATTACAGAGCGAATTCGTGAAGGGTCTTGAGAAAGCAGCAGGTCCAGAATCCGAGGTGGTAGGTTACCCTGAAGTGATACGGCAAGAGTCAGACTGCCAAGCAGCGAGGACTGGGCACTCATGAGCCCGATGCCGTACTGAAACGGCATTCCGAACCCGAACAGCCTGAACCCGAACGCGGCCTCGAAGGCGTCAGAGAGAATGTTGCCGAAGAGAACCGAAGACTCATCCTCTAGAGCCGGTAGAGCCACTCGTAGCACCGGTAGCGATCCAACACTAAGCGAGTTGACAACGGCTTGCGCACCAAACTCGGGAGGACCTGACAGAACCACGTGACCGGAGTGTCGCTTAATCGATACTTCGAGTCTACTCGGCCACACACCAGAACCTCAGGAGGGTGATCTGCTGCTCAACCTCGGGCACATGCAAGTGTACGCGAGCTTCGCTACCTGGCGGAGAGACGCCCTCGACTCCTGCCTAGACGACTCCAAGGCTTGGGTTCAGAATACGCGTGTTCGAGAAACCACGTCGAGACATACCGTAGGTGTGAACGAGCGTAGACAACGAACGAAGGCCGGGTCGCATACACATGCTCCCCGGCCTCATTGGCTGTGCTTTGAACGTTGCGAGATCGTTAGCGGCGCGTGACGTCCAGACCGGCCATAACGATGAACGGCAGGTTGGCAAGGGCGAGGAACAGCACCGTCGCGAAAATGCGCTTACCCGTGTTCTTCATTGATTCCCATCCTCTTCTGCGCAAACTGCGCACTAGAACTGACGCAACGCCTCCCAACGTTTGCATCAGCGCCGAGGGGGTCTCCCACCCCCAAGGCTACGTAGCAATCAGCCAAACACGGCTTCTTGCCCTTGCGTCCTGATTGGTATCTGGGCGTGAATTCGTGCTCTCCACCCGGACCCAATCTCTTCCGAAGCGCCCTCGATAAGAGGGCTAATCGCCGGGCCTCCCAACCCGTTATGGCGACTGACTCTGGTGTAGCACATGCACTGGTAGCGGTCAAGTGACATCGCGGGCAGACCTAACGTAGGCCGAAGCCCAACCGGCCGAGCGTGCAACTCCGGTCGACCTGCGGAATGCCGTTACGATGGGGCTCGGATGATATCACCGCAAGCGCGCCTCCTCGACCGCTATCCCGGGATCGAAGTTCGAAGCCCGATTCAGGCCCATGCCTTGCTGTCGGAGTTCGAGGAGGGCATCAGCCTTGCCCACGCACTGCCGGATCCGTCGCCCGAGGACCTTCGGTGGCTTGGTGTCTGCCATTTCTCTCGTTTCGATGACAACGAGGCTATTGATGCGTACATCAATGCCATCGAAGAAGGATGCGAGGAGGCGCGGATCAACCTCGCGCACTCTCTCGCTTTCGTCGACCGGGCCGACGAGATCAGCGGTCAGCTTGAACAGGTCCACTTCGAGCGCCTTTCGCTGTACGACAAGGTCTTCTATCTCCGCGTGAAGAGCCTGAACGATGAGCGAAACGGACAACTGGTTGTTGCTCTGAAGCAGGCCGAATACGCTTGGCGGATAGTCCAAGGAGCACCTGAGTTCCCGCTCCTCGCACCTCAGTTGCTGAACCAGTTGGGCATTCTCCACGGTCGCATTGGACGGGCGCAACGCGCGCTTTGGTACCTTGATCGCAACCTCGAGCTCACCGCGGGCGAAGAGAATCTCGCGGTACACCTAACGCGCGTTCGAGTCTTGAGCACGCTTGGTCATCACAAGCGTGCTCGTGACGAGCTCGCGAACCTGCCCGAAGTGCCGGACCAATACGAGGCGATCATGCTCGTCCGGAGCGCGGAACTCTCATGGGCAGAAGGCGATATTTCTGGGGCTGTGCGGCAGTATGAGGATGCGTGCTCCGTCGCTCACCGGCTCGGACAATCGTTCGAGTTGTTCCAAGCATCGCTTGAGTTGGGAACGCTGACATCGCGATTCGATCTCGTCTCACCCGCAGAGGTTCTCTCCGCATTCGAACGAGCTCAGCAACAGATTTCGGATGCCTCTGACCGCCTTCTCTATCGGTTCCGCGAAATCCTTCTTCTTCGTTGGGAACTCCGCTACTCAGACACTCATGCAGCCGACGAGCTACTCGCCCTCTCCAACGACTTCAGCGAGATGGGACTCCTTCAGGAACAAGGGTGGGTCGATGCGCACGCTGCCCACTACCTGTGGAAGGCCGACAACCTCGATCGCGCATTCGAAGTCCTCGCAAGTCTGACAGCCCTTGCAGCGACGCTTCAGAATCCTGCCTTTCTTCTTCGAGAGTGGACGCTGATGCCAGACTTCGCTGAGGCCGTCGCTTCGGAGTTCCCATCGATCGTTACCCGAACCACGGTTGTGGACCCGCGCGGCAACGCGCCCTAACCACGAACGTGATGGTCGGGGCTGTCCGGTGCCTAGCCGAGCGCATCCGCACGCACCCGTAAGAATCCCGTGACACCTCATCCCTACACTAGAGTCGTGGATTCGAGGTGACTCTCCCAATGTCATCACCTCGCTCCCATTCTCTTCCGAACGGTGAACCCCGTGCCTCCCACACGGGGTTCCTACCTTTTCAGGGTCGGCCACGCACGATGCGGCCGCCACGAGGGGTCGGTCCGGCCGCGCACGCAGCCGAGCATGCCTAGGCACGATCCCTGGGCCTTCCTTGCGACCGCACCGCTCACCGTGGTTTAATCGATATTTGCGTAAGCAACCCACGCAAGGAGGAACCCCCCTAGATG
>CAZJGU010000041.1:0-26261 GCA_964545455.1 uncultured bacterium | reverse complement strand
GGGAATAAAGACATCGAGGGAATGAATATACGTTATATGCCTCTTGTTGTGGTTTCCTGATCGAGGTGGCGGACGTGGTGTCCGACCTGCACGCGCACAGCGACTGGAGCGACGGGGCGGCCTCGCTGGAACGGATGCAGCGCGCAGCGCGCGAGCGGGGCCTGGAGGTGCTGGCGATCACCGACCACAGCGCCGCGCTGTCGATGACCGGCGGGCTGGACCGCGCCAAGCTGCTGCGGCAATGGGAGGCGCTCGACGCGCTCGAGGGCGAGGTCGAGGGGCTCACGGTGCTGCGCGGCATGGAGGTCGACATCCTGGCGGACGGAACGCTCGACCTGGACGACGACCTGCTGGAGCGCCTGGACGTGGTGGTGGTGAGCGTGCACAGCCGCTTCGAACTGCCCGAAGCCGACCAGACCGAGCGGGTCGTGCGCGCCCTCTCCCACCCGCAGGTGAACCTGCTGGGCCACCCGACCGGCCGGCTGCTGGGGCAGCGGGAGCCGTACGCGATCGACCTGGACGCCGTGATCGCCGCCGCGCGCGAGCACGACGTGGCCCTGGAGATCAACGCCCACCCGGCCCGCCTGGACCTGGACGACCGCTGGGCGCGCGTGGCGGCGCAGGCGGGGGTGCCGATCGCGGTGAACTGCGACGCGCACGCGCCCTCCGACCTGGAGCTGCTGCGCCACGGCGTGCTGCAGGCGCGGCGGGCGTGGCTGACGGCGGCGCAGGTCGTCAACACCTGGCCGCTCCCGCGGCTACGACGCTTCCTGGCCAAGGAGCCCGGCTGGCGCGACGCCTGAGCCGACCACGACGCGTCCTCGCGGCGGGACCGAGCGGGGTATCGTGGTCCGGCACGGAGGAGGTCCGCTTGTGAACCCGATCGACCCCGACGTCGTCCAGGCGGAGTTGGACGCCATGGCCGGCGACGACGTCTACCTGCACCTCGAGACCACGACCGGCAGCTACACCGCGCTGGGACCGGACAAGCTGCCGCCCTGCATCGCCTTCGTCCGCAACGCCCTCGTCCGCTACGAGCGCGGCGCCATCAAGGGCCCGGGACCGTACCGCGTGGGCCTCAAGATGGACCACGGCTGGGTGTACGGCGACGGCCTGACCCACGCCGAGATCGACGAGGCCGGCCGCCTGTTGATGGCCGGCTACGACGAGCACGGCCGGGTGCGGCTGGCGCTGCAGATCGGCCGCACGCGCTTCCGGGAGGGACTCGAATGAGCGACGCCCCCGAGTTCACCGTCACCGAGCCGGTGGCGCGCCGCCACCTGCTGGTCGTCCTGCCCCACCCCGACGACGAGAGCTTCTCGTCGGGCGGCACGATCTCGATGCACGCCGATGCCGGCGTGCCGGTCACCTACCTGTGCGGCACCTACGGCGACATGGGGCGCAACATGGGTCGTCCGTTCTTCGCGAACCGCGAGACGCTGCGCGACGTGCGGATCGAGGAGATGGGCGAGGCCGCCCGCATCCTCGGCTGCGACGTGCGCTTCCTCGGCCTGCGCGACAAGACGGTCGAGTTCGAGGACCCCGACGAGCTGGCCGTGCGCATCGCCGCCGTGATCCGCGAGCTGTCCGCCGACCTGGTCATCTCGTTCTACCCGGGGTACGGCGTGCACCCCGACCACGACGCGATGGGCGAGGCGTCGCTGCGGGCCGTGCGGTCGCTCGGGACGCCCGATCGTCCGCGCCTGTGGGCGGTCGCGGTCGGGGCGCGCGAGGACACCGAGGCGGCGCTGGGCGCGCCGGACGTGCGCGTCGACATCCGCGCCTGGGCCGACCGCAAGCGGGCGGCGCTCGAAGCGCACGCCACCCAGACCAAGGCGATGTTCGAACGGATGCACGAACGCGCGCAGGAGGACGAGCACCTGCGGGCACGCATGGAGGAGGGTCGGAGGGTCGAACGCTTCTACGATCTGACGCCGTAGCGTCTCGCATCGTGAACCGTACTGGTGCGCCGTACTGCCCGATTCGATCGCGTATACTGGTGGGCGTTCCAACCATGGAACGACTCCGGAGGTCGCCATGAAGCACGTCGAAGCCAAGGTGATGGTCCCCGAGGACCGGATCGCCGAGTTCTACGCCCTGATGGGTCGGTGGCTGGCGGGGGAAGCCACGCTGCCCGCCGTTCGCCGGGGGGCGCGCCGCTCGCGCCGTGCCAGCGGACCGTCGGCCAGCAGCTACGCCGCCATCGGCACGCACCTCGCCGGGACGTCGGGACGCGAAGCGACCCTGTCGTTCGACGAGATCGAATCGATCATCGGCCGCGAGCTGCCCGCCTCGGCCCACCGCCACCGCGCCTGGTGGGCCAACACCGACACCCACTCGCAGGCCCTGACCTGGCTGTCGGCCGGCTGGAAGGTCGAAGCCGCCGACCTCGACGCCAAGGAAGTCACCTTCGTTCGCGACTGACGTTCACCGGAACGAAGCGGCGGCGGAGCGCTCCTGGGGCGCTCCGCCGCGGTCGTTCGGTCGCGCGTCGCGCGCGCCCGCGCTCCTCCGTCAGGCGTCGTCGCGGCGCAGCACCTCGCCCCGGTGCACGATGCCCGCGACGTGGGGCACGTCGAGCAGGAACACGATCCCCTTGCCGGGCTGATCGAGCTCGCCCGCCTCGACCGTCGACGCGAGCACGTCCTCCGCTTCGTCGCGGGGCACCAGGACGAGCACCACGTCCTTCTCCGGCTCGATCGGGATGCCGAGGAACTTCGAGTGCTCGTGCAGCCCGGTTCCACGGCCCCGCAGGATGGTGGCGCCCTCGGCGCCGGCCTCCTTGGCGGCCGTCACCAGGACGGAGGAGGTGCCCTGCGGAACGATCGCCACGAGCAGCTGGAAGCGGATGGTCTCACTCATCGGGTACCCTCCTGCGCAACGTCAGGCTCAAGGCCAGCATCGTGACGATCGGGCCGAGCGCGATGATCCCCACCACGCCGAATCCGAGCGTATCGGCCCCGTCGGCCCCCAAGCCGAGCGCCAGGCCGGTCGTCATCGGAAGCACGAAGTTGACGGCGACCGGTCCGGTCGCGACCGCGCCGGCATCGTACGCGGCCGGGACCATGTCGCCTGGCGCCGCGAGCGTCAGGATCAACGCGACCAGGTACCCGGGCGCCAGGATCGCCAACAGCGGCAGCTCGTGCACGATCCGCACCACCGCCAATGCGACCGCCACGCCCACCCCGAACGCGACGGCGACGGCGATCCAGCGCTTGCGCAGCGATCCGCTCGAGACCTCGTCGATCTCGAAGGCGAGGATGCGGACGGCCGGTTCGGCCAGGGCGACGGCGGCCCCCATGATCAGCGCCACGGCGACCATCGCCCCGACCGGCGCCCCGGCCAGGGCCGCACCGATCGCCATGCCCATCGGGATCAGGCTGATCTTGGCGCCGACCATGAACAGCAGGAACCCCAGCATCGCCATCGCGACGCCGATCGCGACCTGGCCCAGGTGGGGGATCGGCCGCCGCAAGACGACGAACTGGAACACGGCGATGAGCACCAGGATGGGCACCGTCGCCTCGATCACCTCGAGCGCCACGTCGAGCACGAGTCCCGGCAGGTCGACGCTCACGCCCCACCCCGCACCAGCCCGAACAGCAGCACGAACAGCACCGGCCCGATCGATCCGATGGCCATCAGGCCGAAACCGGCGCCCAACCGGCCGCGACCGCTCAGCACCGAGGCGATCCCGACCCCCAGCGCGATCAGGAACGGCACCGTCATCGGACCGGTCGTGACCGCGCCGACGTCGAACGCCTGGACCACTGTGAGCTCGTCGGCGAAGACGGCGGCGACGAGGACGGTCAGGTAGCCGGGTACCAGCAGGCGCCACATCGGCCAGTCGAAGACGATCCTCACGAGCGCCAGCACGCCGAAGATCCCGAGACCGATCGCGGCCATGCCGATCAGGGTCGTGCGCTGCACGCGATCAGCGAACACCTGCTCGTACTGGAACGTCAGCAGCCGCACATCCGGCTCGGCCACGGTGAGCACGACGCCCAACGCCAGGCCGAACACCAACAGCGGCCGCAGGGCGCGCCGCTCGATGAAGGCCGTCCCGATCCCCTGGCCGAGGGGCAGCAGGCCCACCTTGGCGCCCTGGATGAACAGCACGAAGCCGACGACGGTCAGGAGCAGGCCCACGAGCACGCGCGAGAACTCGAACCAGGGAAGCCGCAGGAACAGCAGCTGCGCCAGCATCATGGCGAGCAACGCGGGCAGCAGCGACACGGCGGTGTCGAGCAGTTCCCGACGCAGGCTACCAATGCTCACCCTCGCTCCCTTCTAGATCACGTCCGATGGTCGGGCGGTTCGCACCACGCTACCGCGGCCGGGGCGAACGACGCCGTGGCGCCGGCTGCAGCCGCCGCCCTCGTCAGCCACCCTCGTCGTGCAGCCGCATCGCATCCAGTTCGGCTTGGCGGCGAGCATCACGGCGGCGCGCCGCGGGCGACCGGAGCGCCCGCCCCAACCTCTCGCTGAGCGCATCGTAGCGACCGAACGCGACGCTGCCGATCACGACGGTCAGGATCACGTAGGCCGAAACGGTCGCTCGCAGCGCGTCGGCCACCTGCGGCGCGATCTGCGGCGCGGCCACGGCCAACCCGACCACCACCAGGCTGAACTCGCCGCGCGGCACCAGCATAAGGCCATGCCCCACGCTGCCGCGCAGCGACAGGCCGCTGAGGCGACCGGCCACGAACGCGGTCGCGAGCTGCGTGAGCGTACCCACCGCGACCAGCGTCGACGCCGCCGGCAGGGCCCGCAGCGCCTCCCTCAGGTCCACGTGCAGTCCGACGTCGAAGAAGAACGCCGCCGCCGCGACGGCGTGCCAGGAGCCCAGCGTCTCCTCGACCCGCTCGCGATGGCGCGACTCGGCCACGACCATGCCCAGCAGGAAGGCGGCGACCGCCTCCGGGAAGCCCAGCCGCTGCGCGCCCAGCGACACCAGCAGCACCAGCGCCAGCAGCAGCAGGACCAGCGCCTCGCCCTCGCGCGAGAGCAGGCGCTCGAGCCCCGCCCGGCCGTAGCGCAGGAACGCCGCGTAGGCGGCCAGGAACGCCAGCACGCCCGCGAAGCGCCAGGGGCTGCCGCCGGCCGTGGCCAGGCCCAGGCCGCCCAGCACGACCACCATCGCGAGGTCCTCGAAGACCAGCACGCCCAGCGTGCGCTCGGCCTCGGGGTAGGCGACCAGGTCGCGCTCGGCCAACAGCTTGGCGATCACGCCGCTGCTGCTGATGTAGGTCGCGGCGCCCAGGAACAGCGCGCCCCAGCCACCGAAGCCCAGCACCAGCCCCAAGCCGATCCCGACCCCGAAGTTGACCAGGTCGACCGTGCCCGCCACCAGCGTCGCGCGCCCGCCCTCCGCGAAGCGCCGCAGCGAGAACTCGAGGCCCATGAAGAACAGCAGCAGCAGCAGGCCCAGCTCGCCGAAGAGGGCGCTGACGGAGCTGGGCTCGAACAACGGCAGCAGCCCGCCGGGCCCGAGGAACAGACCCACGGCGAGGAAGCCGACGACGCTGGACAGCCGCGCCTTCTCGCTGAGCCAGGCGGCCAGGTAGAGCGCCAGGGCGATCAGCCCGAGTTCGAGCGTGGGGTTCACGTCACCCGTCGCGCGCCACGTCGCCTTCGATGACCCGCCGGGCCGCGTCGGTCTGGGCGTCGTCGCCGATCAGCAGGAGCGTGTCCTCCGCCTCGAACACCGTCTCGATCGGCGGGTTGGGGATGGCCTGCTCGCCGCGCAGGACGGCGACGACGCTGGCGCCGGTGCGTTGCCGCAGGCGCGAGTCGGCCAGGGTGCGGCCCACCAGGTCGGAGCTCGCGTGCAGGGTGACCCACTCGATCTCGAGGGTGCCCAGCATCAGCTCCAGCTCGTCCAGGCGAGGCGCGTCCACCATCGACGCGCCCAACAGGTTGGCGATCTGCTGGGCCTCGTCCTTATCGACCTTGACGACGTCGCAGGGCCGGTCGTCGTCCTGCAGGAAGTGGAACAGCTGCCGCTCGCCGTCGGGACGGACGATGATCGCTACGTTCCCGCCCGCCCGGAGCGGCATGACGTACTTCTTGCCGATGCCGGGCAGGGTGGCTTCGCGGACCTCGACGGGGGGCGCGTCCGAATCGCTCATGCCGCATGATACGGGCCCGACCGACACGGGTCGGGGGACGGGTCGGGGGACGGGCCGCGGCTCAGTCGTGCGCTTGCGCTGCGGTCAACGGCGCGGTCCTGTCGCCCGCGGCGGGCGCGTCCCCGCGCAGCTCGGCCGAGGGCAGGCGAACCACGACCACCAGCGCGACGAGGGTGACGACCAGCGACACGAGGAAGACCTCCGACACGCCCCGCCCCAGCAGCTCGCGCAGCGAGGCCTCGACGCGCACGACGCCGTCAGCGCCCAGCGTCGGCGCCAGCGTGGCCCGGACCGCCGCCAGGCGGACCGGATCGGTCAGCAGGTTGGGATCGGCCAAGGTGGCCGCAGCGCCGTCCGGCAGGCGTCCGACGTCCTGCAGCACGTCGGGCAATCCGGCGCGCACGCGGGCGGTGATGACCGCCCCGAAGATGCCGACGCCGAGGGTCCCGCCGATCTGCCGGAAGAACTGGTTGGCGCTGGTGGCGGCGCCCAGCTTGTCCTCCGGCAGCGCGTTCTGGACGGCCAGGGTCAGGAGCGAGTTGGTCGGTCCGATGCCGGCCCCCAGGACCACCATCCAGGCCATCACCCACCAGGGCGAGGCGTCCGGCGCGAAGCGTGCGCTGGCCAGGAACCCGGCCGCCATCAGCGCGACGCCCAGGACGATCCAGCGGCGGTAGCGACCGGTACGCGACGCCAGCCAGCCGGACACGGTCGACGCGAGCACGACGCCGGCCATCATCGGCGCCAGCACCAGGCCGGAGGCGGCGGCGCTGCCGCCCTGCACCCCCTGGACGAAGAGCGGCAGGTAGATCACGGCCCCGAACAGGCCGACCCCGGTCAGGAACGCGGCCAGGTTGCCGCGCCGGTAGGTGGCGTCGGCGAACAGGGCCGGCTCGAAGGTGGGGTGCGAGCTGCGCAGCTGCACCGTGACGAACGCGGCGCCCGCGACCAGCGCCAGGGCGACCAGGGCCAGGACGGTCGGGTCGGTCGGCGCGCCGCCGGCGCCCAGGCGGCCGCCGACCAGCAGCAGCGGCAGCACGCTGGCGACCAGCAGGACGGCCCCCGCCAGGTCGATCCCCTGCCCCGGTCGGCGGGGCGCGCGTGGCAGGTAGCGCCGGACCAGCTCGAAGGCGACGGCGGCGACGGGCAGGTTGACGAGGAACACCCAGCGCCAGCCGGGCCCGTCGGTGATGAGGCCGCCCACCAGCGGGCCGATGACGCTGGAGACGCCGAAGACCGCACCCGTCCAGCCCTGGTAACGGCCGCGCTCGCGCGGCGGGAAGAGGTCGCCGATGGCGGCCCACGACATGCTGATGAGCGCTCCGCCTCCGACCCCCTGGAGCGCCCGGAAGATCACCAGCTGCAGCATGCTCTGCGACAGCCCCGCGGCGGCCGAGGCGAGGGCGAAGGCGACGATCCCGCCCAGCAGGACCGGTCGCCGCCCGACCCGGTCGGAGAGCCGGCCGTAGATCGGCAACGTGACGGTCGAGGTGAGCGAGAAGGCGGTGAACGCCCAGGCGTAGAGCTCGAAGCCGTTCAGCTCCGCGATGATGCGCGGCAGGGCGGTGCCGACGACCGTCATGTTGAGCGAGGACAGGAACAGCACCGCCAGCACGCCCACGAAGGCGGCCAGGCGGGCGCGGCGCTCGGCCGGGGTCCATACGCTCGAAGCGTCGTCGGTCACGATCGCGCCTCGGCCTGGGCGAGGGCCTCCAGGCCGCTCGCGAGGTCGGCGGCGCGGTCGGTCGCCACGTCCGGCCAGGCGTCGGCCAGCGCCTGGGCCAGGTCGGCCCGGGCCTCGTCCAGCAGCCTGCGGCCGGCGACCGTGAGCGCCAGCTCGACGTGGCGTCGATCGCGCGGACCGGCGTGGCGTTCGACCAGGCCCCGTCCGACCAGCCGTTCGCTGGCGCGCGTGATGCTGGGCGCGGGGAGGTTCAGCTCCTGCGCGATCTGGCCGGGCCGAAGCGAGCCGCGCTCCAGCAGCGACAGCACGAACATCTCGCGCAACGCCAGGTCGTGGTGCACGCGCAGCACCTCGTCGATGACCCGCTCGACCGTCCGGTCCAGCCGCAGCAGGCTGCGGGCGAGGGCGAGAAAGGCGTGCTGGCGCTCGGACAGTTCCACGCGGAATAGTTTCGCATGGAAGGACTGCGGCTGGGCGGACGCGCGCGACGTCGCCGACGGGGTCGAGGGTCAGTCCAACAGGTCGTGCTCGATCGCCCAGCGCACCAGCTCCGCCCGGGTGCGCACCCCCAACTTCTCGCTGGCGCGCTCCCGGTAGGTCGCGACCGTCTTCTCGCTGATGCCCAGCATCTCGGCGATCTCACGGTAGGTGGCGCCGTGCGCGATCTGCTTCACCACCTCGTGCTCGCGACCGGTCAGACGCGCGTGCTTGTACGGGTCGCCGCTGGCCATCTCGCGCGCCAGCTCGGCCAGCAGCCGGGCCGGGGCGTAGTACTCGCCGCGCGATACGGCGTGGATCGCGTCCACGAGCTGCGTCTCGACGCTGGTCTTCGGCACGTAGCCGGAGCCGCCGGCCTCCAGGAACCCTTGGACGTACTCGGGGTCCTCGTGCATCGACAGCGCCACGAAGCGCACGCCCTCCATGCGCTGCTTGAGCGCCTTGCAGGTCTCGATGCCGTTCATGCCGGGCAGCGACAGGTCGAGCAGCACCACGTCCGGCTCGGCGGCGGGCGCCGCCGTCAGGGCGGCCTCGCCGCTGTCGGCCTCGCCGACCACCTCGAAGCCGTCCTGGGCCTCGAGCAGCATGCGCACGCCGGCACGGACGATGGCGTGGTCGTCGACGACGAAGAGGCGGACCGGATCGCTCACGCCGTGCATCCTATCCGGGCCGGCGCGGGATTCGGGCGTACAAGGTCGTTCCCGCCCCGGGGGCGCTCTCGACGTTCAGCGAGCCGCCCAGCAGCTCCAGCCGCTCCTGCATCCCCACCAGACCCACCTGGTCGGCGGGGGCCAGACCGTCCGGATCGAAGCCGACCCCGTCGTCCTCGACCACCAGCTGGACCTGCCTAGGCCCGGAGGTGGCGACGACCGACACCGACGTCGCGCGGGCGTGGCGCACGACGTTGGTGAGCGCCTCCTGGACGACGCGGTAGAGCACCGTCTCGATCTGGCCGGCCAGGCGCGGCAGGTGGATCGCCACCTGCACCGCCAGGCCGTGCCGCTCGTGCAGGTCGCGCGCGAAGCGCCGCACCGCCGCGTCGAGCCCCAACTCGTCCAGGACCGAGGGGCGCAGGTCCAGCGCGATGCGCCGCACGTCGCCCAGGGTGGCGGAGGTCAGCTCCTTGAGGCGGGCCAGCTCCTTCGGGTCCGGCCGCTCGATCGACGCGTCCAGGCCCAGCAACAGGCCCGTCAGCGCCTGCCCGATCTGATCGTGCAGGTCGCGCGAGATACGGCCTCGCTCCTCCTCCTGCGCGGTGAGCAGGGCCCCCAGCAGCCGCGCCCGCTGGCGCTCCTTCTCGGCCAAGCGTGCGTGCAGCGCGGCACGACGCAGGGCCGAGGCGATCAGCTCGACCACCGCGCGCAGGAAGTCGTCGGAGACGTCGACCACCTCGTCGCGCGCCTTGAGCGCCAACACGGCGCGACGCTCGATCGGGATCGTCCACCAGCCGTGCGCCAACCGCGGGCCGACCGCGGGGTCGGCCTCGGCCACCGCCTCGGCCAGCGACGGCCGCAACGGACAGGCGTCCAGGTCGTCACACGGACACGACCCGACCGCCACCAGACGGGGCGTCCCACGGCCCACCTCGTACGCTTCGCCGCAGGCGTACCAGCCCATGTCGACCATCGCCCGCAGCGAGCGCTCGAGCACCTCGCCGACGTCGAGGGTGCGCGCCAGGTCGGCGCCCAGCCGGTGCAGCGTCGCCAGCTCGTGGGTGCGCCGCCCCACCGGATCGTCGGCCACGTCGGCGGCGTCGTCGGCGCGCACGCGGATCACGTCGGCTCCGGCGACCGACCGGTCGGGGCGCCCGGGTCCCGACGGGCGGGACCCGGGCGCCCCGGCGGATCGGCCTCGCTCATGCGGGCTCGGTCGTGGGCTCCACGGCCGGCTCGGGCTCGCTCGCTCGGATCTCCTCCGGGCGCAGCATCAGCACCGGTACGGCCAAGCGACGCAGGGCGCGTTCGGCCACGCTGCCCAGCAGCGCGCGGGACAGGCCGCTGCGGCCGTGGGTGGCCATGGCGACCAGGTCGGGCTCGTGGTCGCGCGCCCAGGCGACGATCTCCTCGGCCGGGTCGCCGAAGGCGGTCGCGATCTCGACGGTCCAGCCGTCGCGCTCCAGCCGACGGGCGTCCGGCGCTACGTCGTCGCGCAGGCGTTGCCGGGCGCTCTCCCACTCCTGCGAGTCCCACACCTGGGCCTCGGGCTCGATCTCGGGCAGGATGATGTCGGGCGTCACGGTGCGCCGCTCGGGGGGTGCACCGACGTGCTGCGGCGCCTCGCCCACGCGCAGCAGCGTCAGCCGCAGGGTGGCGGGATCGAACAGCGACCGGACCGCGCCCAGCACCGTCCGTGCGAAGGCCGATCCGTCCAGCGGTACCAGGATCGTTCGCTCAGCCACCGTCCTCCTCCTCGTCGTCGTCGGTCGCGCGGATGACCATGAACGGCTTGGTCGCGCGCCGCAGCGCGCCCTCCGTCACCGAGCCGAACATCCAGCGGTCGACGCCCCGCCGCCCGTGCGTCCCCACGATGACCAGGTCGTGGTCGGCCTCGGCGTCGTGGATCGCGTCCGCCGGACGGCGGTTCTCGATCAGCTCGGCCCGAGCCTCGACGCCGGCCTCCTTGGCCATGGCGAGCGCCTCGTCCAGGATGTCGCTTCCTGCCTTCTTGAGGTCCTGGTAGAGCTGGGCCGAGTACGGCAGCGCCTCGGGCGCGGCGTAGCCGGCGACCAACGGATTCTCGAGCACGTGCAGGAACGTCACGGTCGAGCCGAGTCGCTGGGCGAGCTCGAGGCCCTTGCGGGCGGCCCGGCGGGCGCAGCCGCTGCCATCGGTGGGCATCAGGATCCGGTCGTACACGTCGCACCTCCTCGGCCGGCGGGGCCGGCCCGTGGGGCGGATTCCCCGTGTCCCCAGCATGGCACGCGAGCCGGATCCGGTCAGGACCGACCGGACGACAGCGACTGTCGGACATCCGCCGACACGGGGCACGTCGCCCCGTGCTGTGGTGGTCTCAGGCCCGGTCGCGGCGTTCTGCCGCGGATGCGGGCCGACGAACCCCGTGGCGTCCCCCGGCAGCCCGCAGCCACGGGGCTCGTCGTGGGTCGTCGCGACGATCCCCGCCTCAGGCCTGCGCAGCGCCCCCCTGGCGCCGGAGTCCCGCGGTCAGGGCCGAGGCCAGCCGCAGCGGTGCACCCGCGTCGTGCGGCGCCGCGCCGCCGGAGCGCGTTCCGCTGAGCGGACGCACGCCGGGCGGAAGCGGCGCGTCGTCGCTCCGCAGGCCGTACAGCGGCACGGCGTCGTCGTTCAGGCCGAAGCTCTCGATCAGCTCCTCGATCTCGTCGTGACCGTCGCGGTCGACCGCCAGCACCAGCGCCGCCGGACGGCCGAGCCGCGCGACGCGCCCGGCCGGGCGCACGCGCGCGCCGACGCCGAGCGCGCGCAGCGCGCGCGCGAGACGGACGGCCGGCGCGCGTGCAGAACCCTTGGGATCTCCGTAGACGATGAGCACGGTCATCTCGGCCTCCACGCCAGCCGGCCCCGGTCCGTCCCCCGGCCGCTGGCGGTCGCTGGCGGTCGCTGGCGGTCGCTGCGACGGTAGCCGCCGTGGCGCGCCACGACGACCGGCGGCGCCCGACGCGGACGTCGGAGAAACGCCCGACGGACGCTGCGGGAAGCGCGTGCCCGTCGGCCGGAAGCGCGTGCTAGCGTGAGCGTGGACCAGAACGGACCAGGGAGGTTCGGACATGCGTATCCTTCACCCCACCGACTTCTCGCGCACCGCCGAGAAGGCGCGCGCGCTGGCGCTGGCCCTGGCGCAGCGCGCCGGCGCCGAGCTCCACGTCGTCCACGTGCAGCAACGCTTCGAGACCGACACCCACCGCTTCCTCCGCCCGAGCCTCGACACCCTCAACCCCGAGTTGCTGCGCCGGGTCGAGGAGGAGCGCACCAACGAGGTCAAGCGCATCCAGGAGCGCCTGCGCAACCTGACGGCCGAGCGCGGCACCTGGGAGCTGCGCTGGGGCACCCCGGTCACCGAGCTGCTCGAGGCCTCGGAGAAGGCCGACCTGATCGTGATGGGCGCGCACGGCGCCAACCGGCTGGACGCCGTCTTCCTGGGCGGGACCGCCGGTCGCGTCGTCCGGCGCGCCAGCGTGCCGGTCCTGACGGTGCGCGACGAAGCCCGCACCACGGACGTCCGCCGCGTGCTGCTCGCGACCGACTTCGGCGAGGCCAGCCGCCACGCCTGGAAGGTGCTCGACGGCTGGCGCGCCGACCTCGGGCTCGAGGTCGTGCTGGTGCACGTGGTGGACGATCCGCGCTTCGCCTCCGACGCCGACTACGCCGCCCGCGCGCGCGAGGCGCTGGAGGCGATGCGCCACGACGACAGCGTCCGCATCGAACTGCGCGAGGGCAACCCGATCGAGGTCCTGCCCGCGCTGGCCGAGGAGGTCGGGGCGGACGTCATCGCCGTCGGCGTGCGCCGCCACGCCGGAGCGGTGGGCCTGCTGCTGGGCAGCCGCGCCGACGCGCTGCTGCGCTCCTCGCCCATCCCGGTCCTGAGCGTGCCGTTCCGCGACGAAGGCGCGTGAGCAGGGGCCCGGCGCGCCGTCAGGCGGCGTCGAACGCCTCCTGGACGAGCGCCCGGGCCTCCTCCATCAGACGGTCGAGGTGCGCGTCGCCGAGGAAGCTCTCGGCGTAGATCTTGTAGATCGCCTCGGTGCCCGACGGTCGCGCCGCGAACCAGCCGTTGGCGGTCACCACCTTCAGGCCGCCCAGCGGCGCGTCGCCGTAGGGGGCGCGGGTGAGGATCCGCTCGATCGCCTCGCCCGCCAGCTCGGTCGCGCGCACGGCCGAGGCGTCCAGGGCGGCCAGCGCCCGCTTCTGGCGCTCGTCGGCGGGCGCGTCGGCGCGGCGGTAGGCGGGGGCGCCGTGGCGCTCCGCCAGCTCCGCGTAGCGCGCGGCGGGGTCCGCGCCGGTCACGGCCGTCACCTCGGCCGCCAGCAGCGCCAGCAGGATGCCGTCCTTGTCGGTCGTCCAGACCGTGCCGTCGCGCCGCAGGAAGCTCGCGCCGGCCGACTCCTCGCCCCCGAAGCCGGTACTGCCGTCCCGTAGGCCGTCGACGAACCACTTGAAGCCCACCGGCACCTCGCGCAGCGGACGCCCCAGGTCGGCCGCGATGCGATCGAGGACCATCGAGGTCACCGCGGTCTTGCCGACCGCCGCGTCGGGCCGCCAGCCGTCGCGATGGCGGAACAGGTAGTCCACCGCCACCGCGAGGTAGTGGTTGGGGTTCATCAGCCCGCCGCCCGCCACGACGCCGTGCCGGTCGACGTCGGGGTCGTTGCCGAAGGCGACGTCGAAACGGTCCGCCAGCTCGATCAGACCGGCCATCGCGTACGGCGAGGAGCAGTCCATCCGGATCTTGCCGTCGTGGTCCAGCCGCATGAAGCCGAAGGTGGCGTCGACGCGGCCGCCCACGACCTCGAGGTCCAGCGCCCAGCGCTCCGCGATGCGCGGCCACAGCGCCACCGCCGCGCCGCCCATCGGATCGACGCCCAGCTTGAGGCCGGACGCCGCCACGGCGTCCAGGTCCAGCACGGCGCCCAGGTCGTCGATGTACGGCCCCGCCAGGTCGACGCGCTGCACGGTCGCGCCCGCCAGCGCGCGCGCGTACGGGGTCCGTGCCACCGCGTCGACACCGGTGGCCAGGAGCTCGTTGGCGCGGGCCTCGATGCGGCGGGTCACGTCGGTGGCGGCCGGACCGCCGTGGGGCGGGTTGTACTTCAGCCCGCCGTCGCGTGGCGGGTTGTGCGAGGGCGTGATCACGACGCCGTCGCAGGTCCCCGGACTGCGGCCGACGTTGCGCGTCAGGATGGCGTGCGACACGACCGGGGTGGGGACGAAGCCGAGGTCCTCGTCGATCAGCACCCGGACGCCGGCCGCGGCGAAGACCTCGAGGCAGGTCCGGAACGCCGGCTCGGACAGCGCGTGCGTGTCGGCCCCCAGCACCAGCGGGCCGTCGACGCCGTCGGCCGCACGCAGCTCGACGATCGCCGCCGCGATGGCGGCCACGTGCGCATCGTTGAACGACCCGTCGAGCGACGATCCGCGGTGGCCCGACGTGCCGAAGGCGACGCGCTGGCCGGGGTCGGACGGGTCGGGCCGCTCGCTGTAGTAGGCGGCGACCAGACGGGGCACGTTCTCCAGGCGCTCGGCGGGAGCGGGCTGGCCGGCGAGGGGGTCGGGCATGGGCACCTCCGCGGCGAGCGTAGCAGCCGCCCCGTGTCGTGGACGCCATGGTCGCTGCGGGTCCGCGTGCTAGACTCCTCCGGTCCAGGAGCCGCCGCCGCCCCGCTGCGACGTCGCCCGGCTCCCCGTACCCGACCGATCCGGGTGCACCCGACACGGTCCCCGCGCGCAGGCCCCGACGCCCGGTCCCTCTGGGCGCTCGACGGCGTGCACGACGCGGTTCGAGATCAGGAAGCGAGGCCTCGCGTGACCAGCGATCTGATGCAGGAACGTCCCGAGTGGCTGGAGATCCCCGAGCTCCAGGCGCTCTTCGAGCACGGCCAGGAACAGGGCGTGCTGTCCGCCTCCCTCGTGAAGCGCGCGCTTCGCCAGGCCCAGGAGGCGATGCCGGACCTGAACGAGGAGTTCTACGAGGAGCTGCTCGAACAGCTCGACCTGCGCGGCGTCGAGATCGTCGACGACGACGCCGGTGACGAGACGCTGCCGCTGCGCGCCGCGCCGGCGGCCGCAGCGAACGACACGGACGCCGAGGCGGAGGACGCCGACGCGACCGTCGAGCTCGACGACGACGCCGAGCTCGACGAGGAGGACGACCTCGAGCCGGCCTCGTTCGAGGCGGACGAGGACGAGCCCGACGACGAGGCCCTCGCCGCCGAGGAGCAGGAGGCCGAGGCCGAGGCCCGCGCCGCCGCGGACGAGATCCGCGCGCTCGAGGAGCGGGCCGAGGCGATGGCCGGCGCCTCGGTGCGGACCGACAACCCGGTGCGGCAGTACCTGCAGGAGATCGGCCAGGTCAAGCTCCTGGACGTCCGCGAGGAGATCGAGCTGGCCCGCCGCATGGAGGCCGGCCTGGAGGCGGAGAAGCGGCTCGAGGAGGAGGGCGAGCAGCTCGACGCCAAGAGCTCCCGCCGCTTGGACCGGATCGTGCGCGACGGCGAGGCCGCCCGCGAGCACCTCATCCAGGCCAACCTGCGCCTGGTCGTCAGCATCGCCAAGAAGTACACCGGGCGCGGCATCGGCCTGCTGGACCTGATCCAGGAGGGCAACCGCGGCCTGATCAAGGCGGTCGACCGCTTCGAGTACCGGCGCCGCTACAAGTTCAGCACCTACGCGACCTGGTGGATCCGCCAGGCCGTCACGCGCGCGATCGCCAACCAGTCGCGCACGATCCGCATCCCGGTCCACATGATCGAGCGGCTGAACAAGCTCAACCGCACCGCCAAGCGCCTCGAGCAGGAGCTCAACCGGGAGCCGACGCACGAGGAGGTCGCCCGCGCGCTGGGGCCGGAGTGGGACGCCGAGCGGGTCGAGGAGGCGTTCAAGCTCACCCGCAAGCCGTTCAGCCTCGAGTCGCCGATCGGCGACGAGGAGGACTCGACCTACGGCGACTTCATCGCCGACGATTCGGTCGGTTCGCCCGAGGACTCCGCCAGCGACGCGCTGCTGAACACGGCGCTCGACGACGCGTTGGGCGCGCTGCGCGAGCGCGAGGCCGAGGTGCTCAAGATGCGCAAGGGCCTGATCGACGGGCGTCAACACACGCTCGAGGAGGTCGGGCAGCACTTCGGCGTCACGCGCGAGCGTATCCGCCAGATCGAGAACAAGGCGCTGCGCAAGCTCAAGTACCACGAGAGCCGGACCCGGCAGCTGCGCGACTTCCTGGAGTGAGGCCCGCGCGAACCGGTCACTTTCCTGAATAGTTCAGGAAGCACAACGAATGTAGCGTAGGGGGCCGTCCCGCTGGGACGTCGCGCGGATGATGGTGAGCGTGACCGCATCCGGCCCCCCCGATCCGCACCCCACCGCGTCGCCGCGCGACGTCGCCGCCCGCCCGGGCGGCGACGCTCGCGACGCGTTGATGCACGACCTCGCTGCGCTCACCCTGCCGATGATGTGGACGCTGCGTCAGGCGTCGGTCCGCGCCCTTGAGCCGCTGGGCCTGCGTCCCATCCAGGGCCTCGTGCTCGGCATCATCGACCAGGGCGTCGACTCGCCCAAGGCGATCGCCGACCTGCTCGACCTGTCGCCGCCGATGCTCTCGGGGCTGCTGGGCGACCTCGAGGAACGCGACCTGATCATGCGCACGCCCCACCCGGACGACCGACGCCGGGTGCGCCTCACGCCCAGCGACCAGGGCCGCGCCGCGACCGAGCGGATCACCCGCCTCTGGAGCGACGTGATGCGCGAGCGGCTGGGCCACCTGAGCGACGACGACCTGCTCGTGCTGCTGCGCATCTACCGCAGCTTCGTGGGGGCGTCGTGACCCGCGACCGACCGCAGCGGGTCCGAGCGATGGTGCTGGCCGCGCTCGCTCCGCTGGCGTTCCTGGCCGCCGCGCAGCAGGACGAACCGGCCGAGACGCCCGGCGAGCCCGTCCTGCCGGCCGACGTGCGCGTGGTCCTGGACGGCGTGGACGACCACCCCGCCCTGCGCGCCGCTCAGGCCGGCGTCGACGCCGCTCGCGCCGAACTGGACGCGGTGCGCTTCCCCATCGCCGTGGACGGCCAGGTGGCCGCGCAACGCTTCGACGTCACCGCCGAGGCCGCGCCGGGCGTTCCGCAGGAGCTGGTCGACGAGCAGGTCGACGAGCTGCGCTGGGACGTCCGCGGCAGCGTCCAGGCCACGTTGCGGCCGTTCCGCGTCGGCGACCTGGCCGACCTTGAGACCCAGCGCGTCCTCGCGCTGGCCCAGGCCGAGCGAAGCCTGCGCGAGACCCGTGCCTCCCTCGAAACCGGTGCGCTCCAGGCGGCGGGAGGCCTGCTGGTCGCCGAGCACGGGGTCCGCCTGGCCGAGGCCGGGCGCGCGCTGGCCCGCGCGGCCTTGGACGCGACCCGGCTGCGGCTGGAGCGCGGCGCCGCGCGCGAGATCGATCTGCGCCGCGCCGAGCTCGAGGCCGCCCGCGCCGACGAGCGCGTCCGCGCCGCGATCGCGAACCGCGCCCGGGCCGAGGCCCGCCTCGAGGACCTGGTCGGCCCGGGGCGCACCCTGCGGCAGCTGCCGACGCCGGAGGTGCTGCCACCCGTGCCCGACGATGCGCTCCCCCCGGCGGTCGCGCAGGCCGAGGACGACCTGGCGCTGGCCGGCGTCGGCGTCGGGTCGGCCCAGCGCGACCTGCTCCCGACCGCCCAGGCGTCCTACGCCTGGACGACCGAGGACGGCGCCATCAGCCTGTCGCTCGAGTCGCGCACCTTCCAGCCCACGATTCAGTACGAGACGCCCAACCCGTACGCGAACCTCACGCAGGGGCTCGACCAGAGCGGCCTGCTCGACCCGAACGACCCCGCCCGCATCGACGGCGCCCTCACCCTGGCCCTGTCGTTCCAGCTCGGACCGGAGAGCGCCTACGGCGTGCGTGCCGCCGAGGCGCGCCTCGAGGCCGCCCGTGCGGGCCTCGACGCCGCCCGCCGCGACGCAGGTCTCGCCGCCGACGACCGGGCCGAACGCCTCCGCGCCGCTCGCGCCGAGCTGGCCTTCGCCGCCACCTCGGCCGACCTGGCCCGCTCCGACGCCGACGATCTGCGTCGCCAGGTCGAGCTGGGCCTGGCGACGCCCCTGGACGCGCTGCAGGCCGACCTGGCGGTGCTCGATGCCGACCTGGCGCTGCTGAACGCGCGCTCGGCCCTGCTGGACGCCCTTCTCGCCGACTACCGCGCTCTCGCCGTTCCGCTCTCGGAGGTCCGCCCGTGATCCCTGTCCGTCGCCCCGTGCTCGTGCTCGCCGCGCTGCTTGCGCTGCTCCCCCTCCCCGCCCTGGCGGTCGATCTGCCGCAGGCGCTGGCGACGACCGACGCCCGCACCGGTGTGGTCACGGCCCGCCTGGACCTCGGCGACGCCCGCCGCGCCCAGGAGCGGACCGACGCCGACCCGGCCGCGCTGCGCCTGGATCGGCTGCAGGCGCGGCAGACCCTCGACGCGGCCGAGAGCTCGCTGCGCGCCGCCCGCTTCACGGCCTACGCCGACGTCGCCGGCGCCTACCTGCAGGTGCTCGAGGCGCGTGCCGGCGTGGCGCTGGCCGAGGACGCGGTCGCGCTGGCCGAACGCGCGGTCGAGATCGCCCGCATCCGCCTCGAGCGCGGCGCTGCGACGGAGCTGGACCTGCGCGACGCCGAGACCGACCTGGCCGCCGCCCGCAACGACCTGCAGAGCGCCCGCCAGGGCGCCGACCTGGCCGCCCGCTCGTTCATCAGCCTGACCGGCCTGGACGTGGGCGAGCTGGAACCCGTGCCGGCCGCCTGGCTGGAGACGAGCGTGCCCGACGAGGAGGCCTGGATCGGCCGCTTGGACGCGGCGCCGACGGTGCTGCAGGCGCGGCAGGGGGTCGAGCTGGCGCGCACCGCGCGCGAGCTGCTGGACCCGGCCTACGCGCCCGCCCGCGACATCGAGGCGGCCGAGCTGCGCGTCGCCCAGGCCGAGGAGGGCCTGGCCGAGGCCCGACGCGGCGTTCGCTTGCAGCTGCGCAGCCTGCTGGACCGCGTCGCCTCGGCCCGCGAGGGGCTGATCGTGGCCCGCGACGCGCTGGCCAACGCCGAGGAGCGCGACCGCGTCGATCGGTCGCGCCTCGAGGCCGGCCTGATCGCCGAGATCGCCTACGACCAGACCCGTCTGGCCACCCGGCAGGCGCGCGACGCCGTGCAGCGCGCCGAGCACGAACTGGTGCGCGCCCTGTTCGCCCTGCAGGCCGACACCGGCCTCGGAATCGAGGGGCTCGATGCCTTCTGAACGCCGCCGCTCCGCGCGCGCCCGGCGCCTGCGCGCCGCGCTGATCGGCGGGCTGACGTTGGCCCTGGTGGCCGCCGGCTGCGGCCGGCCGGCCGACACCGAGGCGGACGCGCCGGCCAGCGCCGTCGCCCCGGTCGAGGCGGCCCGCCTGGTCCGGACCGTCACGCCGACGCCGGGCGTCCTACAGGCGTCGCGCTCGGCCAGCGCCAGCATCCGTGCGGTCCGCGACGCCTCGGTCGCCAGCGGCGCGTCGGCCCGGGTCGAGGCGATCCTCGCCCGCCCCGGCGACCTGGTCGAAGCGGACCAGGTCGTGATCCGCCTGGACGACGACCAGGCCGCGCTGCAGGCCGACACCGCCCGCCTGGCCGTGCGCCAGGCCGAGATCGACCTCGAGCGCGCCCGCCGTTCCAGCGACGAGGGGGCCCAGCAGGCGCGCGCCTCGGCCCAGGCGGCCCGCAGCAACGTCGCCAACCTGCGCGACCAGGTCGAGGAGGTGCGCGCCCTGGTCGAAGCCGGCGGCGCCGCCCGTACCGACCTGAACGCCCTGCAGGCGCAACTGGAACAGGCCGAGGCGTCGTTGGTCCAGGCCGAGGACGCCGTCGCCCGTGCCGGGCGCAGCGAGGGCGAGGACCTCGCCCTGCTGGAGCTGAACCTGCAGCAGGCCCGGCTGCAGGCCCGCCAGGCCGAGGACGCGCTGGCCGAGACCGAGATCCGCGCGCCCTTCGCGGGCGAGCTGGCCGAGCTCTACCTCGAGACCGGCGAGTTCGCCGCCGCCGGCCAGCCGGCCTTCCGCCTCGTGAGCGCCGACCAGCGCGAGGCGATCTTCGACGTTCCGCCCGAGGACGCCCAGGCGCTGTTGGCGCAGGGCGAGGTGGTGCTGCGCTACGCCGGCCGGGAGCTGACCGCACCGCTGGTCGCGTCGTCCCGATCGGCCCAGCAGCCCCGCCTGGTCCAGCTGACCGCGCGGCTGCAGGGCGACGACGCGCGCGGCGTGCCCACCGGCGCCCTGGCCGAGGTGCGCTACGTCGTCGCCCTGGCCGAGGGCCTTCAGGTCCCCGCCGGCGCGATCGCCAGCGAGTCCGGCGCGACCTGGCTGTACCTGGTCGAGGACGGCGTCGCCACCCGCGTCCCGGTCGACGTGCGGGCCGAGGCGTCGGCCACCGCCGTGGTCGACGGCGTCGCGGCCGATGCGGTCGTGATCCACCCGCGGCCGCTCGACGTGCGCGTCGGCACCCGCGTCAGGACGGAGCCATGAACGGCCTGATCCGCTTCTTCGTCCGCCGCTACGTCTTCTCGATCTCGATCTTCCTGGCGGTGGTGTTCTTCGGACTCTCGGCCGGCACGCGCCTGGGGATCGACCTGCTGCCCGAGTTCGACATCCCCATCGTCGCCGTCAACACCAGCTACCCGGGGGCCGGCTCGCTGGAGGCGGCCGAGCAGGTCACCCAACCGATCGAGGACGCCCTGGCGAGCGTGCCGGGCGTGACCGACATCAGCAGCTTCAGCGGCGAGGGGTTCAGCTTCGTCATCGCCCAGTTCACCGAGTCGGTCGACGTCGACCAGGCCGCCATCGACGTCAAGCAGCGTGTCGACGCGATCGTCGACGCCCTGCCGGAGGACGCCTCCGACCCGGTCGTCCAGAAGTTCGACCCGGCCGACCAACCGATCCTGTCGGTCGCGCTCGAGGCGCCCGGCGTCCCGCTGGTCGACATCGAGGGCGTCGCCGAGGACCTGGTCGAGCCGCGCCTGCAGCAGGTCGACGGGGTGGCCGACGTGGCCATCGTCGGCCCGCTCGAACGCCAGGTGCAGGTGCTGCTGGACCCCGCCGCGCTGCGATCGTCCGGCCTGAGCGCCGGCCAGGTGGCCGCGGCGATCGGCGCCGGCACCTCGACGCTGCCGGCCGGCACGCTCACGATCGGCGACGAGCGCATCCTGCTGTCGCTGCGCGACCGACCGGAGACGGTCGAGGACGTCGCCGAGCTGGTCGTCGACCCCGCCCGTGGCCTGCTGGTGCGTGACGTGGCGCGCGTCCAGCGCGACGTGGCCGACCCGACCGCCTTCACCCGCGTGAACGGCGAGCCGGTGGTGCTGCTCGAGGTCCGCAAGGTTTCCGACGCCAACGCCGTCGCGACCGCCCGCGCCCTGCGCGCCCGCCTGGCCGAGCTGTCGCTGCCCGACGGCTACCGCGCGACGGTGGTCTCCGACACCTCCGTCTTCGTCGAGACGTCGGTGGTCGACACCGTGCGCGAGACCGGTCTGGCGGTCCTGGCGGTGGCGCTGGTGGTGCTGCTGTTCGTCGGCCGGCTGGGATCGACCGGCGGCGTGGTGCTGGCCATCCCGATCACCCTGACCGGAGCGGTGGTGATCTTCGGCCTGCTGGGCTTCACCTTCAACACCGTGACGCTGCTGGCGGTGACCGTCGCCGTCGGCCTGGTGGTCGACGACTCGATCGTCATCGCCGAGAACATCGCCCGCTGGCGCCGCAAGGGCGTCTCGCAGATGGAGGCGGTCTTCAAGGGGGCGGGCGAGGTATCGACCGCCGTGCTGTCGGCGACGCTGTCGCTGCTGGCGGTGTTCCTGCCGATCGCCTTCCTGCCCGGCCTGATCGGGCAGTTCTTCAGCCAGTTCGGTCTGTCGCTGGCGGCCACCATCTTCGTCAGCTACCTCGAGGCGATGTTCTTCCTCACCGTGCGCCTGGCCTACCTGCCCGATCCGCTGCCGCCCTCGTGGCGCGACGCGGGCGCGTCGGTCCGGCGCGTCGGCCGCGACCTGACCTGGACGCTGGGTCTCTACCGCCGCCGCGGCTGGGCGCTGCTGGCGTTGGCTGCGACGGGCGCCGGTGCTGCCGACGGGGCGCTGGGCGGCCTGGGCACGCAGGCGGCCGGCCTGACGGCGGGCGCGGCCAGCGTCGCGATCGGCGCCGCGGCCGGCCTGGCCGTCGCGGCCGCGCTGCCGTGGCTGCTGCTGGTCCTCGGCGTGCCGCTCCGCACGATCGGCGCCGTGATCGGTGCCGTGCTCCGGACGCTGCACGAGGCGACCGACGCCGGGGTCGGCTGGCTGCGCGAGCGCTACGCCGCCGCGCTGGAACGGCTGCTGGCGCCCCGTCCCGCGACGATGGTGCTGGTCGTGGCGGTCGCCCTGGTCGCCAGCCTCGGCTGGGTGGTGCCGAGGATCCAGTTCAACTTCGTCTCCCCGGTGGACGCCGGCGCCGTCGCGATCACCGTCGAGATGCCGCCCGGCACGCCGCTGGAACGCACCGACGTCGTCGCCGCCGCAGCCGAACGCCTGGCGGCCGGCCACCCCGACGTCGAGCGGGTGATCGCCTCGGTCGGCAGCGGAGGCCTGCTGGGCACCGACAACGCCCAGCTCGCGACGATCACGCTGGAACTGGCCGGGCTGTCGGAGCGCAGCGGCTCGTCGTTCGAGGTCGCCGACGAGTTGCGCCCCCAGGTCGAGGCGCTGCTGCGCGACGTCGCCCCCGAGGCGGACGTCACCGTCGGCAGCGACGACGGCGGCGCCGTCCCGGTCGAGACGGGGCTGTCGTTGACGCTCTACGCCGACGATCTGGACCTGCTGCGGGAGCGCGACGAGCGGGCGCGCGCCCTCCTGCGCGAGAACGGCTCGGTCCGCAACGTCGCCTCGTCGCTCGAGGGCTCGGTCGCCGAGCGGGTGTTCGTCCTCGACCGCACCGCCCTGGCCGGCACCGGCCTGACGGCGGCCGAGGTCGGCGCTGCGCTGCGCACCTACAACGTCGGTACCCGCGCCGGCGAGCTGGACGCCGGCGGCGAGGACGTCGCCATCGTGGTGCGCGCCGACCCTCGCTTCGTGGCCGACGAGCAGACGCTGCTGAGCCTGCCGATCCTCGCGCCGGCGCTGCAGAGCTGGCTCCCGCTCTCGGCCCTGGGCACCTTCGAGGTGCGCGCCGGCCCGGTCGCGATCGACCGCGCCGAGCAGCAGTACATCTCCACCCTGACGGCCGACCTGATCGCCGGCGGGGCCGGGCAGTTCCAGGTCCGTTCGGACGTCGAGGCGGCCTTCGCCGAGGCGGGCGTCACCGACGACCAGGTCCGCGTCGGCACCGGCGTCGGCCCGGACTTCCTGGGCGACCTGATCTTCTACGGTCCGATCGCCTTCCTGCTGGCGATCGTGCTGAACTACCTGGTCATCGCCAGCCAGTTCAACAGCTTCAAGTACCCGCTCTACCTGCTCGCCACCGTGCCGCTGGCCCTTGTGGGCGCCTTCTGGCTGTTCTTCCTGACCGGCAACGCGCTGGACGTGATCAGCGTGCTGGGCGTGGTGATCCTGATCGGCCTGGTCACCAAGAACGCGATCCTGCTGCTCGACGTCGTCGTGTCGGGGCTGGAGGAGGACGAGACGCTCGAGCGGGCGCTGATCCGGGCCGGGCGGCTGCGCCTGCGGCCGATCCTGATGACGGCGCTGACGGTCGTGATCATCAGCGTTCCGCTGCTGCTGGGCCTGGGCGAGGGCTCGGAGTTCCGGCGGCCGCTGGGGCTGGTGATCGCAGGGGGCGTGGTGTCGTCGACCTTCCTGACGTTGTTCGTCGTACCGGCGGCGTTCTACCGCTTCGAGCGACACCGCTTCAGGACCGAGCCGTCGCCGACGCGCCGACCGGCACGGGCTCCGCGAGCGGCCGGCGCGCCCGCGCCGGAGGGGAGCGGCAGCGGGGACTGAAGCGCGGCCAGGAGCGTCGACCGCGCATGCTAGGATCACCCGCACCAACGGATCCAGGACCGCCGTGCGAGGGCCCGAGCGGCCCCTCCGCGGTCCTGGGCCGTGACTCCCCCGCCAGACCCTTGGAGGTTCCATGGACGTACTCCTGATCCTCGTGCCCGTCGCCGCCCTCGCGGCGCTCGCCGCCGCCTGGGTGCTCGCCCGGGGCGTCCTGTCGTCGCCTACCGGCAACCCGCGCATGAACGAGATCGCGGCCGCCGTGCGGCAGGGTGCGAGCGCCTACATGAACCGCCAGTACCGCACCATCCTGATCGTCGCGATCGTCATCGCGGCGCTCTTCGCGTTGGTCGCCGTCACCCGTGGCGACGCGCACGAGGCCGAGATGTGGTGGTGGACGACGATCGGCTTCGGCGCCGGCGCGCTCTTCAGCGCCATCAGCGGCTACATCGGCATGAACGTCGCGGTTCGCGCCAACGTCCGGGTCGCCCAGGCCGCCCGCGACGGTCTGCCCGGCGCGCTCAAGATCGCCTTCGACGGCGGCGCGGTCTCGGGCCTGGCGGTCGCCGGCCTGGCGCTGCTGGGCGTGTCCGGCTTCTACGTGCTGTTCGACCTGTTCCTCGGCATGCCCAACCCGGTCGAGCCGCTCGTCGGCTTCGCCTTCGGCGCCTCGCTCATCAGCCTGTTCGCCCGCGTCGGGGGTGGCATCTACACCAAGGCCGCCGACGTCGGCGCCGACCTGGTCGGCAAGGTCGAGGCCGGCATCCCCGAGGACGATCCGCGCAACCCGGCCGTGATCGCCGACAACGTCGGCGACAACGTGGGGGACTGCGCCGGCATGGGCGCCGACCTGTTCGAGACCTACGCGGTCACGGCGATCGGCGCCGTCTTCCTCGGCTACCTGTTGCCCGGCGGGGTCGTCTCGGCGTTGGTCACCTTCCCGATGGTGCTGGGCGCGATCGCGATCGTCGCCTCGGTCGTCGGCGTGCGCTTCGTCAAGCTGGGCCCCAGCGGAAACATCATGCAGGCCCTCAACCGCGGCGTCTACGTGAGCGCGGCGATCTCCGCCGTCGGCTTCTTCTTCGCCAGCCTGGCGATGCTGTCCGGCACGGCCGATCTGCTCGAGGGCGTCGGCTGGTTCCGCGTCTTCCTCGCCTCGCTCGTCGGCATCGTGGTGACGCTGTTGCTGATGTTCATCACCGAGTACTACACCTCGACCGAGTACGCCCCGGTCAAGCGCGTCGCCCGGGCCTCCGAGACCGGCGCGGCGACCAACATCATCAGCGGCCTGGCCGTCGGCATGCAGTCGACCGCCTGGCCCGCCGTGGTGCTGGCGCTCGCGACCTTCGTGGCGTTCCTGCTGGCCGGCCTGTACGGCATCGCCGTGGCCGCCGTCGCGATGCTGTCGGTGACCGGCATGATCGTCGCGATGGACACCTACGGCCCCATCACCGACAACGCCGGCGGCATCGCCGAGATGAGCGAGCTGCCGCACGAAGTGCGCGAGAACACCGACGCCCTCGACGCGGTCGGCAACACGACCAAGGCGGTCACCAAGGGCTACGCGATCGGCTCGGCGGCGCTGGCGGCGCTGGTGCTGTTCGCCGACTACGCCGAGCGGCTGGACCTGGGCGAGGCCGCCTTCCGCCTGAACGACCCGGTCGTGGTCGTCGGCCTGCTGATCGGCGCGATGCTGCCCTTCCTGTTCTCGAGTTTCCTGATGGAGTCGGTCGGCAGGGCGGCCGGCGCGGTCATCGAGGAGGTCCGCCGCCAGTTCCGCGAGGTCCCCGGCATCATGGACGGCAGCGGCAAGCCCGAGTACGGCAAGGCGGTCGACATCGTCACCAAGGCCGCGCTGCGCGAGATGGCGGTCCCCGGCCTGATGGCGGTCGTCGCGCCGCTGATCGTCGGATTCCTGTTCGGCCCCGTCGCCCTCGGTGGCCTGCTGATCGGCGTGACCATCTCGGGCCTGATGATGGCGCTGATGATGTCCAACGGCGGCGGCGCCTGGGACAACGCCAAGAAGTACGTGGAGGACGGCCACCACGGCGGCAAGGGCTCCGAAGCGCACGCCGCGGCCGTCGTCGGGGACACCGTCGGCGACCCGTACAAGGACACCGCCGGCCCGTCGATCAACCCGCTGATCAAGGTGATCAATATCGTGGCCCTCATCTTCGCGGGGCTGATCGGCATGTCCATGACTTCTGTCCATCCGCGGCCGAACCTGTCGACGATCTACCTGGCGATGTCGGTTGGCGGCGCGGGCCTGGCGTGGTTCGGCGTCTGGGGCATC
>CAZJGU010000040.1:11196-26348 GCA_964545455.1 uncultured bacterium | reverse complement strand
GGTGCCGATCGCGACGCCGGTGTCCGAGGCGGCCAGCGCGGGCGCGTCGTTGATGCCGTCGCCGACGAAGGCGACCTGACGGGTCCGTCCGTCCGGGCCCTGGCGCAGGCGCTCGACGGCGGCGACCTTGCCGTCGGGCAGTACCTCGGCCTCGACCTCGTCGATCCCCAGGCGGCGCGCGATGGCGCGGGCGGTGCGGGCGTCGTCGCCGGTGACCATCGCGACCGTCAGGCCGCGGGCGTGCAGGGCGGCGATCGCTTCGGGCGTGCCCGGCTTGATCGGGTCGGACACCGCCGCCAGGCCGGCCAAGCGGCCGTCGATCGCGACGAAGAGGGGCGTCCGACCGTCGTCGGCCAGCGCGGCCGCGCGGCCGCGCCAGGCGCCCAGGTCCACGCCGCGCTCGGTCAGCCAACGGCCCGATCCGACGACGACCTCGCGCCCGTCCACCTCGGCCTGGACGCCCTTGCCGGGGACCGCCTCGAAGGAGGCGGCACGGGGCAGGTCGGGATGGTCCTCGCGGGCGGTGCGGACGATCGCGTCGGCGATCGGGTGCTCGCTCTGGGCCTCGGCAGCGGCGACGAGGGGGAGCAGCGTGGCGCGCGTCCAGCCCTCGGCCGGTTCCAGGTCGGTCAGCGCCGGGCGTCCCTCGGTCAGGGTGCCGGTCTTGTCGAGCGCGACGACCTCGGCGCGCTGCAGGGTCTGGATCGCCTCGCCCTTGCGGAAGAGGACGCCCATCTCGGCGCCGCGGCCGCTGCCGACCATGATGCTGACCGGCGTCGCCAGGCCCATCGCGCAGGGGCAGGCGATGAGCAGCACCGCGGTCGCGGCGACCAGCGCGAAGGTCAGGCGCGGATCGGGACCGGCCGCCATCCAGGTGGCGAAGGTGATCGCGGCGATGACCAGCACCGCCGGCACGAAGACGGCCACGACCCGGTCGGCCAGCGCCTGGATCGGCGCCTTGCCGGCCTGGGCCTCCTCGACCATGCGGATGATGCGGGCAAGGGCGGTGTCCGCCCCGACGCGGTCGGCGCGGAAGCGGAAGGCGCCGGTCTTGTTGACCGTGCCGCCGGTGACGGTATCGCCCTCGCCCTTGGCGACCGGTGCGGGTTCGCCGGTGAGCATCGACTCGTCGATCCACGACGATCCGGTCACGACGGTGCCGTCGACCGGGATGCGGTCGCCGGGGCGCACGGCGATCAGGTCGCCGGGGACGACCTCGGCGGTGGGCACCTCGACCTCGGCACCGTCGCGCAGCACGCGCGCGGTGTCCGCCTGCAGGGTCAGCAGGCGCCGGATGGCGTCGCTGGCGCGGCCCTTGCTGCGGTGTTCGAGCCAGCGGCCGAAGAGGATCAGCGTGACGATCGCGGCGGACGCCTCGTAGTAGACGTGCACCGTGCCGGCCGGGAGGATCCTCGGCACGAAGGTGGCGACCAGGCTGTAGCCGAAGGCGGCCGAGGCTCCGATCATCACCAGGCTGTTCATGTCGGGGCTGCCGTGGCGCAGCGCGGCCCAGCCGGGACGGTAGAAGCGTCGCGCCGGACCGAGCATGACCGGCAGCGTCAGCGCCAGCTGGACCAGCCACATCGTCGTCCGGCCGAAGCGCTCCATCAGCGCCATCTCGGCGCCGGGGATCAGCATCGGTCCCATCGAGACGAGCATCAGCGGGATCGTGAAGGCGGCGGCCAGGATCACGTCGCGGCCCAACGCGGCCCCCTCGCGGTCGTGGCGGACGCGGCCGTCGGCCCCGTCGTCCGGCGCCTCGGTGGCGACCTCGAAGCCGGCCTTGCGCAGCGTCGCGACCAGCTCGGGGTAGGGCGTCGCGTCCGGCAGCCAGCGGACGCGCACGGTCTCGCTGGCGACGTTGGCGTGCGCCTCCAGGACGCCCGGCAGCGCCCGCAGGGCGGCCTCGACCCGGCCCTCGCCGGCACTGCCGGTGAGGCCGCCGACGTGCAGCTCAAGGGCTTGCTCCTGGGGCTGGTAGCCGACGTCGCGGACGCGCTTCAAGACCGTCTCCAGGTCGGTGAGCGACGGGTCGAAGACGATGCTGGCCCGCTCGGTCGCGAGGTTCACGTTCGCCTGGCCGACGCCGGCGGTCTTGGAGAGCGTGCGTTCGACGCGGGCCGAGCAGTTGGCGCAGGTCATGCCCTGCACGCCGAAGGTGATCGACGCCTGGGCGGGTTCGTGGCGGG
Organism: uncultured bacterium; assembly: GCA_964545455.1. Taxonomy (GTDB): domain Bacteria; phylum Deinococcota; class Deinococci; order Deinococcales; family Trueperaceae; genus SLSQ01. The sequence continues at coordinate 24,159 of CAZJGU010000040.1, read as the reverse complement.
TGGGGGCGGGAGCGTCGCTCATGGCATCACGTCCGGTACTTGAGGGCGTCCATCAGCTCGTCGACGATCGCGTCGGTGTCGCCGCGCTGCGAGGCGGTCGCGACGTGGTCGCGCACGTGCGCGCGCAGCACCGCCCCGGTCACGCCGCCCAGGCCGCCCTGGACCGCCTTGACCTGCTTGAGCACGTCGACGCAGTAGACGCCGGGATCCTCGAGCATGCGCACGATGCCGTCGAGGTGGCCGCGGGCGGTCTTGAGCCGGCGGATCGCGTCCTGACGGGTGGCGTCGTCGAGGTGCAGGCAGTCGTGCACGCCGGCGGCCGGCCCGTGCGCGGCGGTCGGTTCGGGCAGGTCGGGGGCCGGGGGCACGGCCGCGTCGCGGGCGGCCATCAGGCGGGGGAGGCCGTGTAGCCCTCCTCGGCGACGGCGGCGATCATCGCGCCGAGGCTGCCGCCTTCGACGGTGGCGCGGCCGGCGTCGAGGTCCACCTCGACCTGGGTGACGCCGTCGACGGAGCGCAGCGCGTCCTCGACGGCCTTCTTGCAGTGTCCGCAGGTCATGCCTTCGATGGTGAGGTCGGTCATGGTCGGGTCCCTTCGCGGCGCGGGGCCGGGTGCGGTCGATTCCCACCCCCCGGGGGGAGGGGTAGCGACAGGCTAGCGCGACGCGACCCGGCGCGCAAGGGGACGGACGACCCGCGACCCCCGTGCGGTAGCCTGACCTCGATCCATGGCGCGCAGGCGCGACCCCCGCGGCCTCGGCGGCGCCCGCCCCGACGCCGCGCCGGCGTCGCCCCGACGTGACGGAGGACCGATGACCCGACACCGCGACCACCGCGACGTGACGCCCCGCTTCCCGCTGGACCCGTGGGCGATCCGCCAGACCCGCTTCGACCCGGCCGAGAACCAGCGCGACGAGTCGCTCTTCGCCCTCGGCAACGGCTACGTCGGCATCCGCGGCACGCTCGAGGAGGGCGCCCCCAGCGGCGCGCCCAGCGTGCCCGGCAGCTACCTCAACGGCTTCCACGAGCGTGAGCCGATCGCCTACCCCGAGGGCGCCTACGGCTACGCTCACTGGCGGCAGACGATGCTCAACGTCACCTCGGCGACCGGCTTCGAGGTCCGCATCGACGGCGAGCGCGTCGCCATGAAGGGCGCCCGCATCGAGGACTACCAGCGCGTGCTGGACCTGCGCGCCGGCACGCTGCGCCGCAGCCTGATCTGGCGGGGCGCGGACGGCACGCGCACGCGCGTCACCTTCGTGCGCGCCGTGTCGCTGACGCACCGCTCGCGCGTTGCCCAGCGGGTCGAGGTGCAGGCGCTCGAGCGCGAGGTCGACGTCACCCTCGCGCACGTGCTGGACGGCCGGGTCGAGAACCAGGTCGAGACCGGCGACCCCCGTGTCGGCACCGCCCTCAAGGGCCAGGTGCTGCACCCGGTCGATCACCGCCACGACGCCCGCGCCCGCCTGGCGTTGCGGCAGCGGACGCCCGGCAGCGGGATGGAGCTGGTCTGCGCCGCCGACCACGAGCTGTCCGGCGCCGACGCCGAGACGACCGCCGCCTCCGAGCCGCTCCGGGCCGAGGCGCGGGTCGCGACCCGCTGTGCGCCCGGCGCGCCGCTGCGCTTCGACGCGCGGATCGTCTACCTCGACGCGCGCGATCACGCCCCCGACCGGCTGGACGCCGCGGCGGACGCCGAGCTGGACGCCTACGCCGCCGACGGCGGGGTCGACGCGCTGCTGGCCGACCAGGGCGCTTGGCTGGACGCCTTCTGGCGCGACGCCGACGTCGAGATCGAGGGCGACGACGCGGTGATGCAGAGCGTCCGTTTCAGCCTCTTCCACCTGATCCAGGGCGCCGGCCGCGACGGCCGCACCAACATCCCCTCCAAGGCGCTGACCGGCGAGGGGTACGAGGGCCACACCTTCTGGGACACCGAGATCTACATGCTGCCGGTGTTCCTCCACACCCGGCCCGACATCGCGCGCGCCCTGCTGGGCTACCGCATCCACCTGTTGGACGCCGCCCGGGCGCGCGCCCGCGAGCTGCGGCACGACGGGGCGCTGTTCCCGTGGCGCACCATCGACGGGCCCGAGGCCAGCGCCTACTACCCCGCCGGCACCGCCCAGTACCACATCGACGCGGACGTCGTGCACGCCTTCGAGCGCTACCTGACCGCCACCGGCGACCGCGAGATCCTGTGGGAGGGCGGCGCGGCGGTCGCGATCGAGTGCGCCCGCTTCTTCCTGAGCGCCGGCGCCTACGGTCGCGACGGCGCCTTTCACCTGCACACCGTGACCGGTCCGGACGAGTACACCGCGCTGATCGACGACAACCACTACACCAACCGCATGCTGCAGGGCACCCTGCGCTTCGCGGCGCGGGTGGTGGACGAGCTCCGGGCCGAGGATGCAGGGCGCTTCGCCGCGCTCCGGAACGAGCTGGCGCTGCGCGACGACGAGGCCGACGGCTGGAGCCGCGCCGCCGACGCCGTCCACCTGCCGGTCGACGAGGCGACCGCCGTCACGCCCCAGGACGCCACCTTCCTGACCAAGCCCGAATGGCCCTGGGACGAGGTGCCCCAGGAGCGCTACCCGCTGCTGCTGCACTACCACCCGCTGGACATCTACCGGCACCAGGTGCTCAAGCAGGCCGACGTGCTGCTGGCGCACTACCTGCGCCCGGACGGCGTGCGTCGCGCGCAGCTGCGTCGCGACGAGGCCTACTACGCGCCCCGCACCACCCACGACTCGTCGCTGTCGCCGTGCGTGCACGCGATCGTGGCGGCCGACCTGGGCCGCATGGACGACGCGCTGGACCACTTCCGCCGCACCGCGCGGATGGACCTGGACGACCTGAACGGCAACGTCGCCGACGGGGTCCACGCCGCCGCGATGGCCGGCACCTGGCTGGCGCTGGCCGAGGGCTTCGGCGGCTTCCGGGTGCGCGGCGGCGAGCCGTGCTTCCACCCCCGCCTGCCGGAGGGCTGGACGCGGCTGCGCTTCCGCCTGGCCTGGCAGGGCCGCGTGATCGAGGTGGACGCCGACCGGGAGGCGACCAGCTACCGGCTGATCGACGGCGAGCCCGTGACGATCCGCCACCGGCGGGAAGCGCTGCGGCTGGAGCCGGACGCGCCGGCCGAGCGTCCCACCGGCGCGCGCCTACGCGGCGTCGTCTTCGACCTCGACGGGGTGCTGACCGACAGCGCCGAGTACCACTACCGCGCCTGGGAGGCGCTGGCCGACGAGCTGGACATCCCCTTCGACCGCGAGGCCAACGAGGCGCTGCGCGGCGTGCCGCGGATGGAGTCGCTGGAAGCGATCCTGGCCCGCGGCGAACGCAGCTACGACGACGCCGAGAAGCGTGCCCTGGCGGCCAAGAAGAACGCCAACTACCAGCGCATGATCGAGGACGTCACGCCACGCGACCTGCTGCCTGGCGTGCCCGACCTGCTGGTCGCGATCCGCGAGGCCGGCGTCAAGGTGGCGCTGGCGTCGTCGAGCCGCAACGGCCCGACGCTGGTGGGGCGCCTGGGCATCGGCGACCGGCTGGACGTGATCGTCGACCCGGCGCGGCTGCGCCGCGGCAAGCCCGACCCCGAGATCTTCGAGACCGCCGCCGAGCTCCTCGACCTCCCCGTCGAGGACTGCGTCGGCGTCGAGGACGCCGAGGCGGGCATCGCGTCGATCGTCGGCGCCGGCATGCCCTCGGTCGGCGTGGGGGACGCGGCGGCGCTGGGTGCGGCGACGCTCGTCGTGCCCGACACCGAGCACCTCACCTTGGAGGTGCTGCAGCGCGCGGTGGGCTCGTCGTGAGCGCCGGTACGGAGGAGGATTCGGGTGCAGAAGACGTCCCCGATCGAGCAGGCTGAACGCTGCGCGACGCTGATCGCCGAGCGTCGCTTCGGCGAGCTCAAGCGCGTGCTGCTGGGTCTGGACGTGCCCGACCTGGCGGAGACGATCGTCGAGCTCGGTCAGGAGCACGAGGCGGTCGTCTTCCGCCTGCTGCCCAAGGAGCGCGCCACCAACGTCTTCGAGCACCTGCCGTTCGATGCGCAGGAGAGCCTGCTCTACGCCCTGGCCGACGGCGACGTGGCCGCCATCCTCGACGAGATGAGCCCCGACGACCGCACCGAGCTGCTGGGCGACCTGCCGGGCAAGGTCATGAAGCGCATGGTCAACCTGCTCTCGCCCGAGGAGCGCGAGGTCGCCACCCGGCTGCTGGGCTACCCCGAGGAGTCGATCGGCCGGCTGATGACGCCCGACTACGTCCAGGTCAAGTCGCACTGGACGGTCCGCGAGGCGCTGGACCACGTGCGCGCCTACGGCCGCGACTCCGAGACGCTGAACGTCGTCTACGTGACCGAGAAGGGCGGCCGACTGATCGACGACCTGCGCATGCGCGAGCTGCTGCTGATCGAGACCGAGGCCCGCATCGCCGAGCTGATGGACCTGCAGTTCGTCGCGCTCGAGGCGCACGCCGACCAGGAGGAGGCGGTCGCCGAGTTCCGCAAGCACGACCGCACCGCCCTGCCGGTCGTCGACCGCGACGGTATCCTGGTCGGGATCGTCACCGTCGACGACGTGCTGGACGTGGCCGAGGCCGAAGCGACCGAGGACATCCACCTGCTGGGCGGTTCCTCCGCCTTCGACGAGCCCTACCTGTCGATCCGCATCGGCACCATGGTGCGCAAGCGTGCACCCTGGCTGGTGCTGCTGTTCTTCGGGCAGATGCTCACCGCGACGGCGATGTCCGGCTTCCAGGACGCGCTCTCGCAGGCGCTGGTGCTGGCGCTGTTCGTGCCGCTCATCATCAGCTCGGGCGGCAACTCCGGCTCGCAGGCGGCGACGCTGATCATCCGCGCGCTCACCACCGGCGAGGCGACGCTGCGCGACTGGGGTCGCGTGGTGGCGCGCGAGGCGGCCGCGGCCGGCATCATCGGCCTGCTCCTCGCGGGGTTGGGCTTCGCCCGCGTCGCGCTGGGCCAGGCGTTCGGAAGCGGCTTCGGCGAGCACTGGATCCTGATCGGCGCGACGATCGGCCTGTCGCTGCTGTTCGTGGTGCTGTGGGGGTCGCTGGTCGGGACGTTGATGCCGATGATCCTGCAACGCCTGGGCGCCGATCCGGCCGCATCGTCGACGCCGTTCGTCGCGACCCTGGTGGACGTCACCGGGATCGTCCTCTACTTCAGCGTGGCGACGCTGGTGCTGCGCGGGACGCTGCTCTAGGCGGCCTACGCAGGCGCAGCGGCGCGGCGGGCGGGCCCGGCATCGCGGGCGGGGGTGCGACGTCGGACGTCGCCCTACGGCATTCGCCCTCGCGCGCGGCGCCCGGTAGGCGCAGGATGAGGGGAGAACGGGCCTGCCGACACGGAGGTGAGCCGTGGAATCCCTCTTCGTTCCCCTGTTCTTCGTCGCCCTGCCAGCGGCGCTGGCCCTCCTCGGCGCCGTGCTGGCGTGGCGCGCGCAGCGGCCGCGGGTCCGCCGGCGGCTGGCGCTCGGCTTCGCCTGGGTGCTGATCGGCGTGCCGGTGGCGTTCTTCGTGATGATGCTGGTGGGCGAGTCGATCGCGGACCTCGGCCTGGCCCAGGCCGCCGGGGTGCTGATCGGCTGGATCGCCGCGGCGATCGCCTTCGTGACGCTGGCCTGGCTGCGGCCGGGCGCGACCGTCCGGCTGCTGGCGCTGCTGAGCGTCGCTCCGATCGGGCTGGGCGTGTGGTCGATGCTGGATCCCGCCGGCTTCGGCGCCTGGCTGGACCAGGTGGGGCCGCTGAACCTGGTGCTGACCTACCTGCTGATCGCGACCGCGACGGTCGTGTCGCCGCGCCGGCCGCGCGCTGCCGGCATGCTCATCCTGGTGATCGCGGGCGTGCCGGCCGTGCTGCCGCTGCTCGTCGCCGGCGAGGGGATCGCGCGCGAGCTGACGATCGGCGCCCTCAGCCTGCCGCCGATGTTCGCGGCGGCGCTGATGATCCTGGCGGGCACGCCCGGCTTCGTGGGGCATGCGCCCGGACCGGGCGAGCGACCGCCGGGCCAGCGCGAGCGTCCCGATGGCCGACCCCCGCCCCGGATGGAACGCACCCTCTGATCCTCGCCCTGGGCCTCGGCCCGCGGCTCCGACGTCGGGGCCGCGGGCCCATGCGTCACGGCTCCAGCGGACCGGCGCCGGCGCTGGCGACGACCGGGTAGAGAGCCGGCTCGTGGCCGGTCGCGGCGCGGTAGCGCTGCGCGACCTCGGCGACGAAGGGCTCGACCGCTTCCTCGGCCACCAACGCCACGCAGCAGCCGGCGAAGCCGGCGCCGGTCATGCGCGCGCCATGGCAGCCGTCCTGGGCGCGGGCGACCTCGACCATCGCGTCCAGCGCGGGGCCACTCACCTCGAAGTCGTCCCGCAGGCTGGCGTGGCTGGCGTCCATCAGGCGGCCCAGGCGCGCCGCGTCGCCGGCGCGCATCGCGTGCGCGGCCTCCAGCACCCGGCGGTTCTCGGACACGACGTGGCGGGCGCGCTTGCGGGCGGCCGGGTCCAGCTGGCCGCCGCGCGCCTCGAGGAGCTCGGGCGTGGCGTCGCGTAGCACCTCGACGCCCAGCCCTTCGGCGGCCGCGTCCACCTGGGCGCGCCGCTCGTTGTAGGCGCTGCCGACCAGGCCGCGGCGGGTGCCGGTGTCGAGGATCACCACGCGCGTGCCCGGCGGCAGCGGCACCGCCTCGGTCGACAGGTCGCGGCAGTCGATCAGCAGGGCAGAGCCGGCCTCGCCGCAGGCGCCGATCAGCTGGTCCATGATCCCCGAGGCGACGCCGACCCAGGCGTTCTCGGCCCGGCGGCAGGCGACCGCCATCGCGGCCGGGTCCCAGGGCAGTTCGGACGCCTCGGCGAAGGCGCGGGCCAACGCCAGCTCCAGCGCGGCCGAGGAGGACAGCCCGGCGCCGCGTGGCACGTCGCCGCTGAAGACGGCGTCGAAGCCGCGCAGGGCGTGACCGGCCTCGGCCAGCGCCCAGGCGACGCCGTGCGCGTAGGCGGCCCAGCCGTCCCGCGTCGCCGGCGCCGTCGCGTCGAAGGCGTCCTCGGCCTCCAGGTCCAGCGCGACCAGGCGGACGGTCGTGTCGCTCCGCGGCGTCAGGGCGACGCGCACCTCGCGGTCGATCGCCATCGGCAGCACGAAGCCGTCGCTGGTGTCGGTGTGCTCGCCGATCAGGTTGACGCGGCCGGGGGCGCGGACCAGGCGCTCGGGCGGCGCGCCGAAGCGCGCCTCGAACGCGGCGCGGAGCTCCCGGGGCGTCATGCCGGATCCCCGAGGCCCAGCCGCCCCGCCACCTCGCGCAGGCGCGCGGCGGCCTGTTCGGCGGTCAGGTCGCGCTGGGGCTCCCCCAGCATCTCGAAGCCGACCATGAACTTGCGGACCGTCGCGCTGCGCAGCAACGGCGGGTAGAGGTGGGCGTGCAGCTGCCAGTGGTCGTGCACGCCGGCGGCGTCCTCGTCCGCCGCGTCCGGCCCGGTCGGCGCGCCGTGCCACCCCATCGAGTAGGGGAAGGGCGTCTCGAACAGGCCGTCCAGGGTCGGCAGCAGGCGGCCCAGCAGGGCCGCCAGGTCGTCGCGTTCGGCCTCGCTCAACTCCGGCAGCCGGCGCACGTGGCGGCGCGGGGTGATCAGCAGCTCGAACGGCCACACCGCCCACCAGGGCACGACGGCGGACCAGTGCTCGGACTGGACGACGGTGCGTTCGGCGCGTTCCCGTTCCAGCCGGTGGTAGGCGACCAGCAGCGGCTCGCCCTGCTGTTGGGCCCAGGCGCGTTGGGCGGCGTCCTCGGCGGCGGGGATGGTGGGCAGCCGGTCCAGCGACCAGATCTGCCCGTGCGGATGGGGGTTGCTGGCGCCCATCGCCTGGCCCTTGTTCTCGAAGATCTGCACCCAGCGCCAGTCGCGGCCCAGGGCCTCGGTCCGCTCGGCCCAGAGGTCGACGACGCGGCGCAGGCCGGGCCGGTCGAACTCGGCCAGGGTGAGGTCGTGCCGGGGCGAGAAGCAGATCACCTGGCAGGTGCCGCGCACCCCCTCGCGCCGCAGCAGCGGGTGGTCGTCGCCGGCCGGGGCGGGCGCGTCGGGCAGCAGCGCGGCGAAGTCGTTGGTGAAGACGAAGGTGCCGCCATAGTCCGGGTTGACGTGCCCGCCCGCGCGCTCGTTGCCGGGGCAGAGGTAGCAGCCCGGGTCGTGGCGCGGCTTCTCGCGCGCGGCGGGTGTCTCCTGCCGGCCCTGCCAGGGGCGCTTGGTGCGGTGTGGGCTGATCAGCACCGCGTCGCCGGTCAGCGGGTTCAGGCGGCGGTGCGGATGCTCGGTCGGGTCGAAGACGGTCATGGGGCCTCCTAGCGCGGACTGGGCGCGGCGGCGCCGCAGCTGCGGCGCACGATCAGGCGGGGGGCGAGGGACGGTTCGAGGGGCGGATCGCGGCCGTCGATGCGGGCCAGGACGGCGCGCGCGGCGCGGCGACCGTGCTCGGCGGCGTCGGTGCGGACGCTGGTCAGGCGGGGCAGGGCGAAGCGCGCGAACGGCAGGTCGTCGACCCCGACGACGGCGACGTCGTCCGGCACGCGCCGGCCGTGGTCGCGCAGCGCGGCCAGGGCGCCGAAGGCGATGGTGTCGTTGCCGCACGCCAGCGCGTCGTGGTCGAAGCCGTCGGCCAGCCAGGCCGCGACGGCGCGGTAGCCGCTCTCGGCCGAGAAGGCGGCGTGGCGCACGGCATGATCGGGCAGGTCGTGGCCGGCCTCCCGCAGCGCCGCGCGCAGGCCGGCGCGACGGTCGTCGTTGGCGCGGAAGGCAGCGGGAGCGAAGCCGAGGTAGGCGACGCGGCGGCGACCGTGGCGCAGAAGGTGGCGGCCGATCAGCTGGCCGGCGGCGTCGTCGTGGTCGGCGGTGCACAGCTCGGGGTGGCCGGGGAGGCGGCCGATCACGGCCAGCGGGTAGCCGGACGCGGCCAGCTCCTGCAGGGCCGGGTCGGGCGCGCGCGGGTTGACGACGACCAGGCCGTCGATCTGACCGGCGCGGACGCGCCCTGCGTAGGCGTCGGGCCGGGCGGGATCGTCGACCGCGTCGACCAGCACGCGGACGCCGGCGGCGTGGGCCTCCTCGCCCAGGGCGGTCAGGACCTGCGGGAGGAACCCGTCGACCGCAAGGTGGCGGGCGTGCCCGACGACCAGGCCCAGCGTGCCGGTACGCCCGCTGACCAGCGACAGGCCGGCGGCGTGGGGGACGTAGCCGAGCGCCGCGGCCGCCTCGAGGACGCGCTGGCGGGTCGCCGGCGCGATGCGCTCGAGGCGCTTGCCGTTGAGGACCAGCGACACGGTGGTGCGCGACACGCCGGCGCGGTGCGCGACGTCGTGCGAGGTCGGGCGGCGCGGAACGTCCGGTAACACGTGTGACCGCATCACGTCCGAATCTTGGCGCGCGGGCGCGACGCTGTCAACGGGGACCGCGCCGGCGGGCGTAGACTGCGGCCGTGGCGAATACGGACGACGCCAGCCAAGAACCCGCGACGGCGGCGCACGACGATCGCTCGCTCAACGACTGGGCGGTCGCGGGCGTGCTGGCCGAACGGCCGGCGCACGGCTTCGACGTCGCGCGGGTGCTGGGGCGCGAGGGGCCGTTGGGCCTGGTCTGGACGGTCCGGCGACAGCAGGTCTACCGTGCGCTGGACCACCTCAACGGGCAAGGGGCCGCGCGGGCGCTCCGCGACGAGCCGGGCGCCGGGGGTCCGCCCCGCACCGTCTACGCGCTGACCCCGCAGGGTCGGGCCGAGGTGGACCGCTGGCTGGACGCGCCGGTCGGTCGCCTGCGCGAGGTGCGCCACGCCCTGCTGCTCAAGCTGGCGCTGCTCGAGCGTCGCGGTTCGGATCCGACGCCGCTGCTGCGCGCCCAGCGCGAGGCGGCGACGGCGATGCGGGCGAGGTGCGAGGCGGCCCGGCCTGTCGATCCCCCTGCACGGCTGGTGACGGCCTGGCGACGCGAGAGCGCGGAGGCCCTGCTGCGGCTGCTGGACGAGCTCGATCGCTGAGCCGGGGCCCTTGCGCGCAGGCGATGGACCCTGTAGGCTCCGGAAGTCACGATGTGACTAGTGACCCCCGACACCCCCCCGCCGCTCTCCCCGAGGATCCCCACCATGCCGATGTTCGCGCGTCCCCTTCTGCTCGCCGTCGTGCTCGCAGGCGCCTCCACGGGCGCCGCCCAGACGCTGACCGTCGCCGCCGCCTCCAGCCTGACCGAGGCGTTCGAGGAGATCGCCGCCGCCTTCGAGGCCGAAACCGGGACGCCGGTCGACCTCGGTTTCGCCGGCTCCTCGACCCTCGCGGCCCAGATCGTCCAAGGGGCGCCCTTCGACCTCTTCGCCAGCGCCAACGAGGCCCAGATGGGCGTCGTGCAGGACGCCGGCCTGGTGGACGGCGATCCGGCGCTGTTCGCCCGCAACGAGCTGGTCGTGATCGCCGCCGAGGACGGACCGGTCGAGAGGCTCGAGGACCTCGCGCTGGACGGCACGCTGGTCGTCCTGGCCGGACCCGAGGTGCCGGTCGGCGCCTACGCCCGCAGCGCCCTCGCCCGGCTGGACGGCACGATCGGCGACGACTTCGAGGCGCGTGTCCTGGCCAACGTCGTCTCGGAGGAGCCCAACGTGCGCCAGGTGGCCTCCAAGGTCGTCCTCGGCGAAGCCGACGCCGCCATCGTCTACGCCACCGACGCCGCCATCCTGGCCGGGGTGCGCACGATCGCCATCCCCGCGGACGCCAACGTCCAGGCCGCGTATCCTGCCGCCGTGCTGAGCGACGCCCGCCACCCTGAGCTGGCCCGCGCCTTCCTGGCCTTCCTCGCCGGGGACGCCGCCCGCGCGATCCTCGCCGCGCGCGGCTTCGCCCCGGGCGATCCCGCCCCGCGCGACTGAGCCCGGACGTGGAGGACGCCCCGCCGCCCCGATCGCTGCCGCCGGCCCTGCTGGTGGCGGCGTCGCTGCCGCTGGTGGCGCTCCTCGGCCTGCCGGTCGTGGTGCTGCTGGTCCGGGCGGCCAACCTGGAGACGCTGGCGGCGTTGGCGCTGCCGGTCGCGCTGGAGGCGCTGCGCCTGAGCCTGCTCACGACCGGGCTGGCGCTGGTCGTGACGATCGCGCTGGGCACGCCGCTCGCCTACCTGCTGGCCCGCCACCGCTTCCCGGGGCGGCGACTGCTGGACGCGCTGGTCGACCTGCCCGTGGTGCTGCCGCCGGTGGTGGCAGGGGTCGCGCTGCTGCTGGTGTTCGGGCGGCGCGGGCTGCTCGGGGCCCCGCTGGCCGAGGCGGGGGTCAGCCTCGCCTTCACCACCACCGCCGTGGTGCTGGCGCAGGTGTTCGTCGCCAGCCCGTTCTACGTGCGCGCCATGAAGGTCGGCTTCGCCGCCGTCCCGCGCGAGCTCGAGGGCGCCGCCCGCACCGACGGCGCCACCCGCCGCCAGGCGTTCTGGCGCGTCACCCTGCCGCTCGCCGCTCCCTCCTTCGTCGAGGGCGCGGTGCTGGCCTGGGCCCGTGCGCTGGGCGAGTTCGGCGCGACCATCGTCTTCGCCGGCAGCTTCGCCGGGCGGACGCGCACCCTGCCGCTGGCGATCTACGCGGCCCTGGAGCGCGACCTGGACGCCGCCGTCGCGCTCTCGGCGCTGCTGACGGTGGTGGCCGCGGCGATGTTCGTCGCGGTGCGCCGGGTCGCGGCGCGACGCTGACGTCGGCCTGAACCCGTCCGCCTGCTTGCCTGCTCCGTCCTGGTCTGCTACAATCACTCGCTCTGCGCTCCGGGTCCGCCCGGGCGCCCGCGCCACCGCCGACCGGACGCCGTCCCCAGGGACCGACGCCCGGTGGGCCGTTCGCGCGAGATCCCGCACCGAGGCCAACGGACCGCGCCCGACGGGCGCCCTGAAGGGAATCCAGCATGTTCGCGATCGTCCAGTCGGGTGGCAAGCAGTACCGCGTCGAGGAGGGTGACGTCCTCCGTCTCGAAGCGCTCGAGGCCGAGGTCGGCGCCACCGTCGACCTTCCCGTCCTGATGCTCGGCGGCGAGACCACCAAGGTGGGCACGCCGACCGTCGAGGGCGCCAAGGTCTCGGCCGAGGTCGTCCAGCACGGCCGCGGCGAGAAGCTCTACATCAAGAAGTTCAAGGCCAAGGCCAACTACCGCCGGCGCACCGGCCACCGTCAGGCCTACACCGAAGTCCGCGTCACCGGCATCGCCGGCTGATCCGCAGGAGGTTCCGAGATGGCTCACAAGAAAGGCGTCGGCAGCTCCAAGAACGGCCGCGACAGCCAGTCCAAGCGCCTGGGCGTCAAGCGCTTCGACGGCCAGCTCGTGCCCGCCGGCAACATCCTGGTCCGCCAGCGCGGCACCCGCTTCCAGCCCGGCCGCAACGTCGGCCTGGGCAAGGACTTCACGCTGTTCGCGCTGAAGGACGGCTACGTCAAGTTCGAGAACAAGGGCCGCAAGGGCCGCTTCGTGTCGATCGAGGAAGCGGCGGGCGAGGCCATCGCGGCCGACTGAGGCCCGTAGCAGCGAGGTTCGTCGGGCGCGACCGGTGCGGTCGCGCCCGACCTGCATGAAAGGGGTTCCGTGACCTTCCGCGACGTCGTCGACATCCGCGTGCAGGGCGGCCGCGGCGGGGACGGCGCGATGTCGTTCCTGCGCCTGAAGTACATCCCCAAGGGCGGCCCCGACGGTGGCCACGGCGGTCGCGGCGGCGACGTCGTGCTGCGCGCCGTGGACGACGTCGGCGCGCTGGCGCGGCTCATCCCCGGCAAGGTCTACAAGGGCGGCACCGGAATGCAGGGCGAGGGCCGCGAGCGCCACGGCAAGAGCGGCGAGGACCTGGTCCTCGACGTGCCGACCGGCACGCTCGCTCGCGACCTCGACAGCGGCGAGGTCGTCGCCGACCTGCTCACGCCGTACCGGTTTTGCGTTGACGGCAGGGATGTCG
>CAZJGU010000040.1:9810-11186 GCA_964545455.1 uncultured bacterium | reverse complement strand
GCTCACGCCCGGCGAGACCGTCGTCGTGGCCGAGGGGGGCGACGGCGGCCGCGGCAACGCCAGCTTCGCCAACTCGACCCGGCGCACCCCGCGCTTCGCCGAGTACGGCGCCCCCGGCGGAGCGCGGCGCCTGCGTCTGGAGCTGCGCACCATCGCCGACGCCGGCCTGGTCGGCTACCCCAACGCCGGAAAGTCCAGCCTGCTGGCCGCGCTTTCGAACGCCCGACCCGAGGTCGCCGACTACCCCTTCACCACCCTCACGCCCCACCTCGGCGTGGTCGAGCGCGGTCAGGGCTTTGGGCGCCTCACCCTCGCCGACGTGCCCGGCATCATCGAGGGCGCCAGCGAGGGCAAGGGCCTGGGCCTCGAGTTCCTGCGCCACATCGCCCGCACGCGTCTGCTGGTCTGGGTCCTCGACATCGCCGAGGAGCCCCTGTCGGCCTACCGGGCCCTCCGCCACGAGGTCGGCGCCTACGACCCCACCCTGTTGGACCTGCCCGGCATGATCGTGCTGCACAAGATCGACCTGGCTGCGGACGACGAGGTCCGCGAGGCGGAGCACGACCTGGCCGCGACCGGCCTGCCGGTCGTGCCCGCCAGCGCCCTGGAGGAACGGGGCCTGGACGAGGTGCGTACCGCCCTGTTCGCGCTGCTGCCCGAACGGCCCGAGCTGGCCCCCGCCGCGCGCCCCGCGCCGGTCGTGCGCGCCGATCCGGTCCGGGTCGACGCGGTCGAGGGCGGCTGGCGCGTCGCTGGCGCCGAGGCCGAGCGGCTGGTCGAGCGCTTCGACCCCCGCAACGCCGACGCCGTCGCCTACCTGCAGCGCCACTTCGAGGGGCTGGGTCTGTCCAAGCTGCTGCGCCGCGCCGGCGCGAAGGACGGCGACGACGTGTGGATCGGCGAGGCGGTGTTCGAGTACTTCGACGAGCATCGCGACCCCGCCGAGGCCGAGGACGACCCGGGCGACCCGGACGCCGCCGCCGAGGCCGACGACCGGCCCGGCGACGCCTGAGTGCGGTACGCCACCCCCGACCGGGTCGCAGCAGGCCCCGTGATACCCTTCGGGACGCGTCGCGGGCACGCCGCCGCGCCGCTGGGGACGGCGCCCACGCCCGCCGCCGGAGAGAGCATGGCCGAGGAAGCGATCTTCGCCCCGAACAGCCCGTGCAGCCGCTCGAGCGTCGCGCCATACTGCTCGCGCGTGCGGGCCTTGGTGCGCCCCGAACGCTGGGCGCACGTAGAGCGCGTCGCCATCCTGGCCGAGACGATCGCCCGCGCCAACGACTTCGCCGAGGACGAGGTGCGCGCCACCTCCCTCGCCGCGGTCCTGCACGACGCCGCCCGCGACCTGCCGCCCGAGCGCATCTTCGAGCTGG
>CAZJGU010000040.1:0-9800 GCA_964545455.1 uncultured bacterium | reverse complement strand
GCTCCGCGAAGAACGACGCCAGCAGCGCCGCCGACTCGCGCGCGCGCACGCCGCCGCGCACCTCGACGCGCCGCTTCCAGCGTTCGCCGCCGAGGTCGGCGACGCCACCGAGCGCGCCCACCCCCTGACCCTGCACGGCAAGGCCGGTCGCGCCCTGGCGTCCTCCTGGGGCGTCAACGACCAGCGCGTCCTGAACGCCATCGAGGGCCACGTCTTCGGGGTCGAGCCGCACGACCGCATCGGCATGGCGGTCTACGTCGCCGACGTCTCCGAGCCCGGACGCGGCGTCAACGACGACGTGCGCGAGCTGGCCATGACCGACCTGGCGCGCGCCTACCGGCTGGCGCTGCGCACCAAGGTCCGCTACCTGCGCTCGCGCGGCAAGCCGGTCCACCCCCGGACCCTCGAGGTGCACGATCAGATCGCTGCCGATCCTTCGTAACGCGCTGCAACGCGCGCGGCTGCTGCAGCTGCTGGGCCTGCTGGTCGCCGCGAGCGGCCTGATCGGCTTCTGGCTCACGCGCGACGCCGACCGGACCGAGCTGGGTCAGCAGCAGCGCGAGCTGCTGGGCGTGAGCGAGGACGAGCTGGTCGCCAGCTTCGTCGTCGCCGGCCGCGACCTGCTCTACGGCGAGGGCACCTCCGAACCGATCTACGGCGAGGGCGGCGCCATCGTCGGCTGGACCTTCGACGGCGCGGTCACCACGCGCGGCGTCAACACCGACACGATCCTCTACGTCAACGTCATCGGCGCCGAGGTCACCATGATCGCCATCCCCCGCGACCTGTTCGTCGGCGAGGGCACCCGCCGCATCAACGGCGTGCTGGCCCGCGAGGGCGCCGAGGGGCTGGTCCGCCGGGTCGAGACCCTGGTCGGGCTGCCGATCGACTACTACGCGATCATCGACCTCGAGATCTTCCAGAGCGCCGTCGACGCCCTGGGCGGGGTCGAGGTCAACGTGCCCGAGCGCATGTACTACCGCGACGTCGCCGGCGGCCTCACGATCGACCTGCAGCCGGGACCGCAGCGGCTGGACGGTCAGGCGGCGTCCGAGTTCGTCCGCTACCGCCAGTTCACCCGCGGCGACATCGACCGGCTCGACAACGTCAAGCGCCTCGCCTACGCCATGCTGGCGCGCCTGAAGGAGCTCAACGTGCGCGCCGTGTCGGCCGTGCCGGAGCTGGTCTCGACCTTCTTCGACCAGGTCGAGACGAACGCCTCGCCCGCCCTGGTGCGGCGCCTGGCGCCGCGGCTGGGCGAGGTCGAGATCCGCTCGGCCACCCTTCCCACGATCGAGGTCGAGCGCGACGGCGCCGCCGGCCTGGTCGTCGACCCCGTGGCGGTGCGCGCCTTCCTGGCCGACACCTTCGGCGGGAGGGCGATGGCCGTGCGCGAGCCGCCCGAGGGAACGCTGCTGATCCGCGACCGCAGCGGCCGCGAGGAGCTGGGCGCCTGGTACCGCGACCGGCTGGTCGCCATGGGCGTGCCCGAGGCGCGCATCGTGCTGCGCGACGGCAGCCTCGACCCGAGCGGCACGCGCGTGCTGGCGACCGCGGCGAGCTGGGCCGACGCCGAGTACTACGCCGAGCTGCTGGGCACCGGCAAGCAGCAGGTCGAGCAACTGCCCTGGGTCGACGGCCGCCCGGTCGAGATCGAGCTGGTGCTGGGCGGCGACGCCTTCGCCATGACGCCGATGGGCGCGGCCCAGGCCCGCGAGCTGCCGCCCTCCGTCCCTACCCCCGCGCCGGCGCCCGACGCCGCCGTCGTTCCAGAGGAGCCCTGATCCGTGCACCAGCCCGACGACCGCACCGCCGACCCGTCCGTCCCCTTCGAGGCCGAGGCCACGACCGACGCGCCCGCCCCCACGCCGCTGCCCGAGCACCTGCAGGAGCTGCAGTGGATCGTCGACGCCCTCGACGACAAGCGCGCCAAGGACGTCGTCTGCCTGGACCTGGCCGAGCTGACCGCGTCGGTCGACGCCTTCGTGATCGCCACGGCCGAGTCGCAGCCGCAGCTGCACGCGCTCGAGGAGGCCGTCCGCGAGCGCATGAAGGAGCACGGACACCGGCCGCGCGGCGTCGAGGCGCCCTCCACCCGCTGGGTGCTGATCGACTACGGCGGCATCATCGTCCACCTCATGAGCCCCGAGGCGCGCGAGTTCTACGATCTCGAGGGCCTCTGGGCCGATGCCGAGCCGATTCCGGTGACGCCGACCTGAGCGACTAGCCTGGGGCGTGCGCCACTGGTCCGAAGCCCTCGCCCGCGACCACCTGACCGCCCGCGGCTGGACCCTGCTGGCCGAGAACGCCGCCCTGCGCCGCGGGGAGCTGGACCTGGTCCTGCGCGACGGCCGTACGATCGTCGCGGTCGAGGTGCGCCAGCGCTCGCACGACCGCTACGGCGACGTGGCCGAGACCCTCTCGCGCGCCAAGCTGGCGCGGGTCCGCGCCAGCCTGCGGATCTGGGCCTGGCGGACCTTGGGACGTGACGACCTGGCGCTGCGGGTCGACGTGGTGCTGGTGCGGGGCGGTCGCGACGCGGCGGAGCTGGAGCACCTGGTCGACGTGGGGTGAGGGCCGCGGCGCGCCACTACGGCATCCCGCTCGCGATCGCGCCGCCCGCCTCCTCGAGCGTGGTGGCATGGATCGCCTCGTTCTCGACGACGTGCAGCAGGGTCGCGACGATCTCTTCGGTGCCGGTCGGGTCCACGCGGCCAGCATGGCCCGCCCTGCACCTCTCCTGGCTCGGTGCGCGTGCCGCGCTATCCTTCGCGCGATGCTCCCTCCGCCGCGACGCCTCGCCGTGATCGACCTCGGCTCCAACACCGCCAAGCTGATCGCGCTGGCCTACCGGCCCGGCCACGGCTACCGCCACCTGGACCAGCTGCGCGAGGTGGTGCGCCTGTCGGAGGGGATGGGTCCCGGCCGGGTGCTGCGGGCCGAGGCGATGGAGCGCGCCCTGGCCACGCTGGCGACCTTCCGCGCCTACTGCGACGCGACCGGCACCGACGAGATCGTCGCGACCGCGACCAGCGCGGCGCGGGACGCGGTCAACGGCGACGCCTTCGTCGCACGCGTCCGGCAGCAGACCGGGATCGAGCTGCAGGTCCTCGGCGGGCACGAGGAGGCCGCCTACGGCGTCCTGGCGGTCGCCAACGCCTTCGCTGCGGAGGACGCGATGGTGATGGACCTGGGCGGCGGCAGCGTGCAGATCAGCGAGATGCGGGCCCGTCGCAGCGTCGCCGGCCGTTCCTGGCCGCTGGGCGCGGTCCGGGCGACGGAACGGTTCCTGACCGCCGACCCGCCCAAGAAGAAGCAGCTTCGGGCGCTGCGGACGGCGGTGCGCGACGAGGTCGGCCCCTGGCTGGAGGCGCGCGCCGAGGCGTCCGGCGGCTCGCTCCCCGGTCCCTGGATCGGCATGGGTGGCACCCTCCGCAGCCTGGCGGACGCCTGGCAGGCGCGGACGGACTACCCGCTGGAGCTGCTGCACGGCTACGACCTGCCGGTCGCCGGCCTGGCCACCCTGGCCGACGAGCTGATCGCCGCCGACGCCGCGACGCGCGCGACCGTCCCGGGCATCAACCCCGACCGGGCCGACATCATCGTCGCGGGCGCGGTCGTGTGGCACGAGGTGGCGACCCTGGCCGGGATCGACGCGGTCCGCATCAGCGGGCACGGTCTGCGCGAGGGGCTGGTGCACCCGCGCCTGTTCGCGGACCGGCCCGGGCACCTCGCGCCCGACGTGCGCGCCTTCTCGGTCCGCAACCTGGTGCGCCTCTACCACGACGACGAGATCCACCCCTCGCGCGTGGTGGCGCTGGCGCTGGAGTTGTTCGATGCCCTCGGACCCGAGCTGGGTCACGGCCCGGCCGAACGCGCGCTGCTGGAGGCCGCCGCGTGGGTGCACGACGTCGGCATGGCCATCGACTACTACGGCCACCACCGGCACGGCGCCTACCTGGTGCTGGCGCGACCGCTGCCGGGCTTCTCCCCGCGCGAACAGGCGATGATCGCGACCATGGTCCGCTACCACCGCAAGGGTCGGCCGGACGCCGGCGCGCTGGCGCCCCTGCTCGAGGAGGGGGACGGCGCCCGTCTGCGGGACCTGACGGCGATGCTGCGGATCGCCGAGCAGCTCGAGCGGTCCAAGGCCGGCACCGTCACGGGCGTCCGCGCCCACCTGGGCCCGTCGGTCGCGCAGCTCGAGGTGCGCTCGCGCGGCGACGCCCGACTGGAGCTGCAGGAGGCCGCCCGCCGCGCCGAGCTGCTGGCGGACGCGCTGGGCCGGCCGGTCGAGCTGGTGCCGGGTGCGGGGTCCGCGTGAGCGGGTCGGCGCCGGAGCGACGGGTGCGCATCAAGGTCTGCGGCATCACCCGCGAGGCGGACGCGCTCGTGGCGGAGGCGGCGGGGGCCGACGCGATCGGCCTGATCTTCGCCGAGCGCAGCGTGCGCCGTGTCGACCCCGCGCGGGCGCGGGCCCTGTCGGACGTGCTGTCGCCGTTCGTGACGCGCGTGGGCGTGTTCCTGGACGCCTCCGAGGCCGAGGTGCGGACGGCGGTGGACGCCGCGCGGCTGACCGCGGTGCAGCTGCACGGCGAGGTGGACGACGACGTCGCGGCGCGCCTCCGGGCGGACGGGCTTCAGGTGATCCGGGCGGTGCGGTTCGAGCCCGGCCTGGTGCCGGACGCCTTCGCGGGCCGACCGTTCGACGCGGTGCTGCTCGACGGGGTGCGACCCGGCAGCGGGACCGCCTTCGACTGGGCGGCGGCTTCCGCCTGGCGCGGCTGGCCGCGCCTGATCCTGGCGGGCGGCCTCCGACCCGAGTCGGTGGCGGAGGGGATTCGGGCCCTGCGGCCGTACGCGGTCGACGTCGCCTCGGGGGTCGAGCGCGCGCCGGGGATCAAGGACGCGGCGGCGGTCCGCGCCTTCGTCGCGGCGGCGTGGGCGGGCTGAATTCGGGTCGGGTCGCGACCCCGTCCCAGGACCCTCGGCGGCTGCCCACAGGGCTTCGTGCGATGCCCATCGGATTCTCCGCGCTTATCCACAGTTGTCCACAGCCGGCGGGGCGCCTGTGGACAAGTCCCGGAAAGACGATGGCGATCGGCCTTCGTGACGTCAGAATGCGAGAAACGTCGTCCAGGACGGCATTCTTGCGCCTAGATGCGATCGGCTGGCGCCTACCAGGTTGGTCATGGCCGTGTCAAGTCCATACGCCTATCCACAGGGGGTTGCGTTTATCCACACGGCGCGCGATCGGGGCGCAGAAGCCGCCTCCTGGGCGGCGTTCGCGAGGTCCGCCCCCGGCCCGCGGGAAGCGAGTAGGATGGCCGAGACGCCGCCCCGAGGCCGCCGTCCGACCCCCAGCCAGGAGGACCCCTGTCGTGACCATCGTGACGATCTCCGACGCCCGCCGCTTCTCGCTCGACGACGTCCAGCGCAGCACGCTGCTGCGCGAAGGCGAGGTGTCGG
Source organism: uncultured bacterium (assembly GCA_964545455.1). Classification (GTDB taxonomy): domain Bacteria; phylum Deinococcota; class Deinococci; order Deinococcales; family Trueperaceae; genus SLSQ01. The sequence goes on along the minus strand of CAZJGU010000040.1, from coordinate 4,331 downwards.
TCGAGGTGCTGTGCTTCGAGGCCGGCCAGCGCGACGAGGAGGCCCAGCGCGACGACCTGTCGCTCTACCAGGTGCTCGAGGGCGAGGCGCTGCTGCGCGTCGGCGACGAGCGCCACCGTCTCGGCAAGGGCAAGATCGCCTCGCTGCCGCCCGGCACCGCCCACGTGCTCGAGAACGCCGGTGGCGGTCTGCTGGTCGTCATGGCCACCCGCGCCTGACCCGACCTCCTGCGATCGCACGCCGCCCGGACCGACGCCAGGTCCGGGCGGTTTCGGTGCAGGAGGCCTCGCTCCGCCGGGACCAGCGGCCGTTCGCGACGTTCGTGCCGCGCGCCTACCAGAGGCCCAGCGCTCGCCGCACCGCCACGATCTGACCCAGGTGGTAGCCCAGGTGGTCGCAGGCCACCAGCACCTGCCGCAGCGGGGTGCGCCGGCCCCCGCCCGGAAGCTCGTCCGACCACGCGATCTCGGCCGTCAGGTCGAACCCTGGGTCGTCGACCCACGCCCGCATCGCGGCGACGCCCGCCTTCAGCCCCGCGACCGAGGCCGCCCAGGTCGCGTCGTCCACCGGATCGCGCGGCGTGGGCCAGTAGCCCTCCGGCCACGGGGGCGAAGTGGCGTCCGCCGACGTCGCGTACGCCACCAGGTCCTCCTGCGCGATGCGCAGGTGCTCGACCAGCTCCCAGATGGCGTGCGGCGCGCCCGGCGGGCGGACGCCGCGCGCCGACGCCGGCAGGTCCGCCAGCGCCGCCTCGAGGTCGACGTGCGCACCGCCGCCCGCGAGCGCCTCGCGCAGTGCGCGCCGGACCGCCTCGTCCAGAAGAGGAACGCTCATCCGTGCGGGTTGGCGCCGGGCTTCCACTTGACCGTGCAGCCGACCGCCCAGGTCTCGGCCGGCTCGGGCGTGCCGCCCGCCAGCAGCGCCTCGATCGCGTCGCGCAGCTCGTGCGTCGTCGCGGCCGAGGCGTCCTTGGGCGCGTCGTCGATGCGGCCGTGGTAGCGCAGCCGGCGCTCGGCGTCGAAGACCAGCACCTCCGGCGTGCGCACCGTGCGGTAGGCCAGCGCGGTGGTCTGCTCCGGGTCGTGCAGGTAGGGGAAGGGCAGGTCGTGCCGGGCCGCGACGTCGATCATCGCCTCGAACGAATCGTCGCCTACCCGGTCGGCGTCGTTGCTGTTGACCATCACGAAGCGCACGCCGCGCTCGGCGTACGCGCGGGCGAGCTCGCTCAGCCGCTCCAGGTTCGCCAGGACGTAGGGGCAGTGGTTGCAGCCCTGCACGTAGACGAACACCGGCGCGTCGGCCAGGTCGTCCAGGGCGACGGTCTCGCCGCCGCTGGCGCGCAGCGCGAAGGACGGCGCGGGCGCGCCGATCGGCAGGGTCACGACGTCGGGGTCGGCCATGGTTCCTCCTCCGGCCCGGCGGGCGGGACGCGCCCGGGCCTCGCGGTCAGTATCGGTGCCCGGGCCGGCGGTCGCCGTGGCGCACCTCGCGCTAGCATGCCGGCGTGCTGAGCTTCGCCGCCCCCGCCTTCCTGTGGGGCCTGGCCCTGTTGCCCCTGGTCGTGCTGCTGCACCGCATCCGCGTCCGCCGCGAGCGGCGCGAGGTGGCGGGCGCGTTCCTGTGGCGCCGCGCCCGCGACGCCGGCGCGCGCCGTGCGCGCATGCGTCCCAGCGTGCTGCTGCTGCTGCAGCTGGCCGCGGTGACCGCCGCCTCGCTGGCCGCCGCCCGGCCGCAGTGGGACGTCGCAGGACCGCCGCTACGGGTGCTGGTGGTCGACGTGTCGGTCAGCATGGCGGCCTCCGACGGCGCCACCAGCCCCGCCGCGTCGGACCTGGCCGCCGCACCGCCCGGTGCGACGCGGCTGGACGTCGCCCGCGCCGTCGCGCGGGAGCGCATCGGCGACGGAGGTCCGGTGGCGCTGATCGTGCTGGACGCGGAGCCGTCGCTGGCGCTGGCCCCGACCGACGACGGAGCGGCCGCCCGGACCGCCGTCGACGCCCTCGCCGCGATCTCGGCCGGGGCCGATCCGGAGCGGGCACTGCGCCTGGCGCGCGACGTCGCCGTGGCGGCCGATGCGTCCGGCGCGGAGATCCACTGGCTCTCCGACACGCCGCCCCCGTCGCGGGCCGGCGTGGTGGTGCACCCGCTGGCGGGCGAGGGGGCCAACGTCGGCGTGACCGGCTTCGAACGGGTGGCCGGCCAGGCCTGGCTGCGGCTCTCGTCGACCTGGCCGCGGCCGCTGGAACAGCCGGTCGAGCTTCGCCGCGGCGACCAGGTGGTCGCCTCGGCCACGCTGCTGGTGCCGGCGCGCGGCGACGTGTCGACCACCTTCCCCGTCGCGTCCGGCGCCGGACCGCTGCAGGCCGTCGTCGCGCCCCCGCCCGGCGACGCGCTGGCGACCGACGACGTCGCCTGGGCCGGCTCGGCCGGCACGATCGTGGCGCTGGACCGGGGCTTCGTGGCGCTGGAGCGGGCGCTGGGCGCGATCGACGGCGTGCGGGTGCGCGTCACCTCGGCCGCCCCCGGGCTGGACGCCGACCTGCGCGTCCTGCACGGCCGCACCGACGCGAGCGGCGAGGTCGCGACGCTGCTGCTGCCCGACCGCGACGCCCCGGCGGTGGCGGCGACGGTCGAGCGTTGGGACGCCGCCGACCCGCTCCTGCGCTTCGTGGACCTGGGCGACCTGGTGGTCGCGCACCTCGACCCGCCGCCGTTCGGGGAGGAGGAGGGCTGGACGACGCTGGCGTACGGGGTGCGCGTCGCGGCCGACACGGATGCCGCCGGTGCCGACGCCACGCCGGTCCTCGTCCCCCTGATCCAGCGGCGCGACGCGCCCGGCGGGCCGCTGGTGCGGCTGGCCTTCCACCCGGTGCGCGGCGACCTGACCCTGCGGCCGGCGTTCCCGACGCTCGTCGTGAACCTGGTGGACGAGGTGCGCGGCGACGACCGGCTTCGCCTGGGCCAGGCGCTGCCCGACGGCGCGACCCGTGAGGGAGCCCCGGTCGCGGTCGCGGATCGTCCCGGCCTCTACCGCGCGGACGGACGCACGCTGCTGGCCAGCCTGCTGGACGAGTCGGAGACCCGCCTGCCGGCACCGACCGGCTTCAGGGCGAGCGTCGCCCCGGCCGAGGAGGACGCGACGCCTGCGGCCGCCCCGGCCGTCCGGCCGCGCGACGTGGCGGCTTGGGGCGTGGCGCTGGCGGTGGTCCTGCTGCTGCTCGAGTGGTGGGGCTGGGCCGGCGGTCCGCTCCCCGGTCTCAGGCGGGTTCGAGCGCTACGACCAGATCGAAGCGGACCGTGACGAGGTCCTCGACCCCCCGACCGAAGATCGACGGCGCCGTCATCTCGTGGTCGGACAGCCGCACGTCGAAGCCGCCGGTCACCGCCAGTCGGTCGCCGCTGCGTCGCACCGTGACCGGCACCTCGACCTCGCGCTGCACGCCGTGCAGGTCCAGCGTGCCGGTCAGCGTCAGCGCCCGTTCCGCCCCGTCCGGCAGCGTCACCGGCCCGTCGCCGTCGGCCGGGCGGGCGCTCTGCAGCACGAAGACGACGTCGGGGTGCTCGTCGGTCTCGAACACCACCCGGCGCGCGTTGCGGTCCCGGAAGACGTTCCCGGACGCGAAGTCGCCGGCAGCGACACGAACCTCCAGCCGCAGCGTCGTCAGGTCGGCGTCGTCGAAGGCCAGGCGCTCGACCCGGGCGGGCGCCACTCCCTGCCAGGCCTCCCAGCCGGCCGCGGCGTCGTAGCGCACCAGCGAGCCCTCCAGCAGCGTGCCGGAGAGGCGCTCGGCCGCCGCGATGCCGGCGACGAGCGACAGCGCGGCCAGGGCGACGGTCAGGAGCGGGTGGCGGGTCATGTCCGCAGGATGCGCCCGCGGCGGCGGCGCGACCGTGGCCTGACGCGGCAACCGTCGGCCGGCTGATAGCCTCGGGACGTGGTCCGCAGCGATCCGAGCGTACCGGTGCTGGTGCTCCTGCTCCTCGGGGCGGGCCTGCTGACGCTGTCCAGCGCCGCGCCCGGCGGCGAGTTCCTGCGCCAGCTGGTGTTCCTGGGCCTCGGCCTCGTCGCGGTCGCCGTGATCGCCTGGATCGGCAAGCGTCGCATCCTGCGCCTCGTCCCCTACCTCTACGTCGCCTCGCTGGCGTTGCTGGTCGCCGTCCACCTGATCGGCACGCGCGTCAACGGCGCCAAGTCGTGGATCTACCTCGGCCCGCTCCCCGGCTTCCAACCGTCCGAGCTGGCCAAGCTGGCGCTGATCGTGGCGCTCGCGGCGGTGCTGCACGACGCGCCGATACGCGGACCGCTGGGCTACCTGCGTCCGCTGGCGTAT
>CAZJGU010000039.1:0-26428 GCA_964545455.1 uncultured bacterium | reverse complement strand
GGTGGGGTCCGTCGGCTCCGTCGGTTCCGTCGGTTCCGTGGGCTCGGTGGGGTCCGTCGGCTCGGCTTCGTTCACGCCGTTGTCGACGTAGAACGCGGCGCTGGTGGCGCGCTCGCGGTCGCCCCGCAGGTGCGCGGTGGCGACGAGCCGATGCTCACCGTCGTCCAGGTCGGTCGTGTCGATCGTCACCGTGAACGGATCGGTGGAAATGCGGGCGATCTCGGCATCGTCGAGGACGAAGGTCGCGTCCTGAAGGTTGCCGGTGGCGCGCACCGCGACGACGATCGTGCCCGACACGGTCGCGTCGTCCAGGCGATCTGCGCGGGTCTCTTCCGTGGCCGGCGTCACCTGAACCAGTTCGAGCACGAGCTCCTCGTCGGTCGGCAGATCGACCGTCGTGCCGCAAGCGGCGAGGAGTCCGAACAGCATCGCGGCGAGGAACGCGCGCACGAACGCGGAACTGTGGGGGCGGGTGTGCGGGAACGTGCTGAGAGCTTGCTTGCGCATCCGAACCATCTCCCGTGGTTGGGATGCAACCTGCAGATCCATCCGGCCGGTTGCATCACTGGCTCCCCGTGTCCCTTGATGCCCATATTGGGATCCACGGTTCATCGCCTCCGGACGAGCCTTTCGGGCCTGTCCGATCGGGTTGGACGCTTACGCCGGCAGAGCTGGGTGGAGCAGAGACAACAATGCCTCGACCGGTTGCGCTACTCGCTCCACATGTTCCAAGCGCCCACGTTGCGGAACATGCTTCATCGCGTTCGAGTCACGGGCTCCTCGCCCGTAGGTGGAGTTATAGCAGCGGGTCGGCAGGACGTGTGTCCCGACGGATCGTCGGTCCCTGGCGACCAGCGGAAGAACGCGCCCTCCCGGGGGAGGGCGCGTCCGTATCGTTCGTCGCGACGTCAGTCCGCCAGCGAGAGCTGCACGCCGAGCGACGTCGCGAGCGTTTCACCGTAGGGCAAGGCGCCCAGGTCGGGACGCGCGCCATCGTACGGAAGCCCGATCGGAGTCCCGGCCTCGATGGCGCCGGATCCTGCGCTGAGGGCGAGGAAGCCGTCGCTGCCGCGACTGGTGCTCGCGAAGGCGGGGTCCGACAGGCCGACGTTCCACGAGTTCGTCGTCTGGGAACTGGTTCCGCTCACCGCTCGACCGTTGCCGAACGCCAGGTTGTTGCGGATCGTGCCGCCGCTGCCCACGAACCCGCTTCCACCGTTCGCGTACGCCGTGTTCTGCTCGAACACCACACCCGGGCTCGTGTTCCAGTCGAAACCGTTCACCTTGTTGCCGAACGCGACGCTGTAGCGGATGGTCGTATGGGTCGTCACGCCCTGGCCCCCCGCCTTGAAGCCGTTGCCATCGCCGCCTTGCCAACCGTTGTCGAAGGACGCGCAGGACTCGATCGCCGTGTAGGTCGAGAGCCAGGTGTCCACGCCATCGTCGCTGTTCCGGTAGGCCATGCAGTGCTCGATGCGGTTGCCCTCGCCCCGCGAAATCGAGATCCCATCGGCGTCCCCACCGTACGGCGGGTTGAAGTTGTCGTGGGCGGCGACGTAGCGGAGGACGTTGCGGTGCCCATCGAGGACGCCGAAGCCCGAACCGACGTTGTCGTGACTCCGAACGTGACTGATGACGTTGTCGCTGGATCGGACGAGGAAGACGCCCTGGTAGCGCGAGTTGCGAACGACGAAGTTGCGGAAGACCATGTGTCGGACGTCCTCGAGGATCACCCGCTCGTACGTCCCGCCACCGATCCCATCGAGCACCGCGCACTCACCGGGCGCCGACTCGAAGACGATCGGCGCGGCCTCGGTGCCGGACGTGCGGAACGCGACCGCGGAGGAGTACACGCCACCGCGCACCCACACGACATCGCCCGGACCGACACGGCTCGCAGCCGCCTGTAGCGTCCGGAGCGGACGGTCGGGCGACCGCCCGTCGTTCGCGTCGCTGCCCGTCGTGCTGACCCACATCGTGGGATCGTAGGCGGGCGCGATCGGCTCGCTCGGGCAGACCCAGTCGCCGACCAACACGTCCTCGGGTGGACGGGGGGTATCGGGGTCCACGTCCGGCTCCTCGGAACCGGGCCGTGACAGCGCGACCGACGTCACGATCCCTTCCGCAGGCTGATCGACGTTGTGACTGGTGACCGCGATCCCCACCAGCACGTCGTCCCCGAGCGCGACGTCGACCGAGCCCACGTCGCTCCACTGCTGGCCGTCGTGCGAGATCGATCCCGTGAGGCGCGTGCCGCTTCGCGAGAGCCTCACCCACGTCGGGGGGGCGATGCCCGGCCGGGCCGTGCCCTCCGCTTCGCCTCCCGACTCGGCGCGACGGATCAACTCCGCGTCGCCGTTGGGTTGGAGCGCCATGAGCGCGTGCGCCGCGTCGGCTTCCAGGCCTCCGCGGATCATCACGCCGGCTTTGGCCCACTCGTGCGTGAAGTCCAGGCTCTCCACCCTGCCGACGATCGTGACGTCACCGGAGACCGGCACGTACGCGAAGTGGAACTCGTCCTCGCGCCCCCAGATGTCGGCGCCTGCACCGGTGACGGAGAGGCCGTCCTGACCCGAGAGCATCTCCGTGCTGCCGGGGATCGTGACGGCGCCGACGTCGCTGCTGCGCCACTCGAGCTCGGGGAGGGCCGCTTCCTCGGACGAAGAAGGTGCCACGGTCTGAGCGCACGCGCTCAGGACGGTCACCAGCAGAACGCCGAGGATGGCTACGAATCGACTGCGACGGGTCACGATCACGCTCGGCTCCAACGCTCGCCGAGCGGGCTGAGGTGGCATGCCACCTGAGTCTGAGTCGTGGCCCCGACGATGCGAGTGAAGTTGTGTTGGTGCACGGGGGGCTCCTCTACACGGATGGATCGGATTGTACCGAACCCTCACGGTTCGGAACGAGGGACTTTACGCATCCCTCGTGTGAGGAATGTGATGCCTCGGCGAAGGGTCCGTGCTAGAGGTGCTAGCCTTGGCAGCCGCATGTGCGGCTTCGCCGGGATCCTCTCGTCATCGGAACTTGGCCCCGAGGCAGGGGCGTCCCTTCGCGCGATGACGCAGTGCCTCGCCCACCGCGGCCCCGACGACGACGGGATCTGGATCGACGCCCGTGCCGGGATCGCCCTTGGTCACCGGCGCCTGTCGATCGTCGACCTCACGCCGTCCGGGGCGCAGCCGATGACCTCCGCCAGCGGACGCACCATCCTCGCCTTCAACGGTGAGATCTACAACCACGACGAGCTCCGTCGCCGCCTCGGCGACGACGTCGCCTGGCGGGGCCGCTCCGACACGGAGACGCTGCTCGAAGCGATCGAGAGGTGGGGCCTCGAAGCGGCGCTCGAAGCCAGCGTGGGGATGTTCGCGTTCGCGGTCGTGGACGTGGAGCGCGGCGAACTCGCTCTCGCCCGCGACCGCTTCGGGGAGAAGCCGTGCCACTACGGTTGGCACGGTGGCGTCCTGCTCTTCGGCTCGGAACTCAAGGCCCTCCGGACCCACCCCGCCTACCGGAACGAGACCGACCACGAGGCGCTGGCCGCGTACCTGCGGCACGGCTACGTCCCTTCGCCCCGCACCATCGATGCCGGAACCGCGAAGCTGCCGCCGGGGACGATCGCCCGTTGGCGTCTCGGAGCGTCCCCGGGGACGGAGCCGGCACTGTACGCCTACTGGTCGCTCCGCGCCATCGCCACGCAGGGAATCGAACGGCCGTTCACGGGGAGCTTCGAGGACGCGACCGAACGGCTGGACCAGCTCATCGCCGACTCCGTGGCGCTGCAGCGCGTCGCCGACGTACCGCTGGGAGCCTTCCTCTCGGGCGGGGTCGACTCCTCGACGGTCGTCGCCGCCATGCAGGCGGCGGCCGGCCCGACGGCGCGTACCTTCGCGATCGGCTTCACCGAGGATGCGTACGACGAGTCGCGCTACGCGCACGCGGTCGCCGAGCACCTGGGGACCCGGCACACGGAGCTTCGGGTCACCCCGGACGAAGCACGCGAGGTGATCCCCGGCCTCCCGGCGATGTACGACGAGCCGTTCGGCGACGCGTCGGCGATCCCGACCCATCTCGTCGCACGCCTCGCTCGACGCGACGTGACCGTCGCCCTCTCCGGCGATGGGGGCGACGAGCTGTTCTTCGGCTACACGAGGTATCGATCGACCGCGAACGTCTTCCTGCGCGCGCAGCGGCTGCCCCGCCCGGTCCGCACGGCGAGCGCCGCTGCGCTCGGCTGGGTCCCGGGGCGGCTCGCTGCCGACGTCCTGACCCGCGCGGGCATCGGTGCGTTCTCGCACCTGCTCCCGGACAGGATCGAAGCGCTGCGCGCGGTGCTCCGAGGCCCCACGGTCCTCCCCGCCTACCGGGCGCACATGTCGCGCTGGAAGGACCCGAGCGTCCTCCTCGCGGCCTCGGTCTCGGAGCCGTCCACGCTCCTGACCGACGATGGCGCCGTGCTCGCGAACGGCGATGCGTACCAGCGCATGGCGTTCGTGGACGGCGGCACCTACCTGACGGACGACGTTCTCGCCAAGGTGGACCGGGCCGCGATGGCGGTGAGCCTGGAGACGCGCGTTCCGCTGCTCGACCACCGCATCGCGGCTTTCGCCTGGAGCCTTCCGACCGCGATGAAGGTCGGACCCGACGGCGGCAAGCGCGTGCTGCGCGCGGTGCTCGATCGCTACGTGCCGCGAACGCTCATCGAACGGCCGAAGATGGGCTTCGGCGTGCCCATCGATGCGTGGCTGCGGGGCCCTCTCCGGGAGTGGGCGAGCGACCTGCTCGATCCCGCCGGCCTCGACGCGGCGGGCCTGTTCCGGTCGGACGTCGTCCATGCGAAGTGGACCGAGCACGTCTCGGGGCGTGCCGATTGGCAACACGTGCTGTGGCCGCTGCTCAGCTACCTCGATTGGGCGAGGGCGCACCGCCGCTGAGGCGGTGCGCCCGGTTCAGATCGCGCGAAGGTCCTGCGCGACGGCGTCGCTCAGCGGTTCACCATCCCCGGTCGGGGGACGTACCGTCCGGGCAGCGCCCCGTCGCCCGGTCGCGCCTGCGGGGCGAGGAGCCCAGCGCCGCCGGGGATCTCGTTCTGCAAGTAGTCTTGGGGCGTGTTGCCGGTGCCGTAGCTCACGGTCGATGGCGTGTAGTTCGAGTCGGGCCCTTCGGTCTCGAAGAACTCGTGCAGGATGCCGCCACCGAACCCGGGCGGGTTGTTGACGCCCGCTTCGTTGCCCTGGATCAGCACGTCGGTCAGCACCGTTTGCTCTAGGTTGCGATCGATGAAGAGCCCTCCGCCCCCACCCCGCACGGCGTTGTCGAGGAGCTCCATGCCGGACGCGTCAAACGACCCGCCGTTGTAGATGCCGCCGCCGATGACGAAGACCGCCGGGCTGGTCGTGACCGGGCCGCAATCGTCGGGGTCAAGGGGATCGTCTTCGGGGAACCACGGAAGCTCCGGGTAGGCAGGATCGCTGGTGATCGGGAGGGAGTCAGCCACGTTGCCGGACACGACCCCGCCCGTCACGGTGATCGTGCCGCCCGGCTCGTTGTAGATGCCGCCACCGGAGTAGACGGAGGTGTTGTTCGTCACGTCGGTGTCGACCAGGGCGACGACACCTCCCGCCTCGTTGAATACTCCGCCTCCGTAGCCGGTCGCGAACATGCAGATCAAGAAGTTGCCACGAATGTCGTACTTCGTCCCGACTTCGTCCGCCCGGGTCACGGCTTCGTTCTCGGACACTACGCTGTCCACGAGCGTCAGGTCGCCCGTGGGCGAGTTGGAGATTCCGCCGCCGATGTCCCAGGCTCGGTTCTCGGTGACCGTGACATTGGTCGCTGTGAGCGTCCCCTCGTTGCGGATGCCGCCGCCCTTGTAGATGAAGGTCCCGCCCTTGATGGTGAGGTTCTCCAGCACGACGTCGACGTCGGGCGCGACGTAGATCATGCGCGACCGGTACGTGAAGCCGGGCGGATCTGCGCCGTCGTCAGGGTCGACGCCCGCCTCGTAGCCGCTTCGCCCGGTCAGCGTGACCCCCGAGGGCGGGCCGCTGATCGTGATGTCCTTGTCGATGACGACGTGCGCGTCGTTGTTCCCCGTTCCGGGCGGCCACAGCGCCACGCCGTAGAGGTCGATCGCGTTGACGTCCGACGCGAAGCCGATCGTCGAACCGGACGCCGCTGCATCCAGCACTGCCCTGAGCGTGCCAGGAATCGTGTCCTCCGGCTCGAACACGGTCAAGTCGTACGGGTCGTAGTCGTCGCCGCGGACGACGACGTTCGTCAGCGTCACGTCGTCGCACGCGTCGTCGGCGCTGTCCGTGCTTCGCGCGCACACCCGAACGACCTGGCGCGTGCTGGCGGGGATGGCGAAGGTGTAGCTCGTGGCCGAGGCCACCAGCGTGGTTTCGAGGATCTCGTCGGTCGGATCGTCGTTGGCCACGGTCAGCACGTCGATCGACACGGCGTCCGAGGCCGTCCAGTCCAGCTGCACCTGACTGCCGGCGACGGTCGTCGCAACCAGGCCGGTCACACTCGGCGGAGGGCCGGGCACGGTGATCTCCACCGTGGCCTGGGCCGTGACGGTGCCGCCGGGGTTGACCGCCGTCAGGGTGTAGGTCGTTGTCTCGCTCGGCGACACCACGACGGACGAGGCGCCGCTCGGGATCGGGACCGGATCGGTGCCGTCGGTCAGCGACACCGTGGCGTCGCCGACGACCGTCCACGACAGGGTCGAGCTGCTCCCCTCGACGATGGACGCGGGATCCGCGCTGAACGCGCTGATCTCCGGCGCCTCGACCGGAGGCGTTGCGGGGGTACCGCACGCGGCCAACACGGCGAGGAGCACGACGGCCGCCACGGCGCCGACCGCGCGTCGAGCAAGGGTCCTGTGCGTCATCATCGTCATCCGATCCTCCTACCGCCGGTCGGCGGCACTCGCTTCTGGTTGTACCCGGTCATCGCCCGTCGGCGACCGTGGAGGTCACAGTCTGCCACGCGCAGGGGGCCGGGCCTTCGGCAGGCCGGATCGCCCGTTCCGGGCCGGAACGTCGGGTCCGCGACCGGCTAGGCTCGGTCGCCGCGAGCGAGCGCAGCGACATCGTTCATCGTGAGCGATTCGAAACCGCACCGATCGCGCAACCGAGCGAACTCGGCGAGGATCGCCGCGAGGTTCGCGAGGCTCCGCTCGGGGTCGGCGCCCATGTTGTGCGGATGCCACCAGACGTGGCAGATCCGTCCCGACCGCGCCGCCTGTCGCATGGCGCGGACGATGCGCTGGACGCGCAGCGGCTCCAGCGCCCGCAGGGCACGCGACGGGGGCCGGAGGAAGCGGCTCTCGGGCACGGTCACGAGGCCATGGCGATCCGGGCGCGGCCAGGCCGCCTCGTTCGCCCCGGTCAGCGACACGTAGCTGTCCAGCATGCGACCGATCCGAACCAGGATCGGACCGCCGACGCCCGGCCTGGGACGGTTCAGACGGTTCGGTTCCGGCCCTCGGTGGGCGACGAAGCCGGCCGACGCGACCAGCGGGAGGTCGCTCTCGCGCACCTGGTGGCGCGGCATCACGAGCGAGCGAAGGTCGTGACCGTGGGCCGCCGCGATCGAGCGTGCTGCCCGAAGGTCCGCCTCGATCGCGGCGGCCGTCACGCCGTCCTCCATCGGGTAGAGGTGCGAGTAGGTGTGCGACGCGAGCTCCTGACCGGGCGCGCCGGCGATCTCCCGGACGAGCGACGGGGCGAAGTAGAGCGGGTCCGCATGCTCGCCGTCCCCCATCTCGCCCCGAGCGATCGCCGCGTACGGGTCGAGGCGCGCGTCGGCGTAGCGAGGCCGCTCGGCCGGCGCGAAGTGCAGCGCCTCCTCGCGCGACGCGGCGAAGAGGAACCCGACGGTTGCCCACGTCGCCGAGACGCCGGAGCGCACGAACGCCTCCAGCAATCGCGGCACGATGTCGCGCGCTCCCTCGAGGTGCGAGCGGTACGCGCCGCGGACGTCCAGCGTGTCGCGCACGCCCCACGCCAGCTCGAAGTCCAGCGACAGGACGAGCGCACCCTGGGGATCGCTTGGCGCCTCCGGCATACCGGATGGTACGGCACGCGCGGCACGCCGCGCCGTGGCATCGCGATCGTGCGTCGTGGGCCCGTGGGTCGGACGTCCGTGGCGTAACCTCAGACGATCCCCACCTCCGGCCCCCGCCGGAGCGAGACCCCGGAGTGTCCATGGACGACCAAACCCCGACCGTCGCGACGTCGCGTGCACCGCGTCCCCCCCGCTCGACCTTCCTGCCCTACGCACCCCCGTGGATCGGCCAGGAGGAGATCGACGAGGTCGTCGCCACGCTCCGGTCCGACTGGATCACGACCGGTCCCAAGACGCGCGCCTTCGAGGAGCAGTTCGGCACGTACGTGCAGGCACCCGGCCAGGCGAGCCTGATGGTGTCGTCGTGCACGGACGCGCTGCTGATCGCCCTCGCGGCGCTCGGCGTCGGGCCCGGCGACGAGGTGATCGTCCCTACGCTCACCTTCGCCGCGACCGCGAACGTCGTCGAGCAACTCGGCGCGACGACGGTCCTCGTCGACGTGCGTCCCGACACGCTCTGCATCGATCCCGACGCCGTCGCCGCCGCGGTGACCGACCGGACGAAGGTCGTCGTCCCGGTCCACTACGCGGGCCATCCCGCCGACCTCGACGCGCTCGACGTCCTCGCCGATCGCCACGGGTTCGCGATCCTCGAGGACGCGGCCCACTCGGCCCCGAGCTGGTTCCGGGGCGCGCCGATCGGCAGCCGGGCGAACTTCGCCGCCTTCAGCTTCTACCCGACCAAGAACCTGACGACGGCCGAGGGCGGGGCCCTGACGGGTGACCCTGAGCTGCTCGCGTGCGCTCGGGTCCTGTCGCTGCACGGCATGACCAAGGACGCCTGGAAGCGGTTCGACAAGGCGGGCTCGTGGGAGTACGACATCGTGGCCCCCGGCTTCAAGGCCAACATGACCGACCTTCAGGCCTCGCTGGGGATGCACCAGCTCGCGAAGCTCGAGGGGTTCCATCGACGGCGCGGCCTCCTCGCCCGGCGCTACTCGGACGCGTTCGAGAGCAGCCCCGCCCTCGAGGCGCCCACCGAGCTGTCCCACGTCACGAGCAGTTGGCACCTGTACGTCCTCCGCCTGAGGACGGAGCACCTGTCCATCGACCGGAATCGCTTCATCGAGGAGCTCAAGGCACGCCAGATCGGCACCAGCGTCCACTACCGGCCGCTGCACATGATGACGTACTACCGCGAGAGGTACGGCTACGCGGCCGATGCGTTCCCCGTCGCACACGATGCGTTCACCCGCATGGTGTCGCTGCCGCTGTACCCGCGGATGAGCGACGACGACCAGGAGGACGTGATCGCCGCGGTCCTCGACCTCGTCGACGCGCACGCCGTCGACTGAGCCGGTGCTCCGCCGTGCGTTCGACGCGACGTCCGCGGCCGCGGGGCTGATCGTCCTCGCGCCCCTGTTCGCCGTCGTCGCGGCCGCGATCCGCGTGGACTCGCCCGGTCCGGTGTTCTACCGGCAGGAACGCGTCGGGCGCGGGGGGCGGACGTTCAAGATGACGAAGTTCCGCAGCATGCGCACCGACGCGGACCGCGTCGGCGGGCAGCTCACCGTAGGGGCGGATCCTCGCATCACGCGCGTGGGCAGGTGGCTTCGGGCGTCGAAGATCGACGAGCTTCCGCAGCTCCTGGACGTGCTTCGCGGCGACATGGCCCTGGTCGGCCCGCGGCCCGAGGTGCCCCGCTACGTGGCGCTCTACACGCCCGAGCAACGTCGTGTTCTCGAGGTCCGGCCGGGGATCACGGACCCCGCCTCGATCCACTACCGGGACGAGTCGGAGGTGCTGGCGAACGCGGCCGACCCCGAGCGCGCCTACGTCGGCACGGTGATGCCCCACAAGCTGGCGATCAACCTCGACTACCAGGACCGCCGGACGCTGGCCTCGGACGTCGGCGTGATCCTCGCGACGCTCCTGCGACTCGTGCGGAGGCGCTGAGGTCGCGACCGCCACGGCGCGCCTCCGTCGCCCTCGCCCACACGAAGCGGACGGCCCGAATCGATCGGGCCGTCCGTGTCCTGCTATCGGGTTGCGATCGTGGCGACTAGACCGGCCCGGTGAACGTGAAGGTGATCGTGACGGGGTCCGAAGCAGGGGCTTCGGGGTCCGCAGGGTCGCCGTCGACCGTGACCTCGTACACCCAGTCGGTGTCCACGACCGTGCTGGCGACCTTCGAGATCGTGCCGTCGGCGACGTTGATGTCGAAGTCGGCCGGGTCGCCCGTACCGCCGACGTTGGTCAACGTGAACTGGAGCGCCGGGAAGCCGTCGGGCAAGCCGAAGAAGGGCACGCCGTTGACGCGGACGCGGTCGCCGTTCACGACGACTTCGCTTGGATCTACCGTGCCGGGCACGGCGATCGTGAGGTCGCCCGTGTAGGCCAGGTCGTAGCCGAGCACGAGTTCGAACGTCGCAGTCGCTTCCTGACCGAGTTCGTCGGTCGCCGTGACGGTCCCGGTGAAGGTGCCGACCGTGCCGGTCGCACCCGTGATCGAGCCGTCCGCGGCCAAGGTGACGTCGTACGTGTCAGGGCCCGGCCAGTCGGGGTAGTCGCTATCGCCGAAGTCGAAGTCGACGGTGGTGAAGGGTTCCGGCAGCGCGCCCTCCGTCACCTCGTAGGTGATGGTGCCGAAGCCACCCGTGAACGGGCTGACGATGTCGATCGCCGTGCCGATGTTGGAGGGCTCGGTGTAGCTGTAGGTGCCGCCCTCGAGGAGCTCGGCGACGTTGATGTCGAACGCCAGCGTGACGCTCCCAGCGCCCTCGTCGCTCGCAACGACGGTGCCGCTGAACGAGCCGGTCTCGGTCGGCGTGCCCGCGATTGCGCCAGTGGCGGTGTCGAGATCCACGCCGGTCGGCAGCGTGCCGGTGTCGAGCGCGAAGGTGACGTCGCCGTCGCCGCCGCTGGTGTCGGCCGCAAGGTCGATCGGGTTGCCTTCGACGACGGAATCGAGCCCGGTGAGGGCCTCGTAGTCGTTCCCGGTCAGGGCCGGCGGAGGCGGCGGCGCGGCCTCGGTGGTGAAGCTCCACGACGCGGCGCCGTCGAGGCTCGTGCCGTCGGTCGTGGCGACGGTCCCGGCGATCTCGGCCGTGTACGTCGTGTCGTAGGCGAGGTCGGCGTCGGGCGTGAACGTGGCGGTCAAGCCATCGCCGCTGAGCGCGGCCGTGCCCGCGACGTCGCCGCCGCCGTCCGCCGTCAAGGTGAACGCCCCGTCGAGCGTAGCGGGGTCGATCTCCTTGTCGAACGTCGCCGACAGGACGACGTCGATCGCGACATCCGTGGCGCCGTCGGCCGGCGTCAGGTCGGAGACCGTGACGGGCACGACCGCCGTGCCGCACGCCGCCAAGAGCAGCACGAGCCCGAGAAGCGACATCCAGCGTTTGAACATGCGAACCTCCTGGTGGACAGGGTCGTACCGGCACCGTGCCGGCACGCTACGTTGAGCGTCCGTCTCGCCCTGGTAGAGCGAGCGCGTACGTCTCAAGGCTACCCGTCCCAGGTACGCGACGACGTGCGGATGCCGTCATTCGAGCCCGCGCCGGCAGGGCCGTCCGCATCAGCGGCCATAGAACGCCAGGTACCAGTCGACGAACCGCTCGATCCCTACCTCGATCGGCGTCGAGGGCGCGAAGCCCACGTCCCGCTCGAGGTCCGCGACGTCCGCGTAGGTCGCCGGCACGTCGCCGGGTTGCATCGGGAGGAAGGTCTTCTTCGCCTCCCGCCCGAGCTTGTCCTCGAGGATCTCGATCAGCCGCATCAGCTCGATCGGCGTGTGGTTGCCGATGTTGTAGACGCGCCACGGAGCGCGGCTCGCGCCCGGGTCGGGTTCGGCGCCCGACCAGGCGGCGTCGCCCTCGGCCACCCGATCGACGACGCGGACCACGCCCTCGACGACGTCGTCGACGTAGGTGAAGTCACGGCGCATGTCGCCGTGGTTGAAGACGTCGATCGGCTCGCCCGCCAGGATCGCCTTGGTGAACAGGAACATCGCCATGTCGGGGCGCCCCCACGGTCCGTAGACCGTGAAGAACCGCAGGCCGGTCGTCGGCAGTCCGTAGAGGTGCGCGTAGGTGTGGGCCATGAGCTCGTTGGCCTTCTTGCTCGCGGCGTAGAGGCTCAGCGGGTGGTCGACGTTCTGGTGGACCGAGAACGGCATCGTGGTGTTGGCACCGTAGACGGACGAGCTCGAGGCGTAGACGAGGTGCTCGACGTCGTGGTGACGGCACGCCTCGAGGACGTTCGCGAAGCCCACCAGGTTGCTCCGGACGTACGCCCCGGGGTTCTGCAGCGAGTAGCGGACGCCGGCCTGCGCGGCGAGGTTCACGACGCGCTGCGGTCGCTCGTCCCGGAAGATCCGGGTCATCGCGTCGGCGTCGGCTAGGTCCACGCGCTCGTGGCGGTACCCGTCGTGACGAACGAGGCGCCCCAAGCGAGCCTCCTTGAGCGACACGTCGTAGTAGTCGTCGACGATGTCGACGCCGACGACCTCGTCGCCACGCGCAAGGAGCTTCTCGGCGACGTGGTACCCGATGAACCCGGCCGTGCCGGTGACGAGGATGCGCATGCCTGGAGGATACGGCAGGCGTCCGCCGACCCTCGGGGGGCGTCGGATGCGATCGGCGCACGCGGCGACGGTACGAGGACGATCCACCCTGGCGACCCGCGTCGACCGCGCGCTAGGGTCGTTCGGATGCTCTCGCTCCTCGCCAGCCTCGCGATCGTCTTCGCCTTCGCGTTCGTGGCCAGCGCCCTGCTGGACGCGCGCTCGCTGGACTGGCGGCGCCTGGCCTTCGCGGCCTGGCTGGGGATCGCAGCCGGCTACGTCGCGGCGCTGCTGCTGCTGGTGCCGTCGGTCGAGGCGATGCCGTCCACCGACTGGCGCGCCTTCCGCCTGGTGGCGCTGCCGTTCCAGCTGGTCGCGACGATGGCCGCGATCGTGGTGCTGGAACTGTTGTTCGCGTCACCGCGCGCGCCGCGCGGCCCGTCGCTGCCGTCCAACCCGTTCACGGCCCTCGGCCGCCGCCTAGCGCAGGCGCGACGCTTCCTGCAGGTGACGCGCATCGTGGCGCGGCACGGGATGGCGCCGCTGCTGGGCCTGCACGGCGACGGCGTGGACGCCCGCGACACGGCCGAGCTGGCGCGGCGCGCCCGCAGCGCGATCGAGGAGGCCGGCGGCGTGTTCGTCAAGCTGGGCCAGCTGCTGGCCAGCCGCCCGGACCTGATCCCGCCCGTCGCGGCAGCGGAGCTGGGACGCCTGCACGCGTCGGTCACGCCCCTGCCGGGCGCGGGGGTCCGCGCGGCGCTGGAGGCCCGCCTGGGCAGGCCGTGGGACGAGGTGTTCGCCTCCTTCGACGAGGAGCCGTTGGGGTCCGCCTCGATCGCGCAGGCGCACGCCGCCGTGCTGCGGGACGGACGCGCGGTCGTCGTCAAGGTCCGCCGCCCGGGGCTGGAGACGGTCGTCGCGCGCGACCTGGCGATCGCGCGCCGCCTGGCCGCCACCGCGCAGCGTCGCACGGCCTGGGGCCGAGCGCTGAACGTGGCCGAGCTGGCCGAGGAGTTCGCCGTCACGCTGGAGGACGAGCTGGACTTCCGCAGCGAGGCCAAGCACCTGCGCGAGCTGGCCGCCACGATGGAGGACGAGCCCGCCGTCCACGTGCCGGACGTGGTGGACGAGCTGACGCGCGAGGACGTGCTGGTCATGGAACGCCTGGCCGGCCGCACGTTGGCCAAGGTGCCCCGGAGCCAGCGTCCGGACGACGCCCGCGCCCTGGCGGACGCCCTGTGCGGCTCGCAGGTGCGCGCGATGCTGAGCGGCGAGCGCTTCCACGGCGATCCCCACCCCGGCAACGTGCTTCTGCTGGACGACGGGCGCCTGGGCCTGATCGACGTGGGCCTGTCGTCGCGGCTGGACGCCTTCGAGCGCGCCGCGACGCACCAGCTGCTGCTGGCGCTGCAGCAGCGCAGCTCCGGCCTGCTGCTGGAGGCGATGCTGCGCATCGGCGCGTTCGATCCGGAGGTGCACGATCCGGACACGATCGAGCGGGCGCTGGCCCGCTTCCTGGCGGTCCACCTCGCCCCCGGCCTGCCCCCGCCGGAGGCGATGACCGAGCTGCTGCGCCTCACGACGCGCCTGGGCCTGCGCCTGCCCGCCTCGACCGTGTCGATGTTCCGCGCGCTGTCCACCCTGGCCGGAACGCTGGAGGACCTCTCGCCCGGCTACCCGATCGTGGACGTCATGAGCCGCCTGGGTGGGGACGAGGCGACGCGGCGCTTCATGCCCGACTCGGTCGCGACCTGGGCCAAGCAGGAGTGGAGCGAGCTGGGCCCCATCCTGCACCGCGCACCGCGCCAGCTGGACCGCCTGGCCCAGCAGGTCCTGCACGGGCGGCTGTCGGCCCGCGTCCGCGCCTTCGCCGATCCGGACGACCGGCGCTGGATCGAGCGGCTGGTGGACCGTGCCGTCACGGCGGGCCTGGCGATCGGCACCGGCATCGTCGCGGTGATGCTGCTGAACGTCGCGGACGATCCCATCCTGCCGCTGGCCGGCGTCGGCGCCTACGAGCTGCTGGGCTGGGGCGGCCTGCTCCTCGCGACGACGCTGCTCTTCCGCGTGCTGCTGGCGGTCGTTCGGGCCGAGCGCGAGGGCGGGTCCACGCCAGGCTGACGAGCGCGGCGCCGTCGCTCACGCCGAGCCACCCCGGCTACGGAATGGACGAGGCCAGGCCCCATCGCCATGTATCCTCTCCCATGACCACCTCCATCCTCGGCCTCGTCCAACTCGAGCCGACCGAGTCGTTCGACGACAACGTCGGGGCAGCGCTTCGCGGTATCGCCGAGGCGGCACGCGGCGGGGCGGATATGGTGTTCCTGCCCGAGAGCTTCCACGTCAAGGGTCCCAGCCCCCTTCGGTTCGAAACGGCCACGCCGGTGCCTGGAGCGCTGTCCGAAGCGCTCGCCGGGGCCGCTCGTGAGCACGGCGTCTGGCTCCTTGCCGGTTCGTTCAACGAGAGGATCGATCGACCCGACAAGCTCTCCAACACCAGCCTGCTGTTCGACGCGCACGGGGCGATCGTCGCCCGCTACCGGAAGATCCACCTGTTCGACGTCACCGTCGGCGACGAGGTCGTCGCCAAGGAGTCGGACCGCAACCTGGCCGGCGACGACGTGGTCGTCGTCGACACCCCGGTCGGCCGGATGGGCCTCAGCATCTGCTACGACGTGCGCTTCCCCGAGCTGTACCGGACGCTGGCGCTGCAGGGTGCCGAGATCCTGGCCGTGCCGTCCAACTTCGCGATGTTCACCGGCAAGGACCACTGGGAGGTGCTGTTGCGCGCCCGCGCGATCGAGAACGGCACCTACGTCGTGGCGCCCGCCACGACGGGCCGGCACGGGGGTTTCGCCTCGTACGGTCGCAGCTTGGTCGTCGACCCCTGGGGCACCGTGATCGCGTGCGCCCCGGACGGACCGGGCGTGATCCATGCCCGCATCGACCTGGAGCGCGTGCGCCGCATGCAGGAACGCGTGCCCAGCCTCGCCAACCGGCGCCCCGACGTCTACGATCTCTGACGCTCGTTCCTCTCCCTCGGCCGCCCCGTCAGGTACGGTCGAATCGCCGTCCGCCCGCCCGTCGCACGTTCGTTCCGACCAAGGAGGCTCCATGCACCTGCTCCGTAGAACGCTCGCCTCGCTCCTGCTCACCGGTTTCGCCCTCCTCGGCGCGGCCCAGGCGCAGGACGAAGTCGTCGTGATCGCCCAGACCGTCGCGCACAGCAGCCTGAACCCGGCCGAGGCGACCGGCATCGCCGACTACACGGTGATGCGCACCGTGTTCGAAGGGCTGGTCGGCTTCGATGCGAGCTTCGAACTGGTGCCCGAGCTGGCCACCTCGTGGGAGGTCAGCGAGGAGGCCACCGTATTCGACTTCACGCTGCGTGAAGGCGTGTCGTTCCACGACGGTACCGCCTTCGACGCCGAGGCGGCCAAGGCCTACTTCGACTGGGTTCTGGACGAAGAGAACCCGATCCCGGCCCGCGGTCGCAGCCTGCTGGCCGACATCGCCTCGGTCGAGGTGCTCGGCCCCTACCAGCTGCGCATCACGCTCTCCGATTCCAACGGTGCGATGCTCTCCAACCTTGCCCTCGCCAACGCTCGCATCGCCAGCCCCGCCTCGGTCATCGACCAAGGCGCCGCCGTCACGCGCAACCCCGTCGGCACCGGTCCCTACCGCTTCGCGGAGTGGATCGACGGCCAGAAGGTCGTCGTCGAAGCGTTCGACGGGTACTGGGGCGAGCCCGCCGCGGCCGACGCGATCGAGTTCCTCGCGTCCACCAACGCCTCGACGCGCGCGGCCCAGCTGCAGAGCGGCGAGGCCCACTTCATCGAGGCCGTCCCCGCCCCGCTGATCCCGCAGATCGAAGCGGCCGAGGGCGTATCGATCGAGACGTCCGGAAGCACCTTCGCGCGGATCTTCCCGCTGAACACCCAGGTCGCGCCGTTCGACGACGTGCGCGTCCGCCAGGCGATGAACCACGCGATCGACAAGGACGTCATCGTCGAGGTCGCCTACGGCGGCGGTGCCACCGTCATGGACGCGCCGTTCCCCGCTTCGGTGTTCGGCTACGCGCCGCAGACGCCGTACGACTACGACCCGGAGCGAGCCCGCGAGCTGCTGGCCGAGGCGGGCTACGAGGACGGCTTCTCGTTCTCGGTCCTGACCTTCACGGGCGACGAGTACGCCACCGTCGGACAGATCATGCAGCAGATGTTCGCCGACGTCGGGCTTGAGATGCAGTTGAACCCGACCGAGCGCGGCGCCCTGGTCGACGCGATCTTCCAGCCGTTCGAGTCGACCGAGCTGGAAGCCAGCCTCGTCGGCAGCGCCACGCGCACGGGTGACGCCGACCAGGCGCTGACGGTCTCGTACTACAGCGCCTCGTGGCCACCTGCCGCGAACAACTGGAGCTTCTACTCCAACGAGCGCGTCGACGAGCTGATCGAAGCCGGCCGCCGCACCGGCGACCTCGACGAGCGGCGCGCGATCTACGCCGAGGCGCAGGAGATCATCTGGAACGACGCGCCCTGGGTTTTCCTCGTCAGCCCCGACAACGTCGCCGGCGTCGCCGACGAGCTCTCGGGCGTCATCTACATGCCCGACCGTTCGCTCGACCCCCGCGGAGCCTCGCTGGACTGAGCTCCGCCGACGGCACGCTGGAGCGAGGCGCTGCGCCTCGCTCCAGCGGTCCTTCCGCCGCGGCGGCGAGCTAGGCCCCGATCCGCCATGCCTACCGCGCCCGACGTGCCCCCTGGATGACGACCCCCTATCTTCTTCGACGCCTGGCCCAGATGGTGCCGACGATCCTCGGCATCCTGATCCTGGTGTTCTTCTTCGTTCGGGCGCTGCCCGGTGATCCCGCTCGCCTCTACGCCGGGCAGGAGGCGGGCCAACGCGAGGTGGAGCTGGTTCGCGAGCGCTTCGGCCTCGACCGCCCCCTTCCGGAGCAGTTCGTCCGCTACGTCGGTCAGACCCTGCGCGGCGACCTCGGAACCTCGTTCCGCTCTGGACTGCCGGTCGGATCGATGGTCGCGCGGCACGCCTACACGACGCTGCTGCTGGCCGCGATCGCCATCGTCGTCGCCATCGTCGCGGGGCTCGTGCTCGGCATCGCCGCAGCGCTCCGACGCGGATCGCCCGCCGACTTCGTCGTGACCGTCCTATCGATCCTCGGTATCAGCACGCCATCGTTCTTCCTCGGCATCCTCCTCATCTACCTCTTCGCCGTGGAGTTGGGATGGTTCCCGGTCTCGGGCAGCCCCACGCTGCGCGGGCTCGCGTTGCCCGCGCTGACGCTGGCCGCCAGCTCGACCGGGACGGTCGCCCGCTTCGCCCGTTCGAGCTTCCTCGAGGTCATGGGCGAGGACTACGTACGGACCGCGCGCTCCAAGGGCCTCGCGCCACGCGTCGTGCGCAACCGCCACGTCCTGAGGAACGCCCTCATCCCGGTCACCACGATCGTCGGCCTGCAGTTCGGCTTCCTGCTTTCCGGCGCGGTGATCGTCGAGACGGTCTTCAACTTCCCGGGACTCGGCTGGCTGCTGATCCAGTCGGTCAGCGCGCGCGACTACCCGGTCATCCAGGCGCTGATGCTGGTCTTCTCCCTGCAGTTCCTGCTCATCAACCTCGTCGTCGACCTGCTCTACGGCGTGATCGATCCTCGGGTGTCCCATGCCTGAGGCTGTGCGCCCCCGTCGCCGCTCCGCCTGGGGTCGACTTCTGCGACACACCAGCGGCTCCGTCGGTTTGGTGCTCAGCACCTTCTTCGTCCTGGTAGCGATCGCGGGCCCGTGGATCGCGCCCCTCGATCCAGCGCGGCAGGACTACCTCGCGATCCAGCAGGGCCTCTCGGCCGACCATTGGCTCGGCACCGACCAGTTCGGCCGCGACCTGCTCAGCCGCATCCTCGCCGGCGCCCGCTATTCGATCGGCATCGGCGTGAGCGCCACGATCCTCGGCGCGTTCGTCGGCGGCCTATGGGGACTGTGGAGCGGCTACTTGGGCGGCTGGGTCGACAACGTCTCGATGCGCGCCGTCGACATCCTGCTGGCCTTCCCCGGCATCCTGCTCGCGATCGCCCTCATCACCCTCACCGGACCGGGCGTCGGTCCGGTGATCCTGGCCTCCAGCGTCTTCGGCATTCCGATCTTCGCGCGGCTCGTGCGCGGGTCGGTCCTGGCCGTCAAGGAGCGGGTGTTCGTCGAAGCGGCCGTCGGCCTGGGCGCGCGCTCGTTCGGCGTGATGGCCCGCCACCTGCTGCCGGCGATCGTCGCCCCCGTCCTGGTCTACGCGTCGCTGCGGACCGGCGTCACGCTACTGGTGGCGTCGGGCCTGTCGTTCCTCGGCCTGGGCGTGCAGCCGCCCGCGCCCGAGTGGGGCGCGATGCTGAGCGACGCGCAGCTGTACCTTTCGGTCCACCCGCTCATGTCCATCGTTCCCGGTGTGACGATCACGCTGGCCGTGTTGGGCTTCAACCTATTGGGGGACGGCCTGCGGGACGTCCTAGATCCGACGGCGCGGTAGCGGAGCCGGAGACCGTCCGGGCGGACGGGCTCCGGCCTCGATCGCTTCGGGTCGAGACTCAGAACATCTCGCCCACGTCCACCGCCTCGCCCCCTTCGACGTAGCCGGTGTCCATCTGCGCCAGCTGCAGCGTGCCGCTGACGTCGTCGTTCACGCCGTGCCACCAGGTGTACGCCTCCAGCACCCAGATGCCGGACTCGCGCGTGCCGTTGCCGCTGCCCTTGGTCCCGCCGAAGGGCATGTGCGCCTCTGCCCCGTTGGTGGTGTTGTTGATCGAGGTCATGCCGGCCTCGATGCGGCTCTTGAACTGGTAGGCCCAGTCGCGGTGGTTGGTGTAGATGGCGCTGGACAGGCCGTAGTCGACGGCGTTCGCGACCTCGATGGCGTGGTCGATGCCGTCCACCTTGACCAGGTTGATCGTCGGCCCGAAGATCTCCTCCTGGAACTGGCGCATGCCCGGCTCGACGTCCTCCCAGACGGTGGGCCAGCCGTAGAAGCCGGCGTCGGGATCGTCGCCGCTCCAGCCGCTCGGCGCGTTGTCGGTGGTGATGCGGCCCTCGCCGTACAGCTTCATGGCGCCGTCCTCCTCGCCCCAGGCGTAGTGCTCGGCCCACCGCTCGTAGAAGCGCTGGTTGATGAACGGGCCGTACATCACGTCGGGCGTGGCGACCGGGTTCCCGATCTTGAGCTCCCGCACCGCGGCCAGGTAGCGCTCCTTGAAGGCGTCGTAGATGGGTGCGTCGACGATCACGTTGCCCGCGCTGGTGCAGCGCTGCCCCCCGGTCGCGAAGGCGCTGAAGACGGCGCCCTGGACGGCGTTGTCCAGGTCCGCGTCGCGCAGGATCACCAGCGGGTTCTTGCCTCCCAGCTCCAGGGTCGGGTGCAGCAGGTTGCGGCCCGCCACCTCGCCCACGTGCCGGCCGACCTGGGTCGAGCCGGTGAAGGCGAACTTGTCCAGCCGGCCCTCGTCCATCATCCGCACCAGGAAGTCGCCGGCCGCGTCCCTCCCGCCGCCGAAGACCAGGTTGACGACCCCGTCGGGCACGCCCGCCTCCTGCATGATCTTGGCGAAGGCGTAGCCGACCGCCGGCGCGTCCTCGCTGGGCTTCCAGACGATGGTGTTGCCGGTGACCAGGGCGGGGATGATCTTCCACGACGGCACGGCGATCGGGAAGTTGCCGGCGGTGACGATGCCCACCACGCCCAGCGGCCGGCGGTAGGTCATCAGCTCCTTGTTCGGCATCTCGCTCGGGACGGTCTGACCGTACAGGCGCCGGCCCTCGCTCTGGAAGAAGTGGCAGGTGTCGATCGCCTCCTGCACGCTGCCGCGTGCCTCCTTGAGGGTCTTGCCCATCTCGCGCGTCACCAGGCGCGAGAGGTTCTCCTTCTCACGCTCGAGCGCCGTGCCGATCTTGCCGATCAGCTCCCCGCGGATCGGGGCGGGCAGCTTGCTCCACTTCGGGAACGCCTCGCGCGCGGCGTCGCAGGCGGCGCGGGCCTCGTCGATCGTGGCCTCGGGGAACAGGCCGACGACGTCGCTGCGGTCGCTGGAGTTGCGGCTCTCGAAGGTGCGCGCGGACGCGACCTCGCGGCCGCCGATCAGGTTGGCGTAGGTGCGGGGCATGGGGTCCTCCTGGCTGGATCGAGGTGTCGGCCCAGGTGGCGCGAACGTCGGCCTGGACGGCACGAACGCGGGCGCGGGCCGCGGGTGGGATCGCCCTCCAGGCTAGCACGCGGGGCTGCCGGAGCCGGCGTGCGAGTCTCGTGAGGCGCGGGCCGGTACGGTTTGCGCGTCTCGTCGTCGTCGCGTCCCTCCAGCGATCGGAGGTCGCCATGCGCTTCGCCGTACGTGCAACCCTCGCCATCGTCCTCGGCCTGCTGCTGGTGGGGTGCAGCACCCTTCCCGCGCCCACGATCTCGGAGGTCGAGGCCCCCACGATCGTGCCGACCGAGCGCGCCGCCGTCCTCTCCGGCGAGCCGACCACGCTCGTCATCCACGGCTCCGGCTTCGGTGACGTTCGCGGCCTGAACCGTCTGTTCTACGGCGGAGTCGAAGTCAACGACGCCGTGATCGCCGCCTGGAGCGACGACGCGATCGAGCTGGCGTTCTTCGGTCCGACCGAGATCGTCGGAGGCGTTGCGCTCTCGCCCAAGTCGCGTGGGCTCATGACGCCGGCGGCCCGGATCCGCGATCTGTTCGTGCCTCCCGAGGAGCAACGCTTCGAGGTGCGCACCCTCGCGGGTTCGGTCGAATCGGACGTCGTCCGCTTGGTCGCTCCCGACCTGGACGACGGCTACGTGAGCACCCCGGGCGATGCGACCGAAATGCGGGTCCACGCGCGCGACGCGTTCGGCGTCCCGTGGCCCGACGCGGACGTCGTCCTCTCCGCGAATCGGGGCACGCTGGCGTCCACCGAGCTGACCACGAACGTCGACGGGTTCGCATCGGCCACGCTCACCACCGACGAAGGAGGGCTCGCCCACGCCGTCCGACTGCTGCACGAGGGCCAGGTCGTGGCGCACGCCCTGGTCCACAACCTCGAGTTCACGACCGATCCGTACGACCTCTACCCCTCCCCTGACGTGCGGGAGACCCACCAGCTCACCGTCCTGGATCGCACCAGCGGTCCGGTCGCGAGCACCGGCTTCGACTGGGTGCTGGCCTCCGAGTACGGTCCTCGCTTCGGTCGCCACGACCTCGGCCTGCATGCGACGGACGCATCCGGCGTCGTCGAGCTGACGATCCCGCCCCTGGAGGCCGGCACGGAGCACCGCCTCTACCTGATCGCGGACGGCTACGTCGTCGGGCGCCTCTGGGTCCGACCGGGCACGGTCCCGATCGACTGACCACCCCCGCATGTTCGCGGCCGTCGCCCCGACCCTCGATCCGGAGGGCGGGGCGACGTATCGGGGCGGTCCGCGGCTACGGCGTCGTGAACCCGCGCAGCGACGTCCTGAAGGTCCAACCCGCAGCCGTCGGTCCCGGGCCGAAGCCCGAACCACCCGCGAACAGCGCAGCGTTGTAGTCGCCCGCGATGCCGCCCTCGCTCGCCAGCGCGTTCGCGCCGGAGGCGGGGCCGAAGCCGAGCACCCACCACGCGTAGGGTCGCGCAGCGGGGATCGTGAGCGCGGGATCGAGATCGGCCAGATCGGGGATCGCGATCCGGCCCTCCACGCTGGAGACGAGCAGGAACGGTCCGGTCCCCGACGGTTCCAACAAGAACAGGTAGGCCTCGTCCGGTCGATCCTCGACCTCGATGACGTCGCCGACGCCGACGTCGACCGCGCCATCGGCGGGCTCGAGCATCGCGGGCACCGCAGGCAGCGTCACGTCGACGGCCGTCGTGGCGAGCGTGAACGGATCGCTCCACGCCATCACCACCTGGCCGCTGGGGTCGCTGCCGGCGGCGAGAGCCACGACCTTCGCACCGGGGATGCCCGGCAGCGCGATCGTGCCACCGGTCCCGACGGGATCACCGAAGGGCACGCGGAAAGCGTTGTGGCCGTCCGGCAGGATCAGGATCGCGCCGAGGCCATCGAGCGTGTTTCCTGTGGGCAGGGTCACGTTCACACCGACCTCGACATCCGCAACGGTGGAGGTCGTCAGGTTCAGCGCTGGCGTGTCACCATCCTCGACGCTGATCGTGGCCGTTCCCATACGCAGCGCTTCGGTCGGCAGGGAGTCCGTACCGAGCGCGTACAGGACGCCCCGCACGGTCGCGTCGACGCTGCCCGGTCCGAACCAGCCGGCGTCCAAGGACACCGGGTAGGCGTCGCCAGGCACGATCTCCTCGCAGTCGGCCATGGCGCGGTCGGGATTCTCGACGCACACGACGAGCACCTGATCCGCCGCCACGACGACATCCGTCGTCAACTCGATCGTGGCCTGCGACCCTTCGAGCACCGATCGACTGAGCATCGTCTCGCCGGGTACGACCTCCGGCTCGGCCGTGGTGAGGTCCAGGAAGACGTGCACCCACTCGTCGGCGGCGACGAACGCGACGAGGTCGTAGGGCGTCTCGACGTCCGCGAAGGTGAACGATCCGTCGATCCCCGTCACGACCGGCGCACGCCCGACCGGTGCGACCGAGGTGTTGGGCACGCCTACGCCGTACGTGTCGCTGATGCGGCCATCGAGATCGACGAGGGGCGTGCCGGGCGAGCCGGGCGCCCCACAGGCGGTGAGAACGAGGACGAGGAGCGGCAGCAGAGGCCGTACGGAGCGAAGCATCGTGCGGATACCGGCCATGGCGGTCCTACCCTTGCCCCGGCATCGCGGTGGACCGGTCCGCAACGGTCCCGCCCGGGCAGGTTCGCGCCGCCCGGGCACGGCGCTACGCGACGCGCTCGAGGGCGCGGTCGCTTCCGTCGCTTCACGCTACGCCTGTCGTCGGCGCGAGCCCTTCTCACACCTCACGCCGAGCACCGAGACCGAGCCCCGCGCCACGCCACACGCCTCAGAACGCGGCTACCATGGCCGTCATGGCCGAGCCGCTCTCCCCCGAACGGATCGAGATCCGGGCCGTCCAGTTCGTCGGCACCAACGTCGAGATGACCTACCTCGTCGACGCGCCGGAGGACGAGGCCGAGGCCGGGCTCGAAGCGTTGCTGCAGGCCAAGCTGGGTCTCTACGCCCTGACCGCCACCGGCACGGATCGCATGCGGGGCGACCGCGACGCCCAGCGCTTCAGCGTGATGGCCTCGCCCCTTGACCGGCTGTTCCACAAGATCGGTCCGTCGCTCCCGCTCACGACGATCAAGCACGCGTCCGTGACCCTCGACCTGTCGTCGGTGAACCTGACACGGCAGGGCCAGGGCCTGATGCGCACCAACCCGGGCCCAGACGCCCCGGGCGAGGCCGAGACCTGGACCGCCTGGGACGTCGGCAAACTCCTCGGCACCCTGCTCCGCACCCCGGCCCTGCACGACCACGGCGAGATCCGTGTCGCCGACCGGACCGTCGACCGCGGCCCCTTCCCCCACGCGATCCTTCCGGACCTGACCGATAACGTCGCGGCGCACGGCGGCGTCCGGGTGATCCTGCCGCCGGGCCTTCGCGCCGTCCTCGCGGGCTGATCGTCGCGCCGCCGAGCGCGCGGCTCGGGGGTCGTTTTCGAACGCCTCCGCGACACCGTACGTTTCGCACCCTCGCATACCCTCGTCGGCACCTCGCCCCCGTCCTGGACGCATGCCCGCCGATCCCTGCGACGGACCCACGGGTGCGCGGCCCGGAAGACGCCGTCCGCCCGTCCACGCCGACGCCCGGAGGCGCATCGACGCGGCGTCGCACGCTGCGCGCGAGGCACTGGCCGAGTTCCTCGACGTCGTACCGCCATGGGCGGACGACGGGTGGACGCGGCGCTTCACCCGGCAGCACGATCGGATCGACGCGGGCCTGGCCTTCGGGGCGGTGCGGCGCCCCGTGGCACCGCAGGTCGTCCTCAAGCGTCTCGCCGTCGGGCCCGAGGAACGACGTCGCGCGTCCTGCCCCACGCTGGGCTTCGCGCACGAGAAGCGGCCGCCCTCCTGAGCGTGGACGAGATCCTGCGCGCAACGCCCGGCCTGTCCGCCGCCCGGATCGGCCTCGCGACGACCCTGCATGCCCGGCGGGGCCCGATCCGCGCGGCGCGCGCTCGGCAGGCGCAGGGTCGACCGGCAGGCGCTGGCGCGGCTGGCCGCGGCGAACCCGTACCTGTCGATCCGTGCGATCGTGAACGCCGGTACGGTCATGGACCGGACCGCGGGCCGTTACCTCGATGCGCTGACGCGGCTGGGGCTCGGGCGGAACGTCCGCTGGGGGCGCCTACGCCTGCTCCGCCTGTCCGCGCTGGCCGACGCGATCGAGCCGATTGCATGGGAAACGGCCGCCCTGCAGGAGGGCGGCCGCGACGCCTACGAAGACGGGATGCTCAGTAGAAGGTGACCAGCGCCAAGTAGTACAGCGCGATCCCCGCGATCGGCAGGCCGGCCAGGGCGACGGACGCCTCGTGCGCCTTGGCGAAGAAGGCCACGACGCCGCCGAACAGCGCGAGGAACAGCACGAACGGGTAGGCCCAGAACAGGACCTCCCAGGCGCCGGTGAGCTCCAGCTGGGCGATCAGGCCGTAGCCGCGGTGCCGGGAGATGGCGGCCATGATCCAGAACAGCAGGACGGCCAGCGAGCCGCCTCCGGCCAGAACCAGGCCCAGCATGGCGGTGGTGCGATCGATACGGGGCATGCGACCTCCAGCGAAGCGCCCGGTGGGGCGCGATCGAGTCGATCACGAGTCTAGCAAACGCCGCACCCGCCGCCGCACACCGGAACCCCCGCCACACGGCCCGTCCCGGGCGCTCTGGTAGACTGGCCCGTTCGCGCGGCAGGCAGGCCGCGACCTGCGCGCAGCCCGTCCAGGACAGGGCGCGACGACCGCGCCGCGCGCACCGAGACCTCGACCGATCCGCGTCCGGGCCGACGCGCGCGCCCCCGCGCCCCCGCCCGCCGCGAAGGAGGAGGACCACGACGTGCAGGACCTCACCATCCGGGGTGCCCGCGAGCACAACCTCAAGAACGTCGACCTGACGCTGCCCCGCAACGCGTTCATCGTCTTCACCGGCGTGAGCGGCAGCGGCAAGTCCACGCTCGCCTTCGACACGATCTACGCCGAGGGCCAGCGGCGCTACGTCGAGAGCCTCTCGGCCTACGCCCGGCAGTTCCTGGGCGTGATGGACAAGCCGGACGTCGACGCGATCGAGGGCCTCAGCCCCGCGATCAGCATCGACCAGAAGACCACCAGCCACAACCCGCGCTCGACCGTCGGGACCGTCACCGAGATCCACGACTACCTGCGCCTGCTGTTCGCCCGGGCGGGCACGCCGCACTGCCCCGTCTGCGGCCGCGAGATCGCGCGCCAGAGCGCCAGCGAGATCGTCGACCGCATGCTGGAGCGCTACGAGGGCTCCCGCGCGATGCTGCTCGCGCCGGTCGTGCGCGGCCGCAAGGGCGAGTACCGCAAGCTGCTGACCGACCTGAAGAAGGAGGGCTTCGCCCGGGTCCGCATCGACGGCACCGTGTTGACGATCGACGAGGGCATCGCAGCCGACCTCGAGCGCTACGAGAAGCACGACATCGACGTGGTCGTCGACCGCGTCAAGATCGTCGAGGAGGACCGCGCCCGGCTGGCCGAGTCCACCGAGCTGGCGCTCGCGCGCGGCGAGGGCCTGATGCGCCTGTTCCTGCCCGACGACGACGTCGACGAGCTGTTCAGCGAGCGGTTCGCCTGCCCC
>CAZJGU010000038.1:16393-26751 GCA_964545455.1 uncultured bacterium | reverse complement strand
GGACACCGTCAAGGGGGACGTGCACGACATCGGCAAGAACATCGTCGGCGTGGTGCTGGCCTGCAACGGCTTCGAGGTGGTCGACCTGGGCGTGATGGTCCCGACCGAGAAGGTCCTGTCCGAGGCCCAGCGGGTCGGCGCCGACGCCATCGGCCTGTCCGGCCTGATCACGCCGTCGCTGGACGAGATGGTGGCCGTCGCGCGCGAGATGGACCGGCGCGGGTTGGACACGCCGTTGCTGATCGGCGGTGCGACGACCAGCGCGGTCCACACCGCGGTCAAGATCGCCCCCGCCTACCGCGGCCTGACCGTGCACGTCGCCGACGCCTCGCGCAGCGTCCAGGTGGCCGCCCGGGCCGTCCGCGACCGCGACCGCCCGTCGCTGGCGGCCGAGACCGAGGAGCGCTACGCGACCCTGCGCCGCCGGCACGCCCAGCGCGACGAGGGTCGGACCCTGGTCGCGCTGGCCGACGCGCGCGCGAACGCGCTGCCGTGGCGACCGCAGGACGCGGCGCCGCCCCCGCAGGCGCCCGGCGTCCACCACCTGACGGTGCCGGTCGCGGAGCTGGTCGACCGGATCGACTGGGGCCCCTTCTTTCTCGCCTGGGAGTTGCCCGGCCGCTGGCCGCAGATCCTGGACGATCCGGCGCGCGGCGCGCAGGCGGCCGAGCTCAAGCGCGACGCGGACGCGATGCTGCGCGCCTGGCAGGCCGATCCGGAGGCGCTGGGCCGGGCCGCGATCGGGCTGTGGCCCGCCAACCGCGACGGCGACGACCTGGTGGTGTGGCGCGACGAGGCGCGCAGCGAGGAGGCGGCGCGCTTCCACGCCCTGCGCCAGCAGCACCGCGCCCGGCCCGGCCGGGCCAACCTGGCGCTGGCCGACTACCTGGCCCCGGCGCCGGAGCCGGACTGGCTGGGCGGCTTCGTCGTCACGGCGGGGTCCTGGGCCGAGCGGCTGGCGGCCCGCTACGAGGCCGAGCACGACGACTACCGGGCGATCCTGGTCAAGGCCCTGGCGGACCGCCTGGCCGAGGCGATGGCGGAAGCCATGCACGAGCGGGTCCGGCGGGAGCTGTGGGGCTACGCGCCCGACGAACGGCTGTCCAACGAGGAGCTGATCGCCGAGCGCTACCGCGGCATCCGTCCCGCCCCGGGCTACCCGGCCTTCCCCGACCACACCGAGAAGGCGACGCTGTTCGCGCTGCTGGACGCGGACGCGCTGGGCGTGACGCTGACCGAGAGCTTCGCCATGGCGCCCGCCGCGAGCGTGTCCGGCCTCTACCTGGCCCACCCGGAGGCCCGCTACTTCGCGGTCGGCCGCATCGGGCGCGACCAGGTCGCGGACCTCGCGGCCCGCAAGGGCTGGACGGTCTCGGAGGCCGAACGCTGGCTGGCGCCGTCGCTGGGCTACGACCCGGACGCGGGGACCGGGAGCGCCGGGTGACGTCGGCACCGGACGACGCGGCCTCCCGGCTGGCCTACCTGCGGCACGTCTACCGGCTCAAGGAGCGGCCCCGGACCGGCTGGGCGCTGCGCGGGATCGAGGAGCCCGAGTCGGTCGCCGACCACGCCTGGGGGACGGCGCTGCTGTGCCTGCTGTTCGCCGACGAGGCGGGGGTCGATCGCGCCGAGGCGGTCGAGATCGCCCTGGTCCACGACCTGGCCGAGGCCGAGATCGGCGACCTGCCCGCCCTCGCCGACGTGGACGCGCGCCCGGTCGACCCGGAGGCCAAGGCGCGGCTGGAGGCGCGAGCGATGGCCGCCCTGGCCGGCCTGCCGCTGGGGCCCGGCGCCGAGCTGGTGCAGGCGCGCTGGCGCGCCTACGAGCACCGGGACGGCGCCGCGGCGCGCTTCGCGCGGGACATGAACCTGGTCGACATGGCGCTGCAGGCCCTCGCCTACGCCGAGGCGGGGCGGGGGCCTACGGCGCAGGCGCTGGACGAGTTCGTCGCCTCGGCCCGCGAGCGGGTCGGGACGCCGTTCGGTCGGGGGCTGGTGAACGAGATCGTGGCGGCGTACGCCGCGGGACGCGACGCCGCCGCCACGGGGGACGGCTCAGGGTCGGGGTCGGACCTCAGGCCAGGGCGCGACGCGCCTTGAGCCGGCGGCGGGCCCGCTGACGCAGGCTGGTCACGAGGGCGACGAGGCGACGCGGGGCGCGACGCTGCTCGCCGGCCATGCCGCGGCGGACCTCGGCCCACAGCTGCTGGCGCTGGGCGAGGGCTTCGAGGTGGGACAACCGTTCCTTCATCAGGACGTGATCGTACTGGCTCATGGCGCTTCCTCCAACGACCCCGGGAGGGGCCGGTCGATGACGGTAGGCGGGCCATCGGCCTCGCCGAATAAGGAATATACACCCTGGTAGTCATGGGACGTCAAGCTGGGCGACGTCGGCCGGAGATCGCCCGAACGCGTGGTAGAACGCGCGCATGGAATGGATCTCGAGCCCCGACGCCTGGATCGCGCTCGCCACGCTCACCATCCTCGAGATCGTGCTGGGGATCGACAACATCGTCTTCATCTCGATCCTCGCCGGCAAGCTGCCCGAGGACCAGCAGCCGCGCGCCCGGACCATCGGCCTGCTGCTCGCGATGGGGACGCGCATCCTGCTGCTCTTCTCGATCGCCTGGATCATCCGCCTGACCGCACCCTGGTTCAGCGTCCTCGGCCAGGAGATCAGCGGGCGCGACCTGATCCTGCTGGCCGGCGGCCTGTTCCTTCTGGCCAAAGCCACCCACGAGATCCACGACAAGCTCGAGGGGCAGGAAGGCCACGGCGACGCCCGCGCCAGCGTGACGTTCGCCGGCGTGATCGCGCAGATCCTGGCGCTCGACGTCGTCTTCAGCCTGGACTCCGTCATCACCGCCGTCGGCATGGCGGACGACCTGGCCGTGATGGTCATCGCCGTCGTCGCCGCGGTCGGAGTGATGCTCTTCGCCGCGGGACCGATCGCCACCTTCGTCGAACGGCACCCCACCGTCAAGATCCTGGCGCTGTCCTTCCTGCTGCTGATCGGCATGAGCCTGGTCGCCGAGGCGTTCGAGGTCCACATCCCCAAGGGCTACATCTACTTCGCGATGGGCTTCAGCGTCTTCGTCGAAGCGATCAACCTGCGCGTGCGCTCGCAGGCGGACCCGGTCCGCCTCCGCAAGCCCTACCAAGGCGACGCTGGCGACGGACGCCCCGGCTGAGCGACGAAGGGCGCGCTCAGAGCAGGCCGGACAGGTAGGCGCTGGCCGGAACCCGGATCGGCATGAAGTAGACGTGGTCGCCGTGGTCGCGGGCGTAGCGCAGCAGCCCGGCGGCCAGCTCGCGGCTGTGCTCCAGCGTGGGCTGGAAGCCCCGCGGCAGCAGCGCCTTGTTGCGCGTCTTCCAGTAGCGGGCCGAACGGCCTCCGGTCACGCTGGTGGCGCCCCAGAAGACGGTCGTGTCCAACGGGGCCAGCACCTCGCCCCAGACCTCCACCAGGCGCAGGTCGAAGAACGGCTGGGTGAAGACGCCGTCGGCGCCGGCGTCGAGCTTGCGCAGCAGGTAGTCGCGCTCGGCCGCGAACCCCTGACGGTAGGGGTCCATCGCGGCGTAGACCGTCCAGTCCGGCCGGTCGCGCTTGATCCGCCGGATGAGCGCCTCGCTGCTGGTGTCGTAGACGGCGCGCGACATGTCCGCAGGCGCGTCGCCGGCGACGACCAGCACCTCGCGAACGCCGTACCGCCCGAGGGCGTCGAGGAACGCCAGACGCCGCGCCGGGTCGACGTCGATCGCGCGGAGGTGCGGGATCGCGCGCAGCCCACGGTCGGCCACGGGCCCGCAGGCGTCCCACGAGCGCAACGGGAAGCGCACGATGTCGGGCACGTTGACCGTGTCGACCGACGCCAACGCGGCCAGATCGTCCAGCTGGGCGACCAGGTCGTCCGTGCCGCGCGGGATCAGCTCGACCGAGATCCGCATGCGCCCGAGCCTACCCCCGCCCGTCGCCGTCCGCATCCGGACGTCGCGCGTCCGCGCGCGGGTCGCGCGCGAGCGGGTCGTCCTCTAGCACGTCGTCCGGGCCCGCCCCGTCCCGCCCTGGATCGTCGGACGCCAGGTCCTCCGGCGCCGGCTCGTCCGCTCGCCGTCGCACGGTCCAGCGCAGCCCGCCCCCGATCGCCAGCAGCAGCAGCGCGACCGGCGTCGGATCGCCCTGCAGGGCGTCGGGCACCAGCGTCGCGCGCAGCAGCGCCAGCACCAGGAAGACGGTTCCGATCACCAGGAAGAAGGTGGCGAAGCGCCGGTAGGCGGTGCGGGCGGCCTCGCTCATGCCTGCGCTCCCGCCAGCCGGGCGACCGCCGCGTGGCGCGGGCAGCTCAGCAGGTGGTCGTTCACCATGCCGGTCGCCTGCATGTGCGCGTAGAGGACCGTGGGGCCGACGAAGCGGAAGCCGCGCCTGCGCAGATCGCCGGCGAGCGCCTCCGACTCGGGCGTGACGCTGGGAACCTCGTCCAGCCGCCGGTAGCGGTTCTGACGCGGCGCACCCCCGACGAACGACCAGGCGTGCGGCACGAAGCCGGGTCCCTCCTCGAGCGCCAGGAAGGCGCGCGCGTTGCCGATCGCCGCCTCGAGTTTGCCGCGGTGTCGGATCAGGCGCGCATCGGCCAGCATCGTCGCGACGTCCTGCTCCGCGAAGGCGGCGACGCGCTCGGGGTCGAAGCCCGCGAAGGCCTCGCGCAGGGCGGCGCGCTTGTGCAGCACGACGCGCCAGGAGAGGCCGGCCTGCATCGTCTCGAGCAGCAGGAACTCGAACGTCCGCCGCGGGTCGAACAGCGGCACGCCCCACTCCTCGTCGTGGTAGCGCCGCATCGACGGATCGTCGCCGACCCAGGGGCAGGGACGCGCCTCGGCGGTCATGCGCCGACCGTCAGGCGCCGACGACGTAGCGCGCGATCAGCACGAAGTGCGCCGCGGCGCCCGCCAGCACGAAGAGGTGCCAGATCTCGTGGTAGCCGAACACGCTCGGGAACGGATCGGGGCGCTTGCTGGCGTACACCAGCGCGCCGACCGAGTAGGCCAGACCGCCCGCCACCAGCCACGCCAGGGCGGAGGCAGGCAGGCTCGCGACCAGCGGTCGGATCGCCCCGACCGCCAACCAGCCCAGCAGCAGGTACAGCCCCGTGGACGCCCAGCGCGGCGCGCCCAGCCAGAGGATCTTGAACAGCACCCCCAACGCCGCCAGTCCCCACACCAGGCCGAACAGCGTCCAGCCCAGCGTAGGGCTGCGCTCCTGCAGGGTCACCAGCGTGATCGGCGTGTACGTCCCGGCGATCAACAGGTAGATCGCGGCGTGGTCGAGGATGCGGAACACCTGGAGCGCCCGGATCCCGGCGCGGACCGCGTGCAGCAGCGTGCTGGCCAGGAACAGCAGCACCAGGCTGACGCCGTAGACGAGGGCGCTGGCCACGCGGGCGGGATCGCCGTCCGCCAGGACCAGCAGCACGATCAGGCCCACCACGCCCAGGAGGGCGCCCAGGGCGTGCGTCAGGGCGTTGATCGGTTCGCGCAACCAACCCAGGCCGGGAAGGCGTCGTGCGGTTCGGAACTCCATGTCCCAGCCTATCCCCGCTGCGCGTGAGGAGCCTGTGCGGCGTCGTCGCCGCCGCCCTCCTCGTCGCCCGTCGCGACCGGCCAGCCGTCGCGGCTGGACCAGTCGCTCCACGACCCGGCGTACAGCCGCGGCATCGGCAGGCCCGCGACCACCATGGCCAGCGCGTCGTGGGCGGCCGTCACGCCCGAGCCGCAGTAGACGACCGTGTGCCGGGCCGCCGCGGCAGGAGCGAAACGGGCCCGGAGCGCATCCGGCGCGCGGAAGCGGCCGTCCTCGAGGTTGCCGGCGAACGGCCGGTTGCGCGCGCCGGGCACGTGGCCCGCCCTGCGGTCGAGCGGCTCCGTCTCACCGCGGTAGCGCTCCGGCGCGCGGGCGTCGACCAGGAACACGTCGTCCCGCGGGGCGAGATCGCGCACCTGCTCGGCCGACGCCACCATCGCCGCTTGCGGATCCGCGCTCGACGGCGCCGGCTCCGGCACGGCCGGATCGTCGCTCAGCCGTCCACCCGCCGCCGTCCAGGCCTGCAGGCCGCCGTCCAGCACCCGCACGCGCGGTCGTCCGATCCAGTGCAGCAACCACCACAGGCGCCCCGCCATCGCCCCGCCGGCGTCGTCGTAGACGACGACTTCGTGCGCGTCGCCGATCCCGGCCCTGCCCAGACGCTCCGCCAGCAGGTCGGGGGCGGGCAGCGGGTGACGCCCGCCGATCCCGTCCGACCGGAGCGGACCGGACAGGTCCTCGTCGAGGTGCAGGTAGACGGCGCCCGGAAGGTGGCCGGCGCGGTACGCCCGCCGGCCCGCCTCCGGATCGGCGAGGTCGAAGCGGACATCGACGATGCGCAGCACGGGGTCGGAGGCGCGTTCGAGGAGGTCGGCCGGGGAGATCAGCGGGGACATGCGGCAGTCTAGCCCCGGCCCGCCGCACCGTCGTCGCCCGGATGGCGCCGGAGCGTCCGCCCGGCCCAGAGCAGGCCGACCAGCAGCAGCACGGCCCCCAGGAAGAACGGAGCGCCGGGCAGCTCGAGCGGCGCGCCCTCGCCGCTGAAGGCGGAGAAGACGCCCCCCGCCGCCAGCGGCGCGACCACCGACGCGAGCGACTGCAGCGACGTCAGGGCACCCTGCACGGCCCCCTGCTCCCGGCCCGGCACCGTGCCCGCCACC
Source organism: uncultured bacterium (assembly GCA_964545455.1). Classification (GTDB taxonomy): domain Bacteria; phylum Deinococcota; class Deinococci; order Deinococcales; family Trueperaceae; genus SLSQ01. The sequence continues at coordinate 20,013 of CAZJGU010000038.1, read as the reverse complement.
AGGCCCTGGATCGCCGGTCCGGCGACCGCCCCCAGGCTGGCGACCGCCAGCACCGTCAGCAGCATCCAGCCCTGGGAGGCCAGGCCGTAGCCCACGAACCCCAGCAGCGACACCGACAGGCCGACGACGATGGTGCGCCGCTCGCCCAGCCGCGCCACCGTCGGGCGCACCAGGCCGCCCTGCACCAGCGCCGCCATCACCCCGACGAGGGCCAACGCCAAGCCGTTCTCGGTCGGCCCCCAGGCGTAGCGATAGGCGGTGTAGAGCACGAAGACCGTCTCCAGGCCGCGTTGGGCCAGGTAGAAGAACAGGAACGACACCGCCAGGCCGGCCACCAGCGGGTAGTTCCCCAGCACGCCCAGGGCCCGCAGCGGGATCGCCGAGCGCCAAGCGAACGGGCGCCGCTTCTCGGGGGGCAGCGATTCCGGCAGGACCAGCAGACCGTAGAGCGCACCCGCCAAGGCGCTGACCGCCGCGGCGTAGAACGGCACGCGCAGGCCGAAGCCGCCCAGCAGACCACCGATGGCGGGGCCGAAGATGAACCCCAGGCCGAAGGCGACACCCACGAAACCGAAGTTGCGCGCCCGCGTCTCCGGCGTCGAGACGTCCGCGATGTAGGCGTTGGCGGCGGTGATCGTGGCGCCTGTGATGCCGGCCAGGACCCGGCCGATGAACAGCCAGGTCAGCGAGGGGGCCAGCGCCAGGATCAGGTAGCTCCCGCCGAAGGCGCTCAGCGAGGCGAGGATCACCGTCCGCCGGCCGAAGCGGTCGGAGAGCGCGCCCACCAGGGGCGCGAAGAGGACCTGCATCACCGCGTAGACCGACGCCAGTGCCGCGTACCAGGGCGCGGCGGCGGAGGCGTCGCCGGGCACGAAGGAGTCCACCAGCTCGGGCAGGACCGGGATGACGATCCCCAACCCGAGGATGTCGAGGAACAGCACGACGAGGACGAAGAGAACGCCGGCGCGTGCCGCGCGGGGCCGATGCAATGGACGGTCCTTCCCGGGGCCGGACCCGTGCGGCCTGCCCGAGCGCAGATGCTAGCACCCCGCGCGCGCCGCGACCGCGGCGGTAGCATGGCGGCCGTGGCTCGAGCCCGCATCGACAGCCCCAAGAACCCGCGCGTCAAGGAACTCCTGCGCCTGCACGAGCGGCGGGCCCGCGAGCGTGAAGGACGCACCCTGATCGAGGGCACGCGCGAGACCGACCGGGCGGCCGAGGCGGGCGTCCGGATCGACACGCTGCTGGTGGCGCCGACGCTGGTGCGCCCCGACGGCCGCGCGCTGGCCCAACGGCTGGAACTGGCGGGTGTCACCGTGATCGAGCTGGCCGAGCCCGCCTTCGCGCGGCTCAGCCGGCGGCAGGGGCCCGACGGCGTCCTGGCCGTCGCACGCCCCCCACGACGGACCTTGGACGCGTTGATCCTCCCCGCCGACGCCCTGGTGCTCGTCGCGATCGGGACCGAGAAGCCCGGGAACCTCGGGGCGCTCGCGCGAAGCGCGGACGCCGCGGCGGCGTCCGCGCTGATCGCGGTCGAGGGCGAAGGCACCGACCCGTGGAACCCGGCGGCGATCCGCGCCAGCATGGGCGCGGTGTTCTCGGTCCCGACCGTGGCCGCCCCCGGAGCCGCGGTGCGGGCCTGGCTGGACCGGTGGGCGCTGAGGGTGGTCGCCGCCACGCCCGACGCGGCGGACGAGGTATGGGACGCGGACCTGACCGGTCCGATCGCGCTGCTGCTGGGTCCCGAGCACGAGGGGCTCGACGACGCCTGGCGCGACCTCGCGGACGTGCGCGTGCGGGTGCCGATGGGCGGCCGCGGCGACAGCCTCAACGTCGCCGTGACCGGGGCCCTGCTGCTGTTCGAAGCGATGCGGCAACGGCGCGCCGCCGCCCCCGGTCCTGCCGCGGACCGATCCTAGACGCTAGCCGGCGGGGCGCTCCCGCGCGACGTCGACCAGGCTGCGCACGGTGGCGCGAAAGTCCTTGCCCTCGAGGGGCTTGCGGACGACCGCGTCGGCGCCCGCGATGCGGGCCGACTCGAGCTTGCCCTGGTCGCGCATCGCCGTGAGAATGACCACCGGCACGTGCTTGAGACGCCGGACCGCCTTGATCCGCCGGCACACCTCGATCCCGTCGACGAACGGCATCTGCACGTCCAGCACGGCGACGTCGGGCGTGTTCGCGGCCAGCCACTCGAGCGCCTCGCGCCCATCGCTCACGGTGACCACCTCGTAGCCGTCGATCGAGAGCAGCATCTCGATCAGCGTCAGGTGGCCTTCCTGGTCGTCGGCCACCAGGATCACGGCCGGGGGCGCATCGCTCATCCGCGACAGGATACTCGTTCGCGGGCCCCCGCAGGCCGGACGCGCGACCGCCCGCACGGTCGGTACCCACGCGGACGCGTAGGCTCAGAGCGGAGGTGCGCATGACGAGCGACCTGAGCCCCACCGCCCTGGTGTCGTTCCGGCCGGTCCGCGACCTGGCCGCCAGCCGCGACTTCTACGAACGCGACCTGGGCCTGCCGCTGGTCCGCGACCAGGGCGCCTGCCTGATCTTCCAGGTCGCGCCCGGCGGCTACCTGGGCGTGTGCCAGGCGGGCTACGACGGCAGCGACGCGGCCCTGCCGCACGACGACCGCTGGATCGAGACGATCGTGATCGACGACGTCGATGCGCTGCACCGTCGGCTGCTGCGCGTCGGCGCGGACGTCGACGGCCCGCCGCGCGTGAACGAGCGCTTCGCGATCACGCAGTTCTTCGTGCGCGACCCCGACGGCTACCGCATCGAGGTCCAACGCTTCCACGACCCCCTCCCCTGACGTGCCTCGCGGCGTCGCCAAGGCCGACCTGCCGGAGCGCGTCTGCGCTCGCTGCCGGCGACCGTTCCGCTGGCGCCGGCGCTGGGCGCGCGACTGGGACGAGGTCAGGTACTGCTCGAAGCGCTGCCGCGGCCAAGCGCGCCGGGCGCGCGCGGCGAGGCGTCGCGGCGGGACCGATGCCTCGTGAGCCCCGGGATAGCATGACGCGTGGCCGCCCACCCGTCCCGCCCCGACGACGCACCGCCGACGGCAGAGGCGCCCGGGTACGATCCCGTCCTCGAGACCGACGCGATCGTCCGCAACCCGCTGCTGCGCGGCGTCCTGCTGGGGTTGGGGTGGCTGTCGGTGGGTCTCGGCGCCCTCGGCGTGGTGCTGCCCGGCTGGCCGACGACGGTCTGGCTGTTGATCGCCGCGTTCTTCTTCGCGCGCTCCAGCCCGCGCTTCTACCGCTGGTTGCTGACCCACCGCGTCTTCGGTCCGATCGTGCGGGACATCCGTGCCGGGCTGGGGCTGCCGCTGCGGGCCAAGGTCTTCGCGATCTCGATGATCGTGCTGTTCGCCGGCGGCAGCGCCGTGTTCCTGGGCCTGTCGCGCCCCTGGCTGGGCCTGCTGGTGGCCACGGTGGGCGCGATCGGCATCACCTACATCCTGCGCATGCCGACGCGGCCCTCGCGCGACTGAGGCGCCCCGCCCCCGACGTCAGTCGAGGATGATCAGCTCCAGCCGCGCCGGACCGGCGCGGTAGACGTCCTCGAGCACCCAGACGCCGTCCTTCAGGCTGTCGTTGGGGATGTACTGATCG
>CAZJGU010000038.1:0-16383 GCA_964545455.1 uncultured bacterium | reverse complement strand
GCACCCAGACGCCGATCGTGACCGGCCCGCTGCGCCGCAGCAGCAGCGACGCGAAGGTCTCCTCGGTCAGGGTCGGGTAGAGGGGAAGCTGGAACTCGTCCAGCCCGGCTCTACGTAGTGCCGCCAGGGCGTCGCCCTTGAGCGACGACAGCGCCCCACGCAGGTCGGCCTGGCTGATCGGCAGGTCGGCGCTGCCGAGGTGCAACCGGCGCGTGACCAGCAGCCGTCCCGCGTCGAGCACCAGCTCGTTCTCGAACGCTTCGACCACGACCTCGACCAGGGTCGGGCTGAACTGGTTGCGGGGCGAGAGCAGCCGCACCAGGTCGGAGCCGGGGGTGGCCACGATCGCGTCCACCAGGATCGAGACCTGGTCCGAGCGCAGCACCACCTCGCCGGCGCCGCGCCGCGAGGTGGCGACGCTGGCCTCGCGCACGAGCAGCGACAGCGCTTCGCGCGCCTCGGCCGCGGTCGTGGCGTCGATCGCGCCGCTGAAGATCAGCTCGCCGGTCTCGAAGGTCACGTCGCCGGAGGCGGCGCGATCGAACTCGCGTTGCACCTCGGAGAGGCGACGGGACTGGTCCTCGAGGCGCTGGCCGAGGTCCTCGACCTGGCTCTCGAGTTCGCTGGCGCGCTCGCTGGACTCGAGGATGCGGGCCTCGAGGGTGGCGTTGAGCGACTCGAGTCCCTCGTTGCGTGCCTCCAGCTCGGCGTTCGCGGACGCGAGGGCGTCGTTGGCGCCCTGCAGGGTGCGGTTGGCCTCGCGCAGCTGCAACGCCTCCGCCTCGAGGGCGGCGCTCTCGCGCTGCAGCAGGTCGATCACGGACTGAAGCTGGGCGACCTGCTCGCGCGCCGCTCCGACCGCCGACAGGGCCGCGTCGCGCTCGGCCAGCAGCGCGTCGCGCTCGGTCAGGACGGCGTCGCGCGCGGCCTCGGCGTCGCGGGCCGCGCTTTCGGCCTGCTCTTGCGCTTGGACGGCCGCATCCAGCTCGGCCAGGGCCGTGTCGCGCTCGGCGACGGCCTCGTCACGGCCGGCCAGGGCACGGTCGCGCGCGGCCTCGGCCGCCCCGAGCTCCTCCTCGGCGATGGCCAGGTCCGCGCGTGCCTCGGACACCTGCGTCTCGGCGACGAGCAACTCGGTCTGCAGGGTCGACAGCCGTTCGTTGGCCTGGTCGAGCTCGGCCTGCACCTCCGTCACGCGGGCCTGCTGGGCCTCGGCCTCGGTCTCGGCCGCCGCGGCCGCGGCACGCGCCTCCCGGGCGGCCTCGACCGCCGCGTCGCGCTCGGCGCGGGCGGCGTCGAGCTCCGCCGCGATCGTCGCCAGCTCCTCCTGGGCGGTGACCAAGCTCGCCTCGGCGGCGGCCAACGATGCGTCCAACGCCTCCAGCTCGGTCCGCAGCTCGTCGCTCTCGGCACGGATGGCGTCGCGCTCGGCGGCGGCGGCGTCACGCTCGCGCAGCGCCGCGTCGCGCGCCTCCTCGGCGGTACGGATGGTGGCCCGCGCCTGCTCGAGCTCGACGCTCAAGGTGTCGCGCTCGTCGCCGAGCTCGCGCACCCGCTGCTGCAGCTGGCGTTCCTGCGCCTGCAACCGCGACAGCTCCTCCGCCGTTCGCTGGGCGTTCAGCAGCGTCTGCGTCGCGTTCTGGAACGCCACCGCCAGCACCGCCAGGGTGACCAGCATGATGAGGACGCCCGCGCCGATGCCGATCACCTGGCCGGTCCGCTTGGGACGCGCGCCGAAGATGGTCAGGCGGCGGCGCCCGGCCCAGGTACCGAGGCGGTCGCCCGCCCAGGCGATCACGCCCGCCAGCAACAGCAGCAGCGCGACCAGACCGAGGACGTAGATCATCCCATCGCCTCCTGGCCCCTGCCGCTCCGGCCGCGTCGCACCATGCCGCGCGCCCTCAGAGCCGGAAGTCGCTTCCGAGGTAGGTGGTGCGCACGTCGTCGTCCGCGGCGAACGCGTCCGGCGTTCCGTCGAAGCGGATGCGGCCGTCGAACATCAGCACGACGCGATCGGCGATCGCCACCGTCTCGCGGACCGAGTGGTCGGTCAGGAACACGCCCAGGCCGCGCCGTTCGCGCAGGTCGCGGATCAGGTCCTGGATCTCGCGGATCGACTTGGGGTCGACGCCGGTGAACGGCTCGTCGAGCAGGATGAAGGAGGGATCGATCGTCAGGCTGCGGGCGATCTCGAGACGCCGGCGCTCGCCGCCGGACAGGGTCTCGGCGCGGTGGTCGGCCAGGTGGGCCAGCCCGAACTCGTCCAGCAGCGCCGCCGCCCGGGCCTCGCGCACCTCGCGTTGGGACTCGCGGAACTCGAGGATGGCCAGCAGGTTGTCGCGCACGCTCATGCGCCGGAAGGCGCTGGGCTCCTGCGCCAGGTAGCCCAGACCGGCGCGTGCGCGGCGGTGCATCGGCCAGCGCGTGACGTCGCGCCCGCCCAGCACGATCCGGCCCGCGTCGGGCCGGACGAAGCCGACGATCATGTAGAAACTGGTGGTCTTGCCAGCGCCGTTGGGTCCCAGCAGGGCCACGATCTCGCCGGGCGAGAGCGCCAGGTCCACCCCGTCGACGACGGTGCGACCGCCGTAGCGCTTGGTCAGGCCGGTCGCCTGGAGCTGGTCGCGCGGACCGGCCTCGACCGGCGTGCGGGGTTCGCGGGCCGGCGCGTCCATGGCGCGGATGCTACCACGCGCGTCAGGGCCGGCCGGAGCGTCCCGGATGGCGGGCGCCCCGACCGAGCCTTGGTCGGGGCGCACCCCCCAGCAGGGGCCGAGCTCAGCCTTCGAGGCTGATCAGGAAGGGGTTCTCGATGGCACGGCAGACCCAGCGCAGGAAGCGCGCGGCCGACGCCCCGTCGATCAGCCGGTGGTCGTAGGTGACCGACAGCGGCATCATCGTGCGCGGCACGAAGGCGCCCTGCTCGTCGTCCCAGACCGGCTCCTTGCCGCCGCGCGAGACGCCCAGGATCGCCACGTCGGGCGGCGCGACGATCGGCGTGAAGCCGGTGCCGCCGATGCCCCCGAGGTTGCTGACGCTGAAGTTGCCGCCCTGCATCTCGTCCGGCGTGAGCTTGCGGTCGCGTGCCTTCTCGGCCAGCTCGCCCAGCTCGACGGCCAGGTCCAGCATGCTCTTGCGATCGGCATGCTTGACCACCGGCACCAGCAGGCCGTGATCGGTGTCGACCGCCACGCCGATGTTGACGTACTTCTTGTAGACGATCTCGTTGTTCGCGACGTCGATCGAGGCGTTGAAGTCGGGGAACTTGCGCAGCGCCGCGGCGACGACCTTGATCAGCATCGCCGTCGGGGTGAGCTTGGCGCCGAGCTTCTCGGCGTCGGGCTTGTGGCGTTGGCGCAGGGCCTCGAACTCGGTCGCGTCCGCCTTGTCGAAGTGCGTGACCATCGGCACGGTCGTCCAGGCCGTGGTCATCGAGCGCACGGTCGCCTTGCGGATGCCGTTCATGGCGACGCGCTCGGTCTCGCCCCAGGTGGAGAAGTCGGGTAGGGGCGCGGCCTGCGGCGCGGGGGCGGCCGCAGCCGGCGCGGCGGCACGCGGGGCGCCGCCCTCGGCGTAGGCGCGCACGTCCTCGGCCGAGATCCGACCGAGGATCCCCGAGCCCTGCACGGCCTTGAGGTCGACCCCCAGCTCGCGAGCCAGCCGACGCACGCTCGGCGCCGCCGGGATCAGCCCGGCGGGGGTCTCGTCCCCGCCGGCGCCGGGGGCCTGCGCCGGAGCGGAGGCCTGCGGCGGAGCGGAGGCCGCGGCCGGGGCCTCGACCTCGCTCGCCGCCTCGGCCTCGTCCTGGGCCGCTTCGGCCGGCGGCTCGTCCGCCGGTCGCTCGGCCGCTTCCTCGGCCGGCTGCTGCTCGGCGCCGGCTCCGGCGCCCTCGCCCACCGTCAGGATGGTCGAGCCGATCGGGACCTCCTGGCCCTCTTCGACGGCGATGCTCTCGACCACGCCGGCGACCGACGAGGGGACCTCCACGACCGCCTTGTCGGTTTCGAGCTCGAGGACCGGCTGGTCCTCCTCGATCCGGTCTCCGACCGACACCAGCACGGCGACGACCGTGCCGGCGTCGATCCCCTCGCCTACCTCGGGAAGCTTGAATTCCGTTGCCACAGGTTCACTCCGTTCGTGCGCCCGTTACGAGCGCGCGGGGTCGGGCTTGTGCGCGTCGATGCCGAGCTCGGCGGTCGCCCGCTCGAGCACCTCGGGCTCCAGCTCGCCGTCGTCGACGAGGGCCCGGAGCGTCGCGTGGGCGATGTGCTTGGCGTCGACCTCGAAGAAGTCGCGCAGCTCCTCGCGCGCCTCGCTGCGACCGAAGCCGTCGGTCCCGAGCGAGACCATCGGGCGCGGCAGGTAGGGAGCCAGCATGTCCGGCAGCGCCTTGACGTAGTCGGACGCGGCCACCAGCGGCCCTTCGACCCCGTCCAGCGCGCGCGCCAGGTAGGGCACCTCGGCCTCGCCGTCCTGGCGCAGGCGGTTGCGACGCACGACCGCGACGGCGTCGTTGTGCAGCGCCTTGTAGCTGGTCACGCTCCAGACGTCGGCGGCGACCTTGTAGTCCTCCAGGATCGCCTGGGCCTTCAGCACCTCGCCCATGATCGCGCCGGAGCCGAACAGCTGGGCCTTCGTGCGGAAGCGCCGCGACGAAGGGCCGTAGCGGTAGAGGCCCGCCAGGATGCCGGTGATCAGCTCCTCGCGCGAGAGGTGCTCGGGCGCGGCCGGCTGGGGAAGGTTCTCGTTCTCGATCGTTAGGTAGTAGAAGACGTCCTCCTGCGCCTCGTACATCCGGCGCAGCCCCTCCCGCACGATCGTCGCGAGCTCGTAGGCGAAGGCGGGATCGTACGCCTCCAGGTTCGGGATCGGCAGCGCCAGCAGGTGGCTGTGACCGTCCTGGTGCTGCAGGCCCTCGCCCGCCAGGGTGGTCCGCCCCGCCGTCGCGCCCAGCATGAAGCCGCGCGCGCGCGAGTCGCCCGCCGCCCAGGCCAGATCGCCGATGCGCTGGAAGCCGAACATCGAGTAGTAGATGTAGAACGGCACCATCGGCACGCCGTAGTTGGCGTAGCTGGTGCCGGCCGCCAGGAAGCTCGCCATGGCGCCCGCCTCGGTGATGCCCTCCTCGAGGATCGCGCCGTCCTTGGACTCCTTGTAGTAGAGCAGGTTCTCCTTGTCGACCGGTTCGTACAGCTGCCCGGCCGGCGAGTAGATGCCGATCTGACGGAACAGCGCCTCCATCCCGAAGGTGCGCGCCTCGTCCGGGATGATCGGCACGACCCGGTCGCCCCAGGTCGCGTCCCGGAGCAGCTTGCGCAGCACCGTCACGAACACCATCGTGGTCGAGACGGCACGGTCGCCGGTCCCCTCGAAGAACTCCTCGAAGGCGTCCCAGTCCGGGGCGGGCAACGGTTCGGTGTCGTCCACGCGCGCCGGCAGGTAGCCCCCCAGCCCCTCGCGCCGCTCCTGCAGGTAGCGCGCCTCGGGCGAGTCGGGCTCCGGCCGGTAGAAGGGGTAGTCGCCGATCGCGTCGTCCGCGATGGGGATGTCGAAGCGGTCGCGGAACGTCTTCATGTCCTCGACGTCCAGCTTCTTCGTCTGGTGGGCCGGGTTCTTGGCCTCGGCCGTCTCCCCCAGGCCGTAGCCCTTGACCGTGCGGGCGACGATCAGGGTGGGCTGGCCGGTATGCTGCGCGGCCCGCTGGTAGGCGGCGTAGACCTTGGTCGGGTCGTGCCCGCCGCGGTTGAGCATGGCGATGTCGTCGTCGCTCCAACCCTCGATCAGCTTCTTCAGCTCAGGCGTGTCGAAGAAGCGCTCGCGCAGCTCCGGCGCGCCGAAGGCGGCGTAGCGCTGCGACTCGCCGTCGACCATGCGGCCGAAGCGCTCGGCCAGGACGCCGTCCGCGTCCTTCTCCAGAAGCTTGTCCCAGTAGCGGCCCCAGGCGACCTTGATGACGTTCCAGCCGGCGCCCCGGAAGACCGCTTCGAGCTCCTGGATGACCTTGCCGTTGCCCCACACCGGTCCGTCGAGGCGCTGCAGGTTGGCATTGATGACCCAGATCAGGTTGTCGAGCTTCTCGCGCGCGGCGATCTTGATCGCGCCGAGGGTCTCGGGCTCGTCGGTCTCGCCGTCGCCGACGAACGCCCAGACCTTGCCGGTCCCCTTCTCCTTGAGGCCGCGGGCCTCGAGGTAGCGCATGAAGCGGGCGTTGTAGATCGACATGATCGGGCCGAGGCCCATCGAGACGGTCGGGAACTGCCAGTAGTCCGGCATCAGCCACGGGTGCGGGTAGCTCGACAGGCCCGGACCGTCCTGGAGCTCGCGCCGGAAGTTGCGCATCTGCTCGACGCTCAAGCGGCCCTCGAGGTAGCTGCGGGCGTAGATGCCGGGGCTGGCGTGCCCCTGGATGTAGACCAGGTCGGCGTCGACGCCCGCGTCGTGGCCGCGGAAGAAGTGGTGGAAGCCCACCTCGTACAGCGTCGCGGCGGAGGCGTAGGTCGCCAGGTGCCCGCCGATGCCGTCGCTGTACTTGTTCGCGCGCACGACCATCGCCATGGCGTTCCAGCGGATCAGCGCGCGGATCCGCCGCTCGAGGTCGAAGTCGCCCGGGTACTCCGGCGTCTCGGAGGCGGGGATGGTGTTGATGTAGGGCGTCTCGGCGCTGAACGGGATGCGAACCCCGCTGCGGTGCGCGTGGACCTCGAGGCGTTCGAGGACCTGGCGTACCCGCTCGGCTCCGCCGGACGCGAGTACGTAGTCGAGCGAGTCGAGCCACTCGCGCAGCTCCACCCGTTCGAGCTCCTCGAGCTCGTCGGCGGATAGCTGCGACCGGTCGTGGTCGAGCACGTCGTCCGGAACGTCGGCCATGAGGTGTTCTCCTCTCGCGGCGCGCACGCGTGGCCCGCCGCCGGATCGGTCGGGGCGGGCCCGCAGGCACGGGTCGCGTCGTGGGGGCCGGCCCTCGGGGCCGGCCGCCGTGTCGCGGCATGCTACCGCAGCCCACCGGGCGGGCCGTACCTCCGCGCTTACGTGGCGGCCGGCTCGCGCCCGTCCAAGCGGGCCAGGACGCCCCGCACGACCGCCTCGGCGCGGGCGGCCGCGGTCCGGGTGAAGGCACGGAAGTCGACCGACGCCTCGTCGTCGGCCGCGTCGCTCAGCGAGCGCACCACCACCCAGGGCACCCCCCAGCGGGCGCACACCTGCGCGACCGCGGCGCCCTCCATCTCGGCGCAGGTCGCGGCGAAGCGCCGCACCAGCTCCCGCGCCGCCTCGGGATCGGCGATGAAGCGGTCGCCCGAGACGATCCGGCCGGCGACCACGCGGGCGCCGTGCACCACCTCGCGGGCGACGTCCAGCGCCGCCTCGACCAGGGCCGGATCGGCCGACCAGGCCAGCGGCTCGCCCGGCACGCGACCGAGCTCGTATCCCAGCGGCCGGACGTCGACGTCGTGCTGCAGCGCATCGCGCGCGACGACCAGGTCGCCGACGTGCAGCTCCGGATCCAGCCCGCCGGCGACGCCGGTGAAGATCAGTCGTGCGGCGCCGTCGGCGAGAAGCTGCTGCGCGAGCGCCGCCGCGTTGACCTTGCCGACGCCGCAGACGGCCAGCAGCACCGGGTGGCCGTCGAGACGGCCGGCGTGCACCTCGAACGGGCCGCGCTGGCGCGTCTCACGCGCCTCGAGCAAGGGCAGCAGGGTGGCGATCTCCTCCGGCATCGCGCCGACCACCGCGGTCGGCGCGGCCTCCGCGCTGGAGGCGCCGCTCAGGGCGCCCGGTTCCATACCAGCCGACCGAGGAAGGCGCCGCCGACCACGAACGGGACGGCCAGGATCAGCATCACCGGCGCGATCTCCAGGGCCGGCTGGAACGCCTGCGACGCCAGGGTGGCGAGGGTCATCATGACGCCCGCCGCGATCGCGACGAACAGCGGCTGCGGCGCCTTGCGGCGCATCATCCAGAGCGTCGCGAAGTAGCCGAAGAGCAGGTAGAAGCTGGCCGAGACGACCTGGCTGACGATCGACCCGTCGGTCGGGGCGACCGTCTGCAGGGCGATGAAGAAGACGGTGGCGGCCATCAGGGCGCCCGAGAAGCGTCCCGGGTTCGAGGTGCGGGGTCCGGTCGGGGTGGCGGCCTCCGGCGCGCTCTCGCCGCGGGCCCGTCGCTCGGCCGCCTTGCGGCGCGCCTCGCGCCGGTGCTGTCGACGCTGTCGCTTCTCCTGCTTGGCCTTCTCCTTCTCGCGTTCGGCCTTGCGTTCCTTCTTCTCCTCGATGCGACGGACCTGACGGTTCATGCCGGTCAGCCTAGCAGCCCCGTACCGCGCGGCCCCGCCCGCTGCTCCGCGCGCCGGCGCGACCGGCGAGCTGCCGCCGCGCCTGACCGAGCGCCACGGCACCTCCCTCGACGTCCGGGCCCTGGACCGGCCGGCGCGCGACGCCCGAGGACCTGGGGCGGCTCGAGAACACCCTGACGGTGCCGACGCGGTCCTGGTCGGACCGTCACACCGGACCCCCGCCCACGGACCGACGGCGCGGAACGGGCGTATGCTCGTGACATGAAGCGCAAGATCGTCATCATCGGTTCGGGGTTCGGGGGCCTGGGCGCCGCGGCGAGATTGCTCGCGGACGGGCACGACGTCACCATCTTCGAGGCGCGCGACAAGCTCGGCGGCCGCGCCTACACCTACGAGCAGGACGGCTTCAGCTTCGACGGCGGGCCCACCATCATCACCGCCCCCTACATGTTCGACGACATCTGGAACAAGGCGGGCAAGAACCGCGAGGACTACGTCCGCTTCGTCAAGTGCGACCCCTTCTACCGGATCTTCGATCACGAGGGGTCGTTCTTCGACTACAACGACGACGAGATGTTCATCCTCTCCGAGATCGACAAGCGCAACCCGTCGGACAAGCGCGGCTACCTGAGCTTCATGGCGACCACCCGCGAGATCTTCCAGAAGGGCTTCGTGGGCCTGGCGGACAAGCCGTTCCTGTCGGTCTGGGACATGGTCAAGGTCGCACCCGACCTGATCCGGCTGCAGAGCTACAAGAGCGTCTACCGCTACGTCTCGCAGTACGTGAAGGATCCGTTCCTGCGCCAGGTGTTCAGCTTCCACCCGTTGCTGGTCGGCGGCAACCCGTTCGACACGCCCAGCATCTACGCGATGATCCACTACCTCGAACGCGAGTGGGGCGTCTGGTACGCGATGGGCGGTACCGGCGCGCTGGTCGACGCGTTCGAGCGGCTGATCACCGAGCTGGGCGGCAAGGTGCACGTCTCGACCCCGGTGGCCGAGATCCTGGTCGAGGGCGAGGGCACCGCCCGCCGCGCCACGGGCGTGCGCCTCGAGAACGGCGAGGTCGTCGAGGCGGACGTGGTCGTCTCCAACGCCGACGTCGCCACGACCTACATGAAGATGATCGCGCCGCAGCACCGCAAGAAGTACACCGATCAGAAGCTGCAGCGCATGGACTACGCCATGAGCCTGTTCGTCCTCTACTTCGGCACCGACAAGCAGTACCGCTTCGATGGCACGCTCAAGCACCACAACATCATCCTGGGACCGCGCTACGAGGGCCTGCTGCGGGACATCTTCAAGAACGACGGCAAGGTGGCCGACGACTTCAGCCTCTACCTGCACATGCCGTCCTACACCGACCCGTCGATGGCGCCCGAGGGGCACGAGGCGTTCTACGTCCTCTCGCCGGTTCCGAACCTCAAGAGCGGCGTCGACTGGCGCGCCCAGGCGCAGCCGTACCGCGACGCGATCGTCGACTTCCTGGACGACCGCTACCTGCCCGGCCTGAAGGAGCACCTGGTGACCGAGCTGTACATCGACCCGCTGCACTTCCAGGGCGATCTGCGCAGCTACCAGGGGTCCGCCTTCGCGTTCGAGCCCAAGCTGACCCAGTCCGCCTGGTTCCGTCCGCACAACCGCAGCGAGGAGATGCCCAACCTGTACTTCGTCGGTGCGGGCACCCACCCCGGCGGCGGCCTGCCCGGCGTGCTGTCGAGCTCCAAGATCGCCGACGACCTGATCAACGCCGCGGCCTGACCCCCGCTACGACCGTCGCGCCGGGTGGAGTCCCTCCGCCCGGCGCTATGCTGCCGGCATGAGCGACTTCGCAGACCTGCACGGACGCTACCTGACCGACGCCTGGCACGACGCCCCCGCCACCTTCGAGCTGCGCGGGCCGTCCGGCGACGCCGTCGCGCACGTCGCGGACTGCGGTCCCGACGAGGCCCGCGCCGCGGCGGACGCCGCCTGGAGCGCCTTCGAGGGGTGGCGCGCGACCACCGCCTTCGAACGGGCCGACGTGCTGCGGCGCTGGCACGACCTGATCCTCGAGAACCAGGAGCGCCTGGCGCGCCTGATGACGCGCGAGATGGGCAAGCCGATCCGCGAGGCCCGCGGCGAGATCGCCTACGCCGCCGGCTTCGTGCGCTGGTACGCCGAGCAGGCGCCGCGCGCGTACGGCGAGGTCTTCCCCACCGCCGCGGCGCACAAGCGCGGTCTGGCGGTGCGCCAGCCGGTCGGACCGGTCTACGCCGTGACGCCCTGGAACTTCCCCGCCGCGATGGTCACCCGCAAGGCGGCGCCGGCGCTGGCGGCCGGCTGCACCGTCGTGCTCAAGCCGGCCGAGCAGACGCCGCTCAGCGCCCTGGCGCTGGCCGAGCTGTGGCAGCAGGCGGGCGGCCCGGCCGGCACGCTGCAGGTGCTGCCCGCCGCCGACCCGGTCCCCCTCAGCGAGGTGCTGATGGCCGACCCGCGCGTCCGCAAGGTGGCCTTCACCGGCAGCACCGAGGTCGGGCGCATCCTCTACCGCCAGAGCGCCGAGACGATCAAGAAGATCAGCCTGGAGCTGGGCGGGCACGCGCCCTTCCTGGTCTTCGCCGACGCCGACCTGGACCAGGCGGTGCGCGAGACGATCGCCTGCAAGTTCCGCAACGCCGGCCAGACCTGCGTCTGCACCAACCGCATCTACGTCCAGGCCGAGATCGCCGACGCGTTCATCGAGCGCTACGTCGCCGCGGCCCGGGAGCTGGTGGTCGGCGATCCCGAGGACGACGCCACCGACGTCGGCCCGCTGGTCGACGCGCAGGGCCTCGCCAAGGTCGAGGAGCACGTCGCCGACGCGCGCGCCCGCGGCGCCCAGGTCCGGCTGGGCGGCGAGGCGACGAACGGCCTGTACTTCCTGCCCACCGTGCTGACCGGCGTGACCCCGGAGATGAAGCTGATGCGCGAGGAGACCTTCGGCCCGGTCGCGCCGATCCTCACCTTCGAGCGCGAGGAGGAGGCGGTCGGGATGGCCAACGACACGCCCTACGGCCTGGCCGCCTACCTCTACACCTCCGACCTGGGACGCGCCTGGCGCGTCGCCGAGGCCCTCGAGTACGGCATCGTCGGCGTCAACGACGGCGTCCCCTCGGCCCCCTACGCACCGTTCGGCGGCGTCAAGCAGAGCGGCCTGGGGCGCGAGGGCGGCCCCTGGGGCCTGGACGAGTTCCTGGAGGTGAAGTACGTCTCGCTCGGCCTCCCCGGCTGACGACGCGCCGGTCCTGCGCACGCGCGGGCTGGGCAAGGACTACGGCGACCAGACCGCCCTCGCGTCGCTGGACCTCGAGGTCCGCCGCGGCCAGGTCGTCGCCCTGCTGGGCCACAACGGCGCCGGCAAGACCACCGCCGTGCGCCTGATCACGGGCGTGCTGCGACCTGACCGGGGCCAGCTGCGCGTGTTCGGCCTGGACCCGGCGCGCGACGGGAACGAGGTGCGCCGCAGGACCGGCGTCGCGACCGAACGTCCATCGCTGGATCCGCGCCTGTCGGCGCGCGCCGCGCTGCGGCTGTTCGCCGGCCTCTACGGCCTGCCCCGCGGCGACGAGGATCGCCGCATCGACGCGGTGCTGGACCGCTTCGGCCTCGAGGGTCGGGCCGACGACCGCGTCGGCGACTACAGCAAGGGCATGCGGCAACGCTTGGCGCTGGCCCGCTGCGCCCTGCACCAGCCCGACCTGTACGTGCTGGACGAGCCCAGTGCCGGCCTGGATCCGCTGGCCGCGCGCGAGCTGCGGCGCTGGATCGCCGACCTCGCGGCCGAGGAGGGCCGCAGCGTGCTGCTCTGCACCCACGACCTGCCCGAGGCCCAGCGGCTGGCCGACCGCGTGGTCGTCCTGCGCCAAGGGCGCATCGCCGCCGCCGGAACGCCCGGCGAGCTGGGCCAACGCTACGGTGCCGCCCGACTCACGGTCGACGTCGCCGCCGACGACGCGGCCACGGCCCGAACGACCCTGGCCGCGGCCGAGATCGAGACCGCCGACGCCGACCCCGACGATCTCGGCACGACCCCGCCGGGAACCGTGCGGTTGCACCTCGCGGGCGTCGACCGGACGCAGGCGCCCGACGTCGCGCGCCGCCTGGTCGAGGCCGGCGTCCGCCTCGAGCGCCTGGAACCGGCCGACGCCTCGCTCGAGGACGTCTACGTCGCCGTCTACGGTGCCGCCGACCTGCCCGACGGGGTGTCGGCGTGAGTCCGGGCGCGCTGCGCCGCCGCGCCATCCTGGCGTTGGCGCGCAAGGACCTCGGGGTCGCGCTGCGCACCCCCGCCGTGACGTTGCCGCTGGCGATCGTGCCGGCGATCGTCTACCTGGCGCTTCCGCTCGGGCTGATCCTGGCGGCGCGCTTCGCCGGCGGATCGCTGGCGGCGGCCGAGCTGGCCGAACTGGAGCGCTTCCTCGCCGCCCTGCCCAGCGGCCTGCAGGCCGAGCTCGCCGACCTCGCGCCGGCGGCGCGCATGCTGGTGCTGGTCCTCGGCTACCTGCTGGCCCCGATGTTCCTGGTCGTGCCGCTGATGGTGGCCAGCGTCCTGGCCGCCGACGCCTTCGCGGGCGAGAAGGAGCGCGGCACGCTCGAGGCCCTGCTGCACGCCCCGGTTCCGGAGCGCACCCTGTTCGCCGGCAAGCTGCTCGCGGCCTGGCTGCCGGCCGTGGCGGTCGGCGTCGTGGGGACGGCCGCCTACGCCGCAGTCGCCACCGCGGCCGCCTGGCCGCTGGTGGGACGCCCCTTCCTGCCGGCCACCGTATGGATCACGCTGGCGCTCTGGGTCGGCCCGGCGGTCGCGTTGGCGGCGCTCGCGGCGACGGTCCTCATCTCGGCCCGGGTCCGGACCTTCCAGGAGGCCTACCAGCTCGGCGGCGTGGTGGTCGTGCCGGTCGTGGCGCTGGTGATCGCCCAGGCGACCGGGGTGCTGGTGCTGGACGGGCGGCTGCTGCTGGTCGTCGGCGCGGTCGTGTGGGCGCTGGACGTCGCGCTGCTGGCGATCGGGCTGCGCGGCTTCACGCGCGACGCGCTCGCGAGGCACCTGTGAGCCCCGATCCCCAGGCCCTGCTCCAGGAGGTTCTGGCCGCCTTCCATCGCGCTCGCGACCCGGACGCGCCGGCCGCCCGGCTGTGGCAGGTCGCCACGCCCCGCTTCCGCTCGCGCCTGGGCGGGCCCGAGCACCTCGCCGACCTCTTCGGCAACCCCGCCTGGGCGCCGCTGCTGGGTCACGCGAGCGCCGAGATCGAGGATTTCGACGCGATCGAGGGCGCCGCCCGCGCGACGCTGCGTGTCGAGGCGCGCGATGGGACGGTGGTGCGCTACCTGGCGTCGCTGGCGCGCGACGCGGACGGCACGACCTGGCGGATCAGCGGTCTGGTCCGGGCCGAGCTGGCGGACGCCTGACGCGTTCCGGGCGGCCCTGCACCGGCCTCAGCGGGCGGCGACCAGGAACGACAGCGAGGAGGAGCCGCCCGACCGGGCCGCGAGGCGGGCGCTGACCCGCCGGGTCAGGTCGAAGGCGGACTCCGGTACGTCGACGCGCAGCGTCGCCTGAACGCGAGAGACGCCCGGCGCGTCCGGACGGCCGACCGGCCGCTCGCGGATGACGCGGATCTCCCACAGCCGGACCTCCCAGTCCGCCGGAGCTTCGGGAGGCGCCATCACGATCCAGCCGAGCGCGTTCGCCGACTCCCCGCGGATGCCCAGCGGGATCCAGTTCAGGCCCGCGTCGCGCACGTCCTGCTCGGTCAGGCCCAGGTCGGCCAGGTCGAGGTCGGCGGCGACGTAGAGCGTGCCACCGGCGGGCACGTCGTAGGTCGCACCGGACCGGTAGTCGACGCGCACCGCGTCACCGGTGGCGAGCGGACCACAGGCCGTCAGGGCGGCGGCGACGACCGCGGCGAGCGCCAGGCGGACGGCGCGGAAGCGGGGCAGCGGGGGGCGGTGCACGGGGCTGCGGAGCATCGGGACCTCCAGTCGCGCTCGTTCTAGCACGCCGGCGCGGGGCGTGCGGGCGCGCCGGACGCGCCCTGCCGGCGGCCCCCCTGCGATGATGCCGGCATGCCCGACGACGGCGCGATCTCCCCCGACGACCTGGCGGCGGCCGAGCGGCTGCTGCTTCTGGCCTACGACGAGCGTCGTCGGCGCCACCTGCCCGAAGCGCTCGCACGCCACCAGCACGGCGTCGACGCGATGCGCGAGCTGGCCTTCCCGAACGACCTGGCGCCGGCCTCCGTCTTCTCCGCCCGGGCGGAGACCGACCCGCTCCCGCCACCCCGTCCCCCCGCCACCCACGGTCGCGGCTTCGGACGGCGTCCGGCCGACGCGCAGCAGGCCGTCCACCTGACCGTGCCCGAGCTGGCGGAGGCCTTCCGCGACGGCACGCTTCGGTCGCGCGACCTGACCGAGGCGTTCCTGGCCCGCATCGAGGGGGTCGGGGCCGACCTCAAGGCGGTCGTCACGGTCACCGCCGAGCGCGCTCGCGCCGCGGCCGATCGCGCCGATCGCGACTTCGCGTCCGGGATCGACCGCGGACCGCTGCAGGGCGTCCCGTGGCTCGCGAAGGACCTGCTGGCGCTGCCGGACGGTCCCACCACCTGGGGCGCGGCGCCGTACCGCGAGCAGCGGCTGGACGCGACCGCGTCCGTGGTCGAGCACCTCGACGCGGCCGGCGCCGTGTTGCTGGGCAAGGCGTCGCTGGGCGCGCTGGCGATGGGCGACGTGTGGTTCGGCGGCACGACCCTCAACCCCTGGAACCCGGACGAAGGCTCGAGCGGCTCGTCGGCCGGGTCGGCCGCCGGCGTGGCGGCCGGACTGGCGACCTTCGCGATCGGCTCGGAGACGATGGGCTCGATCCTCTCCCCCGGCGAACGCTGCCGCGTGGTGGGGCTGCGGCCGACCTTCGGTCGCGTCTCCCGGCACGGCGCCATGGCGCTGGCCTGGAGCCTCGACAAGCTCGGGCCGATCACCCGCTCGGTCGAGGACGCGGCGCTGGTGCTGACGGCGATCGCGGGCGCGGACCCGCGCGACCCCGCCACGCGCGAGGCGCCGTTGCCGTGGACCGCCGACGGCGACGTGACGGGCCTGCGGGTCGGCGTGCCGGAGGACGAGCACGCCGCCCCGTCCGCCGCCCTGGCCGCGGCGCTGGCGACGCTGCGGGCCGGCGGCGCGGAGGTGGCGCCGGTGGCCCTGCCGGACCTGCCGACCCAACCGGTCATGACCCTGCTGATGGTCGAGGCGTCGGCCGCCTTCGACGCGCTCATCCGGGGCGAGGACGCCGACCTGCTGGTGCGCCAGGCCGAGGACGCCTGGCCGACGCTGCTGCGCGCGGCCCGCTTCGTCTCGGGCGCGGACTACCTGCAGGCGCAGCGCCTGCAGCGCAGCATCCGCGACGAGCTGGCCGCGCGCTTCGGTGCCGTCGACCTGATCGTCAGCTCGGCCCTGCACCACGACGCGATGCTGTTCGGAAACGCGGCCGGCGCTCCGGTCGTGACCCTGCCGGTCGGGCGCGACGACGCCGGTGCGAGCCTCGGCTCGGTCGCCCTGATGGCACGCCCGTTCTTCGAGCACCTCGCGATCGCGGCCGGCATCGCGCTCGAGCGCGCCGACGGGCCGTTGCCCGTTCCGCCGGGTTACTGAGGGACCGGACCGGACGCCCGTTCCGTGGGCGATCGGTCAGGCGGCGTCGCCGTCCTCCTCGACCCCGCTGTCGGTGACCGACTGGCGGTAGGGCGTGTCGCGTGGGCCGTCGCCGGCGAAGCGGCCGTAGAGCTGCGCCATCTCGCGCAGCTGCGGCGCCAGCCAGTCGGGCAGGTCGTCCCAGCCGAAGCGCCAGCTCCAGTTCCCCTCGGCCTTGCCGGGCGTGTTCATGCGGCCCTCGGAGCCCAGCTCCAACGCGTCCTGGAGCGGGAAGATCGCGACCGCCGCGACGCTGGCCGAGGCCAGCCGGATCAGCTCGAACGCGATCGCGTGGTCGCCGCGCGCGAGGTAGCGGCGGACCAGGTCGCGCTCCTCCTCCGGCGCGGTCTCGAACCAGCCGCGCGTGGTGTCGTTGTCGTGCGTGCCGGTGT
>CAZJGU010000037.1:0-27372 GCA_964545455.1 uncultured bacterium | reverse complement strand
CGACCCTTCCGCGCCGGCGCGGCTGTACCGCGTGCCCGGCTTCGCTGGGGCGATCGGCTTCATCGACCCGGTCTCGCAGCCGTTCTGCGGCGCTTGCAGCCGGATGCGCGTCACCAGCGACGCCAAGTTGCGGCCCTGCCTGCTGACCGACCGCGAGTACCCGATGCGGGAGGCGCTGAACGCCCCCGACCCGGTCGCCGCCGTGATCGACGCCTTCCTGGTGGCCGCCCACCGCAAGGTCGCGAGCGGCATCACCTCGCCGGTCCAACGCGACCGGACGATGGTCGCCATCGGCGGCTGAGCATGGCCCACGCCGTTCCCGTGGCCGAGGTCGTCCGAGGCTGCCGTCGCGTGTTGGGCGTGACGCACGAGGTGCTGGACCTACCGGGCCTGATCACGGCTCTGGCCGACGCGCGCTCCGGCGCGGTCGCCAGCTTCCTGGGCACCGTCCGGAGCCCCAACCACGGGCGCGTCGTGCACCGCATCGACTACGAAGGCTACGACGCGATGATCGAGGCCGAGCTCGGCCGCATCGCCGACGAGCTGCAGGAGGCCCACGGCCTGCTGGGACTGGCGATGGTGCACCGCTTGGGCCCGTGCGATGCGGGCGAGGCCTCGATCGCGATCGTGGCCTGCAGCCCGCACCGCGACGCCGCCTTCGACGCCTGCCGCGAGGCGCTGGAGGCCTGCAAGGCCCGCCTGCCCGTCTGGAAGCACGAGCACGACGAGGACGGCACCCACTGGGTCGCCGGGTCCGTCGTCGACGACGCCCGCCTCTGACCACGTCGCTGCACGGCGCGCGCGACCGCGCCCCGCGGCTCGCTCCAGCGGACCACGCCGCTCGTGAGGACCACGAAGAACGCCGCGCATTCGCGCGGCGTGCGTTCAACTGCTGATAAGGAAAAGATACCCCGGTATTCGGCATTCGTCAAGGTGTTGCAGGCGACCGGCCGAAACCAGCTCGGAAACGCCCGGTTCGGGCGCGTCGATGGGCCCGACGACACGTTCGACGGGCCTTCGGCCGGCGTCGCCCGACCGGCCCGCCCGCCGCGCTCGCGGACGTACGATGCCCGGATGCCGATCGTCGTCGCCGCTGCGGCCCGCTCCCGCCCCGCCCCCTCTGCCTCCGCCCGTCGTCGCCGCGCCGCCCCGCGCGTCGCACGCCTGCGCAGGACCGCATGACCGCGTCGGCCGCGCGCCGCCTGCCGCTGACGACGGTGCTGGCTCGCTGGTGGCCGCTGGCCGCCTCCTGGGCGTTCATGGGGATCGAGCTGCCGCTGGTCTCGGCGGTCATGGCCCGCCTGGCCGACCCCGAGATCCACCTCGCCGCCTACGGCGGCTTCGTCTTCCCCGTCTCGCTCATCATCGAAGCGCCGATCATCATGCTTCTGGCCGCCAGCACCGCCCTCGGCAAGGACCTGGCGTCGTACCGGCTGATGCACCGCTTCATGATGGTCACCGGCGGCCTGCTGACCGTGCTGCACGCCGCGCTCGCGTTCACGCCGCTGTTCGACCTGGTGCTGGTGTCGCTGCTCGATCCGCCCGCCGCCGTGATCGAACCGGCTCGGATCGGCCTTCAGATCATGCTCCCCTGGACCTGGACGATCGCCTACCGCCGCTTCCACCAGGGGCTCCTGATCCGCTTCGGCCACTCGGGCGCGGTCGGCGTGGGCACAGCCGTGCGCCTGGCGACCGTCGCCTCCATCGCCCTCGCCGGCCTGGCGCTGGGGACCTTCCCCGGCGTGGTCGTCGCGACCACCGCGATCGCCGCCGGTGTGACCGCCGAAGCGATCTACACCGGCCTGCGCACGCGCTCGGTGGTGCGCGGCCCGCTGGCCGGCGCGACGCCGACCGTTCCACCGCTGGACGGGCGCGCCTTCGCCGGCTTCTACCTGCCGCTGGCGCTCACCAGCCTGCTGCTGCTGCTGGTCCAGCCGATGGGAGCGGCGGCGATCTCGCGCATGCCGGAGGCGCTGGCGTCGCTGGCGGCCTGGCCGGTCGTGAACGGCTTGCTGTTCCTGCTCCGCAGCGTCGGCTACGCCTACGCCGAGGTCGTCGTGGCCCTGATGGACGAACCGGACGCCGACGTGACGCTGCGACGCTTCACCCTGCTGCTCGCGGCTGCGACCGGGCTCGTGGCCCTGGCGATCGCGACGACCCCGCTGGCCCAGCTCTGGTTCGGCACGCTCTCCGGCCTGCCCCCACGGCTGGTCGAGCTGGCGCGCAACGCCTTCTGGATCGGCCTGGTCTGGGCGCCTCTGGACGTCTACCGCAACTACCTGCAGGGTCGCCTGGTGCACGCGCGCCGGACGCGGGGCATCAGCGAGTCGGTCGCCGTCTTCCTGGTCGTCAGCGCCAGCCTGCTGGTGGCCGGCGTGGCGCTGCAGCCGGGCGAGGGTCTGGTCGTCGCGATGGTGGCGTTCGTGTCGGGGACGCTGTCGCAGATCGGCTGGCTGGCCTGGCGGGTCGCGCGCGTGACGGCCCGCACCCCCACCCCCTAACCGGAGTCCGCCAGCCCCAGCGCCTGGCGTAGCGCCGCTTCGACCTCGACCGGCCGGGTCGCATCGAAGGTCACGACCTGGCGCCCCGCGGGATCGACCGGGGCGAAGCCCTGCTCGACCAGGGCGACCTCGGGGCGACCTGCGCCGTGACCGGTCCAGCGTGCCAACGTGCGGGACCAGCCGCCCAGACCGTCCCGCCCCGGCCGGAGGGTCGCCCGCGGCGCCGGCGCGCCCGCCTCCCGCAGGCGGGCGAGGAGCGCCACGGCGTCGGGCTCGATCGCCTCGACCTTGTCGAGCACCAGCTCCCACAGCTCCGCCTCCCCCGCCTCGGGGCCGGTCGCCTCGGGTGTCGCTGCTTGCGACGCTGCGGCCGCGTCGCCGCCTAGCCGGGCCGCGTCCGAGGTCGGGAGCGGCGGCTGTGGCGACGTCAGGCCGTCGGCACGTGCGTCGTCGTCCTCGATCGTGACGCCGGCGGCCTCCAGTCCCGCGAAGAGCAGGTCGTGCAGACGCCCGGACGCGCGCCCGGCGGAGACCACGGCCAGGTCGGCCGCACGCGTCAGCGCGACGTAGGCGAGGCGGCGCAGCTCGCCCTCCTCCGCCTCCCGCCGGGCGGCGTCCAGGAGGGTCCAGGCCACCGGTTCGGCGTTGCGCTCCTCGCGCGTGTCCAGCCGCACGGCGACGCCGACGTCGGGGTCGAACCGCACCGGGCCGCCCCCGGTGCGCGCCCCGGCGTCCAGCGAGGCGACGATCACCGCCGGCCACTCCAGGCCCTTCGAGCGGTGGATCGTCGTGAGCGTGACGGCGTCGTCGGCATCCAGGGCGGGCCGCTCGACCTCGACCCCGGCGCGCAGCAGGCGGCGCAGGCGACGCGTCACGACGAAGACGTCGCCGCCGGCGGCCTCGAGCTCGCGGACCATCCCGACGAAGCCGTCCCGGTCGGCGCTGCGGCGCGGCCCACCGGGGAGCGCCGCGACCACCGCGCTCCAGCCGGTGAGGCGGTCCAGGCGCGCCAGCAGGCGGCTGGGCGGCTCCCTGCGGGCCGCCTCGAGCAGGCCTCCCAGCACGTCGCGCGGCCGCCGCGCCCAGGGGAACGGGGCCGCGAGGAGCCGATCCCACCAGCGCTCGGCCCCCGGCCCGTCCTCACGCCCGGGGGTGTCGATGGCCAGCGCTTCGAGGTCGTCGTCGGCGACGGCGAAGCACGGTCCGCGCAGCAGCGCCACGAGCGCGACGTCGTCGGCCGGGTCGGCCAGGAAGCGCAGCGCCGCCATCCCGTCCTGCGCCTCGCGCGTGGCCAGCAGGTCGCCGCCCCCGGTGTGCAGCGCGGGCACGCCGCGCGCGGGGAGCACCTCGGCCAGCAGGTCCAGCGGCGCCCAGGTTCGCGCCAGCACCGCCACGTCGCCCGGCCGTAGCGGCCGCACGCCCCCCGGCGCGTCGGGATCGCGCACCGGACGGCCCTCGGTCAACATCGCCAGGATGCCGTCCGCGATCCGCTGCGCTTCGGCCAGGCGCACCACGCCGGCCGGCGTGCCGGGCGGCACCTCGGCCCGCCACGCCCGTAGCGGCGGCGCGCCGGCGGGATCGTGACGATCGTCCGCGGTCAGGGGCTCGTGCTCGTCGCCGAGGACGTCGGCGACGACGTCGTTGACGCGCTCGACCAGGCGGGCGTGCGTGCGGAAGCTGCGGTCCAACACCACCCGCTCCCCGCCACCGGCGAGGAGCTGGTCGGTCACGCGCCGGAAGACGCGCGCCTCGGCGCCGCGAAAGCCGTAGATGCTCTGCTTGGCGTCCCCGACGACGGTGGTACGGCAGAAGCCGGCGATCCGCCGGACGATCGCCTCCTGCACGGGGCTGGTGTCCTGGACCTCGTCCACCAGCAGGTCGGTCCAGCGCTGCCGGTAGTGCTCCACGACCGCGTCGTCGCTCAGCGCCCGCAGCGCCGCGACCTCGACGTCGCCGAAGTCGACGACGCCCGCACGTCGCTTGGCGGCGCCCAGGGCGCTGCGGACCCGCTCGAACGCCTCGCGCAGCTCGCCGAGGACCTCGGCCAGCAGCTCGTCCGCCGGCCCCAGCGCCGCACGGACGAGCGGATCGCGCGCCCAGTCCCGCAGCGCCGGCAGCGCGACGGCGAGGGCGCCCCGCAGCTCGTCGCGTCGCGCCCCCCAGACCTGGACGCTGCCGACGTTCGCGCGGAGCCGGTGCAGCGCGGCGTCGGCCGCGTCCGGATCGCCGGCGTCGAAGGCGGCGAAGGCCGCGAGCAGGGAGCGCCGCGTACGCTCGCCGGCGTCGCCGTCGGGTCCGCGCAGGCTCGCAAGGGTGGCGCGCGCCTGCTCGAGGCCCGCCTGGGCCCGGACCCGCGCGCGGGCGGCGTCGCGGGCCTCGTTCAGGCGGTTGGCCCAGGCGTCCGGCCCGTGCGCCAGGGCGCGCTCGGCACGGTACGGATCGCGCAGCAGCTCGCTCAGCACGTCGCGCACGCGCTCGTAGGGCATCACGTCGAAGAGGCGAGCAGGGACCTCCTCGAGCGCTTCCTCGAGCCGCTCGGCGGTCCAGATCGAGCCCTCGAGCGGGTCGAGGATGCGCACGTCGGGCGGTACGCCGGCCGCCTCGGGGTGGTCGCGGCAGATGCGCAGGCAGAGCGCGTGCACCGTCCCGATCGGGGCCGCGTCGAGCTCGTCGAGGCGTGGATCGCCGGCCGGCAGGCGGTCGCCGGCGTAGCGACGCACGCGGGCCCGCAGCTCGTGCGCAGCGCGCTCGGTGAAGGTGACGGCGACGATCGCGAGGGGCGATGCGCCCCGCTCCAGCAGCGCCAGGTAGCGCAGGCCCAGCGTGTGGGTCTTGCCGGTGCCCGCCCCCGCGACGATCGCGACGTCGCCGGGGGCGTCGACGGCGCGTCGCTGCCGCTCGGTCAGCGGCGGCCGGCCGGCGCGCGGGCTCACCGCGCGTCCGCCCCGAGGTCGCCGGCGTCGCGCTTGCGCTCGATCCTCGGCCCGACACGACAGACGGGGCCGAAGTCGCAGGTCCGGCAGGCCTCGCGGCGCGCGTCGGGATCGACCGGCCAGGCTCCCTCGCCGGCCAGGCGGCGGACGCGGGCGACCAGCTCGTCGAGGTCGCCGTCGTGCTCGCCCGGCCGTACCTCGAGCAGCGTTTCGGCGCTGCGGACCGACAGGTAGCGCGCCCGGACCGCGCCGGGCGCGACCCCGGCGGCCTGCGCCAGCGCAGGGGCCGCGGCCTCCAGGTAGAGCGGCAGCTGAACGTCGATCCAGCGCCGACGATCGTCCGCCAGCGCGCCCTTGGGGCGGCTCGTGCCGGTCTTGTAGTCGACCAGCTCCATCCCCTCCTCGCCGACGTCGACCCGGTCGACGACGCCCGCCACGGTCAAGCCCCGGAACGTCCCCTCGAAGGGGTGCTCGACGACGCGCGGCCGCAGCGTCGGCCGCAGGAACGCGTCGGAGGCGACGAAGCGCTCGAGGGCCAGGAGCTCGCCGGCGCGCACCCGGCGCCAGGCCTCGCCGTCCGGATCGGGCAGGTCCTCCGCCCGCTCGGCGTCCGCGTAGGCGCTGGGCAGCTCCGCCGCGATCCGTGACCGCAGCGCGTCGGCGTCCACGTCGTCGCCCGCCTCGAGCACCCGCCCGACGGCTCGCTCCAGGGCGCCGTGCCAGAGACGACCGCGCAGCAGCGGCGAGATCGGTTCGTCCGCCTCCTCCGGCTCGCTCAGCCCCAGCCGGTAGCGCGCGAAGAACCGGAAGCCGCACTGGCCGATCGCGTGCAACCGGGTCGCGCTGAACCGAACCCGGTCCAGCTCCAGCGGCCGTCCGGTGACACCGTCGAAACGATCGGGTCGCGCGGCGCTCTCGCGCCGGAGCTCGACCCGCCAGGCGTGGAGCGCGTGGGGGGCCACGGGATCGTCGATCCGCGCCGCCGGCTCGAGCCGGTCGGCGCCGGCCTGCGCGGCCAGCCAGGTCCGCCGACGCTCCTCGAGACTGGCGGCCCCGCGCTGCGGCGCCTCGACCGGGTCCAGGCCCACCCGGGCGAGGTACGGGCTCGGGAGCGTGGCATCGCCGCCCGCGCGCCGGGGCACGGTGGCCACCAGTCGCTGGCCCGCCGCGCGTGCGGCGCCCGCGAAGGCGCACCAGGCCGCCCGCGAGCGCTCGGCGGCCCCCGCCAGGTCGAGGCCCCCACGCGACGCGATCTCGCGGTCGCGGAAATCCAGGACGGCGGTGTCGCGCAGGTCGGGGGGCGTCACGCCCTCGACCAGCCCGGTCAGGTAGAGCGTCCCGACCCGCATCTGCGCCGCGTCGCCGGGCGCCAGCACCTCGACCGGCCGGGTGTCGAGCGCGTCGTCGCCCTCCGGGCGCGACGCGGGCGCCGCCACCGTCAGCAGCTCCAGCAGGTCCCGCGCGTCGGTCAGGAAGGCGCGGCGGGTCACCTCCGAGCCGTCGGCGGCGTCCTCCTCGTCCAGCCCCCGCAGGACCAGCTGCAGCGCCGCGCTTTCGTGCGACGGCAGCTCGTCGCGCGGCAGGTCGACCCGCTCCAGCCACGCCCGCAGCAGCGCACGGAACGTCGCAGCGGACGCCCGATCCGGCCAGGCCAGGGCGGCCGCACGGGGATCCAGGAGGCGCCAGGCGTCCGATCCGGCGGGCCGACGGCGGCGCACGGCGTCGACGATCTCCGGCGGCATGCCCCCGGCCAGCCGGTGGCGCAGCGTACGCAGGGTCGACTCGTACGGCAGGCCGCGGCGGATGGCGTCGAACGCGCCGGCCAGGAACCCGCCCACCACCGTCTCGATCAGCGGCAGCGACCGGCGGACGCGCAGCGGCACGCCGAACTCGTCGGCGATCGCCGCGAAGCGGGCGCCCTGGGCGGCTGGATCGGACGCCACGATCGCCAGCTCGCGGGACGGCTCGCCCGCCCGCAGGGCCCGACGGACGTCGGCCAGCACCCAACGTGCCTCGTCCTCGGCGGTCGCGAACGCGTAGGCCATCCGCCGCGGAGCGCGGACCCCGGAGGGCGCTCCGCCGGGGTCGGCCCGCGACGCGCGGTCGCGGGCCTCGAAGCCGCGCCGGCGCAGGCGCTCGCGCGCGTCGCCAGCCTCCGGCGGGAGCACGACGATCGAGCCGGGAGGCGCGGCGACCGCCACGAAGTCGCAGGCGTCGGCGGTCAGCCCGAGCGGCGCGAGGAGGAACCACGGCGGCGGCGGGGGACCGCTCGCGTCCGAAACGGGCGCAGCGCGAGCGGCCACTGCCAGGAGGGCGGCGGGCTCGATCCGGTGCTGGCGGGCCAGCCGGGCAGCGAGCCCTTCCGCCACCCGCCAGGCACGTCGCGAGGCGAGCGACCAGGCCTCGGGCGGCCGCTCGAAGGCCGCTCCGGGCGCGCCGACGCCGGCCGCCAGCAACTCGCGCACCGGTCCAGCCAGGGCGCGACGCCAGGCGGCCACGTCGCTCCCCGGCACGTCCTCCTCGACCGCGCTGCCCAGCGCCCGCCAGGCCTGCACGCGCGAAGCGACGCGCCAGCCGCCCCCCTCCACGCGCGCCCGCGCCAACGCCGTGAGCGACGCCGCCGCGACGCCGGCGGTCGTGGCCACGCGCTGCGACGCGACCACCGTCGCCTGGGGCGGGCGGTCGGCGAGGAGGACGAAGGGGTCGCCGGTCCATACCGTTCGAGGATCGCTCACGGCCCCCCTCCCGGACGGAGCGAGCGGGACGCGGACCGACGTCGGTCGGGGTTCGGACCCAGCACGCCCCAGCCTACCGGCACGACCGGACGGCCGCGGCCCCGGCGCGCTCCGGATGGCGCCGGCCGCCCTGGTAGATTCGCAGCCATGGGTTCGACCTCGATCCTCCCGCCCGGCACCCCGGTCGCCGACCTGCCCACCCCCTGCCTGGTGGTGGACGAACGTCGCCTGGCCCGCAACCTCGCCCGCGCGCAGGCCTACGCCGACGCTCAGGGCGTGGTGCTGCGGCCGCACGCCAAGACCCACAAGAGCCCGGTCCTCGCGCGGGAGCAGATCGCGGCGGGCGCGGTCGGCGTGTGCGTCGCCAAGCTCGGCGAGGCCGAGGTCTTCGCCGACGCCGGCATCGACGACGTCGTGATGGCCAACACCACCGTCGGAGCGGACAACGCCCGCCGGGCCGCCCGGCTGGCGCGGCGGATCCGCTTCGCTCTCGGGGTCGACCACCCACGCCAGATCGACGACCTCGCCCGCGCGGCGGAGGCGGAGGGCGTGCGCCTGGCGGTCCGCATCGAGGTGGACGCCGGGTCGGGCCGCGGCGGCGCGGGCCCGGCCGAGGTGCCCGAGCTGCTCGCCCGGATCGCCGACGCGCCCGCCCTGGAGGCGCAGGGCCTGTACGCCTACGAAGGCTTCACCTACGCCGCGCGCGACCGGGCCGACCTTCTGACGCTGCACCGGGCAGCGCAGGACCTGATGGCGGATCTGGCGACGCGGCTGGCCGATCGCTTCCCGGCGCGTCCGATCGTGTCGCTCGGGTCGACGCCCAGCCTGTCGGCCGAGATCCCGCTGCGCCCGGAGATCGACGAGATCCGGCCCGGCACCGCCGTCTTCTTCGACGCTCAGCAGGCCGGCCTGGCCGGCGGCCTCGACGCCTGCGCCGCGCACGTGCTGGCGACCGTCGTCTCGCGGAGCGGCGACCGGGCGATCCTGGACGCGGGCAGCAAGAGCCTCACCAGCGACGGGATCCGCGACGGCGTCCTCGCCGTCCGCGGCTTCGGCTCCCTGCGGAGCGGCGGCACCGTCACCCGCGTGTCGGAGGAGCACGGCGTGGTCGAGGGACCGGACGCGCAGGCGCTCGCCGTCGGCGACCGCGTCGAGATCGTGCCCAACCACGTCTGTCCGGTGGTCAACCTGTTCGACCGGCTGGTGCTGGTCGAGGACGGCCAGGTCGCGCGCATCCTGCCCGTCGCGACGCGCGGACGCGTCGCCTGAGCGGGGGGCGGCCGCAGCGATGCGCCTGTTCTGCGCCGCCGATCTCCACCTCGGTCGCGTCCCTTCGCGCCTCCCCGCCGACCTGCCGCTGGCCGAGGCGGACCTTGGACCGACCGCCGCCTGGCACGCCCTGGTGGACGCCTGCCTGGACGAGGGCGCCGACGCGCTGCTGCTCGCGGGCGACCTGATCGACGACGAGCGCGACCTGTTCGGCTCCTTCGCCGACCTGGAGAGCGGCCTGCGGCGGCTCGATCAGGCCGGGATCCCGGTCGTCGCCGTGGCCGGGAACCACGACGTCCGCTCCCTGCCCCGGCTGGCGGCGGCGCTGCCCAACCTCCGGCAGCTGGGACGCGGCGGCCACTGGGAGGCGGCCGACCTGGGGGGCCCCGGCACGCCGGTCCGCCTCGTCGGCTGGTCGTTCCCCGACGTCCACGTGACCGGCTCGCCGCTGGACGCACCAGGCCGCGAGCTGCTCGAGCGGGACGACGTGCCCACGATCGGTCTGCTCCACGCCGACCTCGATGCAGGCGGCGGCCGCTACGCGCCGGTCGCGAGCGCCGACCTCGCCGCGACGGCGGTCGACGTGTGGCTGCTCGGGCACGTCCACGTTCCCAGCGACTTCGCGGCCGGCCTCCACGCCGGCTACCTGGGCTCGCTGGCGGCCGTCGATCCGGGCGAGACCGGACCGCGCGGCGCCTGGCTCCTCACGCTCGAGGGCGGGGACCTTCGCTTCGAGCGGCGGGCGCTCGCGCCGCTCCGCTACCTCACCGTGCGCTGCGACGTCGACGGGGCCGACCCCGACGACGCGCTGGCGCGGGTCACCGCCTCGGTGCGGGAGGCGGCGTTCGGTGACGACCCCGCCCGCGCGACCGCGATCCGCCTGCACGTCCGCGGTCGCGTGTCCGACCCGGCCGAGGTGCGACGGGCCCTGACGTTCGATCCCGACGCGCCCTGGACGCTGGAGCAGGACGGGCGCTACGCGTTCGTGCACGACCTGGTCACGAGCGTCTCGTTCCGGCACGACCTGACGCGCCTGGCGCGCCTCGACGACCCGATCGGCGTCGCCGCGCGGACCCTGCTGCAGCTTCGCGATCCGGACGCCCCGGAGCACGCGGCGCTGCTCGCCAGCGCCCGTGACCGCCTCGCCGCGGTCGGCCGCCGCAGCGCCTTCCGCACGCTGGACCCGCCCCGCCCGAGCGACGACGAGCTGCGCGATCGGTTGGATCGCGCGACGCTGCGCGTGCTCGACGAGCTGCTGGCCTCGCGCGACCGGAGCGAGCGGTGAGGCTGCTGGAGCTGCGGATCGACGCCCTGCCCGGGGTCGACGAGCCGTTCTCGCTGCAGGCGTTCGCGCCGGGCGTCAACCTGCTGCTCGGCCCCAACGCCTCGGGCAAGAGCCGGGTGGCGCACGCGCTGCGCTGCCTGGTCGATCCGGAGGCGTCGCGCGGCGAGCCGATCCACGTCCGCGGCCGCTTCGAGCACGACGGGGCGAGCTGGACGGCCGAGCGGATCGGCGACCGCTGCAGCTGGCGCAAGGAGGGCGTGGCCGTCGCGGCCCCGCCGCTCCCCGACCCGACGCTGCTCGACGCCTGGTTCCTGCGGCTCGAGGACCTCACCGAGGCGGGTGGATCGGATGCCGAGATCGCGCGCTCGCTGGCGACCGAGCTGGCGGGCGGCGTCGACCTGCCCGCCGTGCGCGAACGCCTGGTGACGATCGGTCCCCAACGCTTCGGCTCGCTGCGCAAGGACCACGACACGGCACGCGATGCGCGCCGCCGGGCCGAGCGCGAGGCGTCCCAGCTGGCCCACGAGCACGAGCGCCTGCACGAGCGGGAGGCGCAGCTCGAACGGTCGCTCGCCCGAGCGGCGCGGCTGCCCGCCCTCGACGCCGCCCTCGTAGCCCTGGAGGCGCAGGCGCGGCGGACCGAGGTGGACGCGCGCCTGGCGACCTTCCCGCCCGGCATGGCGCGCCTGCACGCCGGCGCCGAGGCCGACGCCGAACGCTGGGCCGACGACGTAGGGCGCGCCCGGCGCGCATGGGCCGAGGCGGAGACCGAGGCCCGTCTCGCCGAGGAGGAGCTGGCCGCGAGCGGCCTGCCTCCGGACCGGCCCGACCTCGACGACGTCGACGATCTGCGCACCCGGGCGCAGGAGCTGGCCGAGGCCGAAGCGGCCGTCGACGAGGCGCGCCAGCGCAGCGCCGAAACCGCCGCGTTCGCCCGGTCGCTGGCCCCGGCCGCCGGGGACGACGAGGGCGCCAGCGCCGAGGCGGCGGAGGTCTCGACCGTCCCCAAGCCCCCCGACCTGGGGACGCTGGACCGGCTGGACGTCCTCGAGGAGGCCCTCCACGACGCCGAGCGCGACCTGGCGGAGGCCGAGCGGACGCTCGCCGCCCACGAACCGAAGGACGATCCCCATGCCTTGGAGAGCGAGGCGGCCCGGCTGCGGGACGACGCACGGACCCTGGCCGCCTGGCTGGCCGCCCCCGACCCGGGCCGCCGACGGCTGGCCCTCCTGCGCCCGTTCGCCTGGAGCGGCGCGGTCGCCGCGGCGGTCGTCGCCGTCGTGCGAGCCGGCGACCTCCCCTCGTTCGCGGGCGAAAGCCTGGTCTGGCTGGTCACGTCGGGCGTCCTCGTGCTCGTGGCGCTCGCGAGCGAGGCGTGGACGCGCTCCGGTCCCGGGCGGTCCGCGCACCAGACCCGGCTGGCGGACCGGGTCGACGTCGCGGCCTGGACCGAGCCGCAGGTCGAGCGCGCCCTGCAGGAGCGCCTGCGCGCGGTCGGCGAGGTCGAGCGACGACGCGACGCGGCGCTGCGCGCCGAAGCCGGGCGCGAGGAGGCACGTGGCCTACGGGCGCAGGCGCAGGAGCGACGCGACGAGGCGCACGACCAGCTGACCACCCGCGCGCGCGCCGCCGGGCTCGACCCCGACCGGACCGGACGGGGTGCGCTGGAACGCGCACGGCACGCACGCAGGGCGCGCGACGCCGCCGCGACCCACGCCCAGGCACGCGCAGGTCTGGCCGAGGCCGAGCGACGACGTGCGCGCGCGAGCGCCGTCGCCGACGAGGCCCGCACGGCGCTCGCGTCGCTCGTGCCCGATGGTGCGCCCGCGAGCGGAGCCGACGCCCACGCCCTGACCCGCTGGGCCGACGCCCTGCGGACCCGCGTGCGGCGCCGTGACCAGGCGCTCCAGCGCGCCGAGGGGACGCGGCGCTCGGCCGAACAGGCCAAGGTGCGCTTCGACGAAGCGACGCGCGCCCGGGTCGAGGGGTTGACGACCTTGCTGGCGGAAGCGCCGGACGCGGTCGCGGCCGACCCCGAGGCGATGACGGTGCGGCTGCGCGAACGCCTGGACGCGCGCGAGGCCTGGAGCGACGCGCGCCGCGAGCTCGACCGGCTGAGCGACCGGATCGATGCGGCCCGCGAGGCGTTCGCCGGCGACGAGGAGGTCGCCGCCTGGGTGGCGGCGGGCGACCGAGGAACGCTCGCGTCAGCCCGCGAAGCGGCGGCGCGCGCCGCCAGCGAGGTCGACGAGCACCGCGAGGAGCTCGCCCGCCACGACGAGCGGGTGCGGGCCGCCCGGCGAGGCCGGCAGCTGGACGCCGCCCGCCGGTCGGAACGGCGCGCCCGCGACGCGTTGGAACGGGCGTACGACGAAGCGCTGACCTCCGAAGCGCACGCCTGGGCGCTCGATCGGGTCGAGTCGACCTTCCGCAGCGAACGCCGCCCCGCGACGTTGGCCGCGGCGGCCGACTGGTTCGCGCGGTTCACGCACCACGCCTACGGACTCGACGTCGGCTCCGGCCAGCGCGAGCCCTCCCTCCAGATCGTCGAGCACGCCACCGGAACCGTCCTCACCCCCGCGCAAGCCTCCAGCGGAACCCGGGCGCAGGCGCTCCTCGCGCTGCGCATCGCGTACGCCGCGTCGGCCGAGAGCGGCGGGGTCCCGCTGCCGTTCGTACTGGACGAGGCGCTCACGACCAGCGACGCCGACCGGTTCGCCGCGGTGGCCGGTGCGCTCGCCGAGATCGCGCGCGAGCAGGATCGCCAGATCCTCTACCTCAGCGCGCGCCGCGACGATGCGGCCCTGTGGACGCGCCTCGCCGCCGACTCGGAGGCACGCGTGCCCGCCCCGACCATCCTCGACCTGCCCTCGCTGCGGGGGAGCGAGCGACGCTGGGACGCGGACGCCGCCCCGGCCGACGATCCACGGCCCGGCCCGCCCCCACCGGCCGAGGACCAGGACCCAGCCGCGTACGCGGACCTCCTCGGCGTGCCCGCGGTCGACCCGTGGCGGCTGGGCGCGACCCACCCGTTCCACCTGCTGCGCGACCGCCTGGACCTGGTGCGGCGCTTGCTCACCCTACGGATCGAGGACCTGGGCGCGCTCGAGGCCCTGCTGGCCGATCCGTCGCTGCGCGAGCGCCTACTGGGGCCGGAGGCCGCGCTGCTCGACCTCCGCGTGCGCGCCGCCCGCGCGTGGGCCGACGCGTGGCGCGCGGGCCGCGGTCGACCGGTCGACGTGACCGTGCTCGCGACCAGCGGCGCCGTCAGCGACACCTTCCTGGAACGCGTCGCTGCGCTCGCGGCCGAGCTCGACGGCGACGGAGCCGCGCTGATCGCAGCGCTCGAGGAGAAACGGGTGGCGAGCTTCCGCGCCAACGCACGCGACGACCTGGCGGCCTACCTGCGCGAGCACGGCCACATCGACGATCGCGAACCGTCCAGCCCTGCGGCCCGCGCCCTCGTCTGCGAGGCCACGCTGGCGCCCGAGGCCGCCATCGACGGGGCGACGCTGGCACGCTGGTTGGACGAGGGGTGCGCCCGGCGAGGTCCCCGCTAGCGAGAGCGAGCAGCCCCGTGCGGGGCTCCGCGGGCGCGCGTTCGTCGCTCGAGCGTCGTGCTCAGGCGTCGTGCTCGACGGTGATCTTGGACACCCGCAGCTGGTCGGCGCGCAGGCGCGTGAGGCGCAGGCTGGGGGGCGGAGACTCGAGGATCCCCTCGACGATGTCGCGCGCCACGTCGGCCGGCAGGTCGAAGTCCGCCTGGACCGCGTCGACGGAGACGATCACCGGCGTGCTGGGCGCGAGCATCCAGCGCACGATGCGGCTGCGCAGGTCGCCGGCGCGACTGAGCGCCTCCTCGCGCGCACGCTGCGCCGCGACCGCGTCCGACGCGGCGGGCGGCACGGCATGCACGGGATCGGCGGCGGACGATGACGCAGGAGCCTCGGAGCGCACCCGGTCGGGGGTCGGGTCGCGATCGACCGGGCGCGCCGACGGCGCACGTACCGGTCGGCTGCGCGGGCGGCGGGGCACCGGGTCGGCTGCCGGCTTCCGCTCCGGGCGAGCGGACACGGGCGCATCGAACAGCGAGGCCTGCAGGACGCCGCCCACCTCGTCCGTCGCGTCGTCGGCAGCCCTGGGCGGAATCGCAGGATCGTTCGACGCCGGGGCACGGTCGGCCGGCTCGATGAGCGTGTCCGGTCTGCTGAGCAGCAACGCCTCGTCGAGGTCGTCGATCGCGTCGCGGTCGAACGCCTCGTCCCGCCCGTCGACCGGGGCACGCCGATCGGGATCGATCCCGAGCAGGCGCTCGGGACGCTCCTCGAGCGGCGCCCTCGCGTCCGCGGGACCACGGACAGCAGCGACCTCTGGGGGTGCGTCGCGAACCGCCTCCGACGCGAACGTCGCGTCCATGACGTCCATGGCGTCCGTCGCATCCGGCGCGTCCGAGGCGTCCATCGCGTCGGCGAGGACCGACGTGGGCGCCGGGCCGAAGCGACCGGTGCCGAGACGGCGGACGGTCACGCTTCCGAACCGATCGATCACCTCGGGGTCGCTGCCCAGCGGAGCCGAGGCCTCCACCTCGGTCGGCGCGGCGATCGCGGACGGCTCGGACGGGCCGTCCTCGCGCCAGGAGCGCCACACCGACGCCGTGCGCGTCGGCTGGGGCCGTGGCGTCTCGTCGCGATCGGCGCCGTCGCGCTGGGGCGCCTCGGCGTCCACGGGCCGAGGACGTCGCACCGGAACCAAACGCAGCTCCGGGGGCTCCCCCACCGTGAGGCGAAGCTCGATCTCGTCGTTGACCCGCAGCTCGTGCGCGGCGAAGAAGTCGGTGAGGCCGGCCAGCTGGCGCGGGGGCAGGAAGGTGAGGTCGAGGGCGGCGTCCCGCTCGACGTCGTGCGCCAGAAGCGCGCCCTCAGGAAGCGCGTTCCTGAGGGCGAAGGGAAGCTGAACGAGGCCGGAGGCGAGACAGTGCCGCGTCAGGCCGACACGGTGGGTGCTTCGATCTCCTTCGGACCCGGCGGAGACCCGGGCGTGGCGCTCGTCCATGCATGACCTCCCTGCGCGTGCAAGGTTTCGGGAAGCGTATCACATATGCACGAGCGGAGCGTCGTACCGATTCGAGACCGCGCCGGACCGAGTCCCCGCACGTTCGGCGTGGGTCGAGGGTCAGCGCAGGCTGGGCGAGTAGCGCCGGTAGGCGGTCACCTCGACCTCCTCGGCCCGCGACCGGCCCCGGTAGATCTCCTGGGCCAGCCAGGTGCGCTCGGCGTCGGCCTGGTCGGCGGGGACGTGGCGCCACCACACCTTGGCGTCCGCCCGCCAGCGGTAGCCGCGCGCCTTGAGCAGATCCTTCGTCTCGAAGGGCGATCCGACCGCGCGGAACAGGACGTCGGTCCGCCGCGCGGCCTGGAGCAGCGCCGCCATCGCCGTTCCGCCCAGCGCCGGCAGGTCCTGAGCCAGCACGTGAACGCCGGCGAGGCAGTCGTTCTCCGCCCGATGACCGTCGTAGAAGACGCCGGCGCGGTAGGCGAGGAACTCGAGCTTGCGGCTCTCCATGCCGACCGCACGCCAGGGCACGTCGTTGGCGCTGCAGGCCCACGGCTGCTCGGCGAAGACGCTCAGACGGGGTTCCAGGAACGCCCGGTCGAAGGCCGCGTTGTGGGCGACGACCAGGTCGGCCCGCGTCACCAGATCGAGGACGCGCCCCTCGTCGATGCGCCGCCCCTCGACGTCCTCGTCACGGATCCCGGTCAGCGCGGTGATCTCCGGTGGGATCGGGCGACCGGGATCCTCGAGCTGGTCGAAGCGCTCCTCCACGCCCGTGACGCGCCCCTCGGCGTCGTAGCCGAAGAGCACCATGGCCAGCTCGATGATCCGATCGCGGGTCGCGTCGACGCCGGTGGTCTCGACGTCGACGTAGAGGGCCCGGCGGAACCGCGGTCCGGCCTCCGCGCTGCGCGGATCCGGCTCCAGTCGGCGCAGCACCCGGTAGTCGGGGTGCGCCTCGAGCGTCGCGGCCGCCTGCTCGAGCGCAGCGTGCTCGTCGTCCATGCCCGTACCTCCGTGGCGGCAAGCCTAGCAGCCTCACCCCACCCGCGCCGGCGGCCTGGGGGCGGAGGCCCCGGCTCCCCTGGGCCCGCATCCCGGTCGTGCCCGCACCTCGCGCGAGCGGCGGGTAGCCTCGGGTCATGACGCGCTCGTCCCGCTCGCCCCTGCACGCCTCGGAGCCCAGCGCCCCGCCGGACGTACGCACCTCGCGTCGCCCGCCGGCCCGGTTCGACGGAGAGCGGGGCGCGATCTGGCTGCTCCGTCCCCGGCCCGCCGGGGCCGCCTTCGCAGCGTTCGAGCGCCGGGCCGCGTCGACGATGCTCGACCACGGCCTGAGCGGTTGGGCGTTCGGGTTCGGACGGGGCAAGCGCACGCTCGGTACGACGCGCGTCGTGGCCGGCGCGAGCCACGGCACGGTCCGCATCAGTCGGCACCTGATCGCGCTCGGGCCGGAGGCCACGATCCAGGACACGTTGCTGCACGAGATCGCGCACGCCGTCGCCTACCAGCGGCACGGACGCGCGGCGATGAACCACGGCCCGCTCTGGCGCGCCGTCGCTCGCGAGGTCGGGGCCCAGCCGCGCGCCACCTGCCGCGGCGACGTCGCCCTGCCCCCGGCGCCCTACCGGCTGATCTGCGCCCGCTGCGGCACGGAGGTCGGCCTCTACCGGCGCCCCAAGCACGCCGCCGACCGCTACCGCCACCGGGGCTGCGGTGGCCGCTTCCGACTCGAGGGGGACGGCTGACGCCGGTCGACGCCGCTGGTCCGAACCGGCTAGCGGTCGACGCGACCGAGGCGGGTCCGCAACCGTGCCCGCCTTCGCTCCAGGTCGTCGTGCGCCCCACCACCCAGGCGCCGGGCGGTTTCGGTCGCCTCGAGCGCCGCGAGCAGGTCGCCCCCACGGTGCTCGTGGTGCTTGGCCAACTCGATCCACCCGCGTGGATCGCCCGCCTCGGCCAGCCGCCGCCAGCGCAGCAGCGCCTCGCCGGTGCGACCCGCCCGCCGGAGCAGGCGTCCCGCGTGCCAGGCGGCCTCGACGTGCTCGGCCTCGATCGCGGCGAGGTGCGCCAGGGCCGCCGCACGGTCGCCCACGCTCTCCAGCCAGCGCGCCCAGGCGAGCGCCTCGTCCGGGTCGTGACCGCCGCCCGGGACGCCGCGCGCCTCCAGCAGCGACCGCAGCGCGGAGAGCGCCACGACGTCGTCCCGGTTGTGCTCCAGCACGCCCCGCAACGGCAGCGCATCGCGCGAGCGGAGGAACGCCCGGTAGCGCGCCGGAACCTCGGCCCCCGGCACGTCGCGGACGCTGCGCCGGGCACCCAGGACGTGCTCCTCGATCGTGCCCAGGCGGCAGTCGGGCAACCGCTCCCGCCACAGGCGTCGCGCCAGCGGCAGCAGGTCGAGGTGCGGCACGCCCGACAGCGGATCGTCCAGGCCGTGCAGGGCGAAGCGGGTCCGCAGCAGCGGCAGGTCGAACGACGCGCCGTTGTAGCTGACCACCGCCGCCGCCCCGTCCAGGCGCGCGTGCAGGGCGGTCAGGTAGCCCCGCTCGTGCTCGGGCCCGGGGAGGACCACCTGGTCGACGACGAAGTCGTCCCCGTCGTGCACGCCGACGCCCACCAGGAAGGCGTAGGTGCCGGTCCCGCCGGACAGGCCGGTCGTCTCCGTGTCGATGTAGACCACCGGACCGTCGACCCCGCGCACGGGGGCGTTCCGCTCGGCCCAGCTCCGTAGGGGCGCGGCCAGGCCCGGCCCCCCGACCGGCGTCGCGCCGTGCCGCGCGCCCCGAGGCCAGCGCCGGCGGACGCGCAGGTGCACGCCGTCCGGTCCCTCGACCACCTCGGCCCCGAGCTGGGCGGCGGGCCCCGCGAAGCGGGCGTCGCGGAGCGGCGCAGGGGCATCCGCCTGCTCCGCCGGCGGGGCCTCCCCCCGCAGCGCCCGCAGGCGTGCACGCAGATCGCTCACGGCGTCAGCGCCTCCAGCAGCGCCCGCGCCTCGCGCTTGCCGGCGTGCCCGGCCTCGCCGGCCGGACCGACGCAGGCGGGACAGCCGTCCTCGCACGGACACGAGGTCACCACCTCGCGCGCCGCATCCCAGAGCGCCTCGTGGTCGGCGGCCAGCTCGTCCGCCAACCCGACGCCGCCCGGCACCGTCTCGTGCACGATCAGCGCCGGGCGACCGTCGGCGACCGCCGAGGCGGGGTCGGTCACGACCCCCAGGTCGCGCGCGTCGCACAGCACCCGCAGCGGCGCCACCCCGCGCAGCACGTGCGCGACCGCCGCCAGGCCGCTGCGGACGCGGACCTCGCTCTCGGCGCGCTGGTGGCAGGCCGGACAGAGGGTGACCAGGTTCTCCAGGCGGTTCGCCTCGCCCGCCTGCGCGAACGACCGGAACGGCACGCGGTGGTGGACGTGCAGCGGCGTCCCGCTGGCCGCCGACGTGCCGCAGAACCGGCAGGCATGGCCGTCGCGCGCCAGCACCGCGCGGCGGACCCGCGGCCAGTCGGGACCGTAGTCGTTGGCGTCGTTGCTCCAGGCCCCGCGCGCGCGCAGGCGCTCCAGCACGGCGACGTCCGGCACGACGGCGTAGGCGCGGGTGAACAGCGTCGAGGGGGGCAGGTCCAGCGGGAAGCGCGCCAGCGTCTCGCGCGTCGTGCGCCGCAGCCGCCGGAAGCCGGTCACCCGCTCGGTCACCGTGACGTCGCCGCTGCGGACGACCGCGCCCCGCACCGACCGCTCGGCCAGGGGACCGGCCGGCGCGATGCGGGTCTCGCGCGTCGCGCGCGTCACGATCCGATCGTCGGTCGGGACCAGACGGGCCACGCGTCGCTCGAGGTCCAGCTCCTCGACCCGGTGCGGCGCGCCGTCGTGCAGGTAGACCGCGTCCGGGTGCACCATCCAGCGAGCGCTGGGGCCGTCGACCGTGCCGATCGCGACACCGTCCCCACGCAGCAGCGTGACCTCGTCGCGGCCGGCCGAGCGGAGCGAGACCGCCTCGGCCGGGTAGCGTTCGCCCACCCAGTAGAGTCGCCCGTCGGCGCGGTGCACCTCGCCGTCCTCGACCAGCTGCGCCCCCAGCTGGGTCAGCTCGTCCGGACCGAAGGCGCCGAAGCGCTCGTCCGGCTCGACCGGCAGCTCGAAGGTCGCGCAGCGCAGGTGGTCGAGCGCCAGCAGCAGGTGGTCCGGATCGGACAGCGCGCGCTCGGGCGAGGTGCCGAACAGGTGCTCGGGGTGCCGGGCCAGGTACTGGTCCAGCGGGCCCGCCGCCAGCACCAGCACCCCCAGGCCGGGTCGCCCGCGTCGGCCCGCCCGGCCGAGCTGCTGCCAGAACGCCGCCGCCGAGCCCGGGTAGCCGGCGATCACGACCGCGTCGACCCCTCCGATGTCGATGCCCAGCTCCAGAGCGTTGGTCGCGACCACGACGCGCGCCTCGCCGGAGCGCAGCTCCCGCTCGATCGCGCGCCGCTCCGACGCGAGCAGGCCGCTGCGGTAGGCGCGCACGCCCTCCCGCGCCGCGCGCAGCTGCACGACCGCCTCCTCCGCCCCCTGGCGCGAGCCGGCGAAGACCAGCACCTGCAGTCCGTCGTCCGCCAAGCGCCCCGCCAGCGACGCCGCCTCGGCCAGGGCCGGCCGGCGCAGGCCCAGCTCCTCGTCCAGCAACGGAGGGCGGACGAGCAGCACCTCGCGCTCGGCGTGCGGGGCGGTGTCGACGTCGATCAGCGTCACGTCCCGCCCCAGCACGCGCTGGGCGTGCTCGGCCGGGTTGCCGAGCGTCGCGCTGGTCGCGATCAGCCGCGGTGCGGCCCCGTAGTGCGCGGCGATCCGCAGCAGCCGCCGCAGCACCCCGGCGAGGTGGCCGCCGAAGATGCCGCGGTAGACGTGAAGCTCGTCGACGACGATCCAGCGAAGGCCCGCCAGCCAGCGGCGCCACAGCGTGTGGTGCGGCAGCACGCCGGCGTGCAGCATGTCGGGGTTGGTCAGCAGCGTGCGCACCCCGGCACGGATGCCGGGCCGCTGCGAGGTGGGCGTGTCGCCGTCGTAGGACGCCACCGTGCCCGCCGGCAGGCCGGCCGCGTGCGTCAAGCGCGCGAAGCCCTCGGCCTGGTCGTAGGCCAGCGCCTTGGTCGGGAACAACGCCAGCGCCGTCGCGCCGGCGTCCTCGAGCTGCGACGCGACGATCGGCGCTTGGTAGGCCAGGCTCTTGCCGCTGGAGGTGCCGGTGGTCAGGAGCAGGTCGCGCCCCTCGCGTGCGCCGCGCCAGGCCAAGGCCTGGTGCGCGAACCAGCGTTCGATCCCCAGCGACGCGAGGGCGTCGGCCAGGGCGACCGGCAGGTCCTCGGGGGTCGGCTCGAGACGACCGGGTCGGACCGGCAGCGTGCGGCGCGCGACGATCTCGGAGCCCAGCTCGCCCAGGCGCACGCGCGCGCGGCCGGCCAGCGCCTCGGCGCGGTCGGTGGCGAGCGGTGCCGGCCTGCGGTCCACGCTCGTCAGGATGCCACGGCGTCGTCGCCGGGCGGCCCGCCGCGGGCGGCGTCGGGCGCCTCGGACGCCGACGCCTCCGCCGCGAAGTGTCGTCGTACGGCAGCCGCGGCAGCCGGGCCGACGCCGGGCACGGCGGCCAGCTCGCGTTCGCCGGCGGCGAGCAGCTGGTCCACGCTGGAGAAGTGCGCCAGCAACGCGTCGCGACGCTTGGGCCCGATGCCGGGCACGTCGTCCAGCAGGCTGCGGGTGGCCGCCTTGCCGCGGCCGCGCCGGTTGGACCCGACGGCGACGCGGTGCGCCTCGTCGCGCACGTGGACCAGCAGCCGCAGCGCCGGGTGCGTGAGCGGCAACCGCAGCTCGCGGCCGTCCTCGGTGACCAGGGTCTCCTCGCGCTTGGCCAGACCGACGATCGGGATGCGCACGTCCGCCTCGGCCAGCGCCGCGCGGGCCGACGACACCTGCCCCTTGCCGCCGTCGATGAGCAGCAGGTCGGGCTCGGGCAGGCCCTCGGCCAAGCGGCCGGTGAAGCGCCGGACCAGCGCCTGGTGCATCGAGTAGAAGTCGTCCGGCTTGTCCAGGTCGCGTATGCGCATGGTGCGGTAGTCGCTCTTCTTCGGCCGGCCCCCCTCGAACGCCACGATCGACGCGACCGTGTGCCGCCCCATCAGGTTGCTGATGTCGTAGCCCTCGACCCGCCAGGCCGGCTCGGGCAGGTCCAGCAGGGCGGTCAGCTCCTTGACCCCCGGCGCCTCGCCGCGGCGCTCCAGCCGCGCCAGCTCGGCGTCCGCGGCGGTACGGGCGTTGCGGGCGGCCATCTCGACCAGGTCCACCTTGTCGCCCCGCTGGGGACGTCGCACCTCGACGTGCCGACCGGCCCGCTCGCTCAGGAACGCCTCCCAGGTGGCCCGGTCCAGATCGCTGCTGGGCACCAGCACCAGCGGCGGCACGAAGGTCGCCACCCGGTAGTGCTCGGCCAGGACGCGCTCGAGGATCTCGGCCTCGGACGCCTCCTCGGCGTTGGTCAGGAAGCGGGCCTCGCGCCCGACCACGCGGCCGCGTCGCATCTGGAACAGCTGCACCGCGGCGTAGCTGCCGGCCACGGCGACGCCCAGGAAGTCGAGGTCCAGCGCGGGCGAGCGGGCGACGTCGCTGTCGTAGCCGGTGACGCGCTGGATCGCCTGCATCCGGTCGCGGACCTTGGCGGCGCGCTCGAAGTCCAGGCTCGCAGCGGCCTCGCGCATCTCGGCCTCCAGGGCGACGACGACCTCCTCGACCCGGCCCTCCAGGAAGGCACGGGCCTGATCGACCCGGCGTCCGTAGTCGGCCTCGCTCACCTCGCCCACGCACGGGGCCAGGCACTGCCCCATGTGGAAGCGCAGGCACGGCTTGGCCCGCGGCTTCATCGGGGTGCCGCTGTTGACGCGCAGCTGGAACGCCTTGTTGACGACGTCCAGCACGCTCTTGATGGCGCCCGCCCCGGGGTAGGGACCGAAGTACTCGCCCCCGTCGTCCTTGCGGGTCCGGGTGAAGACCAGGCGCGGGTAGCGCTCGGCGGTCAGCTTGATGTACGGGTAGGACTTGTCGTCCTTGAGCTGGACGTTGAAGCGTGGCTTGTGGCGCTTGATCAGGTCCGCCTCGAGCACCAGCGCCTCGGTCTCGCTGCCGGTCACGATGAAGTCCAGCCGCTCCGCCGTCGCGGTGATCCAGCGCGCCTTGCCCCAGCCCTGCTGCACGAAGTAGCTGGCCACGCGCGAGCGCAGGTTCTTGGCCTTGCCGATGTAGACCGGACCCTCCGGCCCCTGGAACAGGTAGCAGCCGGGACCGGTCGGCAGGACGGGGAGGTCGTCGCGGGTCAGCGCCACGGCGTCATTCTCCCCTCGCAGGCGCGGCGGCGGGTACGGCCGACGACGCTCACACGCGCAGCGGGTCCCCCACGGGCTCCAGCAGCTCCGCCCCGTCGTTCGTCGGCCGGTTGACGCCGCGGCCGATCGGGACCGCCTCCAGCTCGTCCGCCCCGTACGGCTCCAGTAGGTCGGACAGGGCGGCCGCGTCGCGCCGTTCCGGGTCGAACCAGGCGTGCATCGCGGCCGCCGGCAGGATCACCGGCTGGCGGTCGTGGATCCGCTCCATCAGGGCGTTCGG
Organism: uncultured bacterium; assembly: GCA_964545455.1. Lineage (GTDB taxonomy): Bacteria > Deinococcota > Deinococci > Deinococcales > Trueperaceae > SLSQ01. The sequence continues at coordinate 3,974 of CAZJGU010000037.1, read as the reverse complement.
GCGTGTGGTGAGGATGGTGAAGCTGTCCGGCGTCTCCGCCCGCTCGTTGCGGGCGTGCAGGCCGGCCAGGGCGAGCGGCGCCCCGTCGCGACGCCGGATCCAGAACGGCTGCTTGGGACCGCCGCCCTCGGTCGCGCGCCACTCGTAGAAGCCGCTGGCGGGGACGACGCAGCGGTCGCGCGCGAACGCGACCCGGAAGGACGGCTTCTCGTGCGCGCTCTCCGCGCGGGCGTTGATCAGCGTGGCACGGAACGACGCGGGGTCCTTGGCCCAGTGCGGGATCAGGCCCCAGCGTGCGCGGATCAGGACGCGCCCCTCGCCGTCGCGGGGCACCAGGATCGGGGCGCCCTGCGTCGGCGCGAGGTTGTAGCCCGGCGTCAGCGGCGGATCCAGGCGCGCCACGTCCGCGCCGAACAGGTCGGCCAGCACGTCGGCGTCGTGGAACAGCCCGTAGCGTCCGCACACGCCGGATCAGCCCTTCGTCTCGGCCCAGTTGGGGCCGACCGCCGCGTCGACGGCCAGCGGCACGTCGAGGGTCATCGCGCCGGTCATCTCGGCGCGGACCAGCTGTAGGGCCGCGTCGGCGTCCCTCTCTGCGACGTCGAAGACCAGCTCGTCGTGGACCTGGATGATCATTCGCGCGTCGGGCGCGCCCTCCTCGCGCAGGCGCGCGTCGAGGTCGCGCATCGCCAGCTTGATCAGGTCGGCGGCGCTGCCCTGGACGACGGTGTTGATCGCCAGGCGCTCGCCCAGGGAGCGCAGGTTGCGGTTGCGGCTTCGCACCTCGGTCACCGGCCGCCGGCGCCCCAGCAGGGTCGCGACCCAACCGTGCTCCTCGGCCTGGGCGATGCACTGGGCCAGGAAGCGGTCGATGCCGACGTAGCGCTGCTTGTACGCCTCGATGAAGGCGGCGGCGTCGCCCTGCGGGATGCGCAGCGTCCTGGCCAGACCGAAGGCGGTCTGGCCGTAGACGATGCCGAAGTTCACCGTCTTGGCGACGCGGCGCTGCTCGGAGGTGACGTCCGCGAGGTCGACGCCGTAGACCTGGCTGGCGACGAAGGCGTGGATGTCCAGGCCGGCCTCGAAGGCGCGCGTCATCTCGGCGTCCCCCGAGAGGTGGGCCAGCATGCGCAGCTCGACCTGGGAGTAGTCGGCCGTGAGCAGCACCCGGTCCGGTCCGCCGGCGACGAAGGCGCGCCGGATCAGGCGGCCGGTCTCGCTGCGGACGGGGATGTTCTGGATGTTCGGATCCGAGCTGGACAGCCGGCCGGTGGCGGCGCCGACCTGGTGGAAGCTGGCGTGCAGGCGACCGTCGCGCTCGGCGACGAACGACGGCAGCGGCGCCAGGTAGGTGCCCAGCAGCTTGGTCAGCTCGCGGTACTCGAGCACCAGGCCGGGCAGCGGGTGCTCGGTCTCGGCGGCCAGCGTCTCCAGCACGCTGGCGTCGGTGCTGCGGCCGGTCTTGGTGCGCTTGACGACGCGCATGCCGAGGTCGTCGAAGAGCACCTCGCCCAGCTGGGCGGGGCTGTCGACGTTGAAGGCGCGCCCGGCGGCCTCCTGGACGTCCGCCCGCAGGGCGTCGATGCGGCCGCTGAGCTTCTCGGCCGTCTCCGCCAGCAGGTCGAGGTCCACCGCGACGCCGCGCGCCTCCATCCGCGCCAGCACCGCGACGAGCGGGAACTCGAGCTCCTCGATCAGGCGCCGCAGGTCGTCCGGCGCGGCGGCGAGCTCCTCGCGCAGCAGCTCGTACAGCCGCCAGGTGGCGTCGGCGTCCTCGGCCGCGTACTCGGTCAGCTCGGCCAGCGGCACCTCCAGCATGCTCTTCTGCTTCTTGCCCTTGCCGATCAGCTGCGAGGTGGGGATCAGCTCGAGCCCCAGCAGGTCCTTCGCCAGCGCGTCCAGGCCGTTGCCGCGCCGTTCGGGGCGCAGCAGCGCGGCAGCGATCATGGTGTCGAAGATCGGCCCTTCGACCCGGGCCCCGGCGTTCCAGAGGATCTGCAGGTCGTACTTGAGGTTCTGCCCGACCTTGCGGACGGCCGGGTCCTCGAGGACCGGGGCGAGGGCCGCCAGGACGGTGGCGGCGTCCAGCACCTCGGCGTCCTCGGCCCGGACCGGCAGGTACCAGGCCTGGTTCGCGCGCACGGCCAGTGAGACGCCGATCAGCTCGGCGTCGGCGGCGCGCAGGCTGGTGGTCTCGGTGTCGATCGCGACGGCGTCGGCGTCCGCCAGCTCGGCGAGCAGGGCGTCCAGTCCGGCACGGTCGGTCACCAGGCGGTAGTCGGCGTCGTCGCGGTGGCTGGCCGGCGGGTCGGCGTCGGCGGCGGGCGGGTCGGCGTCGCCGGCGAAGAGCGGCTGGGCCTCGGCCCCGCCCGGCAGGCTCTCGAGGAAGGTGCGGAAGCCCAGCTCGTCGAAGATCGGCTTCACGTCCTCGCGCGTCGGGTGCGGCGTGCGGCAGGCGGCCAGGTCCAGCTCCATCGGGACGTCGTCGCGCAGCGTGACCAGCTGACGCGTGACCGGCAGCGTGTCCGCCGCCGCCAGCAGGTTCTCGCGGCGCTTGGGCGTCTGCTCGTCGGCGTGGGCCAGGACCGCGTCGGCGCTGCCGTACTGGGCGATCAGCTTGGCGGCGGTCTTGACGCCGATGCCGTTCACGCCGGGGATGTTGTCGGTCGGGTCGCCGACCAGGGTCTGGACCTCGACCGCCTGCTCGGGGGTGTAGCCCTTGGCCTCGAGGAGGTCGGGGCCGAACAGCGCCGCGCCGTCCTTCGGGTCGTACAGGCCCACCCGCTCGGTGAGGATCTGGTGCAGGTCCTTGTCCTTGCTGACGATGCGCAGTTCGACGTCGTCCGGAAGCTTCCTGGCGATCGTGGCGATCACGTCGTCCGCTTCGAAGCCCTCCTGTTCGAACACCTGCACGCCCATGGCGCCGAGGATCTCGCGCACCATCGCGAACTGCGTGCCGAGGTCCTCGGGCGACGCCTCGCGGTTGGCCTTGTAGGCGTCGAAGGCGTCCTTGCGGAAGGTGGTCTCGTCGCTGACGTCGAAGGCGACGGCGAAGAACTCCGGCTGCTTCTGGAGCAGCGTGAGCAGCAGCTGCGTGAAGACGTAGGCCGCCTTGACGTTGCGCCCGTCCGGCGTCGTGAGCTCACGGAAGGGCGCGTAGTAGGCCCGGAACATCTGGGCGTGGCCGTCGAGCAGGTAGAAGGTGCGCACGGTCCGTTCAGCCTAGCCCACCGTGCCCCGCCGCCCGGTGGGGCGTACGATGCCGGTCGTGCTCCCGTCCCGCCCCGCGAGGTGGCGCCCGGCGCTCCTCGTCGTCGTCCCGCTTCTGTCCCTGCTCGCCGTCGCGACGGCCCAGGCGCCCTCCTTCGTGGAGGGGCCCTGCCCCCTCGTGCTGCTCCCCGAGGACCGGGACGCGGTGCGCTGCGGCAGGGTGACGGTCCCGCTGGACCGCGCCGACCCGGCGGCGGGCACGGCCGAGCTGCAGCTGGCGATCGTCGCGAGCACCTCGCCGACCCCGGCCGAGCCGATCCTCTACCTCGAGGGCGGCCCGGGCGGATCGGCGGTGGCGACGGTGCCGTTCTGGTGGACGACCTCGCGCCTGCGCGAGCACGCCGACGTGATCGTGATCGATCAGCGCGGCACCGGCTTCAGCACCCCCTCGCTGGACTGCTGGGAGGCGTACCTGCCGCGGGTGTCCGACCCCGACGGGGCGTGCCGCGCCCGGCTGGCGCGCCAGGGCGTTCCGCTGCAGGCGTTCGGGAGCGACGACGCGGCGGCAGACGTGGTCGACGTGATGGACGCGCTGGGGCTGCCGCGCGTCTCGCTGGTGGGCAGCTCGTACGGCACGCGCCTGGCGCTGACGGCGCTGCGCGACCACCCCGCACGCTTCCGCGCCCTGGTCCTGGACGGCGTCTACCCCCCGCACGTCCGGCACCTCGAGCGGCAGGGGAACCTGGGCTGGAGCGCGCTGAACG
>CAZJGU010000036.1:0-27544 GCA_964545455.1 uncultured bacterium | reverse complement strand
GCGGGGTCGATCTGGTAGTGCTCCGCGAGCGTCCCGCGCCGGATCAGGCGGTAGAGGAACTCGTGCGGGAAGAGGCGCTCGCCGGCCGCCTCGGCCTCGCGCCAGGCGTCGGCCAGGGCGCGCTCCAGCCGCCGCATCGCCTCCTCCTCGGGGATGCAGGTGTCGGTGACGCGGTTCATGTGCCGGTCCAGCAGCGCCTGCTCGTCCTCGGCGGTCAGGTCGCGGTAGTGCGGCACGCGCTCGTAGAAATCGTGCGCGATGAGGTTGAACAGGTCCTCTTCGAGGTTCGCGCCGGTGCAGGAGATGGCGTCGACCGCGCCGGCGCGGATCATCTCGGCAAGCGAGCGGCCCAGCTCGGCGGTGCTCATCGCGCCGGCCAGCGTGACCATCATCGCGCCGCCGGCGTCCAGGTGGGCGCGGTAGGCGTCGGCCGCGTCGATCAGGGCGGCGGCGTTGAAGTGCCGGAAGTGCCGGCGCAGGAAATCGCTGACGGGGGTGGGGGCGTCGGGCACGGCTCTCCTCGCGACCGGCCTCAGCCGGCCTGGTGGGACGCGGACCAGATGTCGATGCGGCTGTCGGTCGCGAAGCGATCGATCTCGCGCAGCTCGTCCTCGGCGAAGTCCAAGCGCTCGAGCGCCGCGACGTTCTCACGCAGCTGTCGCACGCTGCTCGCGCCGATCAGGGCCGAGGACACGCGCGTGTCGCGCAGCACCCAGGCGATCGCCATCTGCGCCAGCGTCTGGCCGCGATCGGCCGCGATGGCGTTCAGGGCGCGGACCTTCTCGAGGGTGGCGTCGGTCAGGAACTCGTCCCTCCAGCTCTCGGCGTAGGTCGCCCGCGCGCCCTCCGGCACGCCGCCCAGGTACTTCGAGGTGAGCAGGCCCTGCGCCAACGGCGAGAACACGATCGCGCCGGCGCCCACCTCGTCCAGGGCGTCCAGCAGCTCGGGCTCGATCCAGCGGTTCAGCATCGAGTACGACGGCTGGTGGATCAGCAGCGGCACGCCCATCCCACGCAGCAGCGCGGCCGCCTCGCGCGTCGCGGCGGCGGAGTAGGACGAGATGCCGGCGTAGAGCGCCTTGCCCTGCCGCACCGCGTCGGCCAGCGCGCCCATCGTCTCCTCGAGGGGCGTGTCGGGGTCGAAGCGGTGGGAGTAGAAGATGTCGACGTACTCCAGGCCCATCCGGTCCAGGCTCTGGTCCAGGCTGGCCAGCAGGTACTTGCGCGAGCCCCAGTCGCCGTACGGCCCGGGCCACATGCCGTAGCCGGCTTTGCTGCTGATGATCAGCTCGTCGCGGTAGGGGGCAAGGTCGCTGCGCATCAGCCGGCCGAAGTTCGTCTCGGCCGCCCCGGGCGGGGGGCCGTAGTTGTTGGCCAGGTCCAGGTGGGTGACGCCCAGGTCGAAGGCGGTCAGCACCCGCTCGCGCACGGTCTCGAACGGCACGTCGTCGCCGAAGGTCTGCCACAGCCCCAGCGACAGCGCGGGCAGCTTCAGGCCGCTGCGGCCGACGCGACGGTAGGGCATGGCGTCGTAGCGGGAGTCGGAAGGAAGATGGCTCATGCCGTCAGCCTAGCGCTCCGGTGTCGGCGCCGGCCGCAACGGCGTGGGCGCGGGTCGATGCGACCCGCGCCCACGCCCGCACGGGACCGATCAGTCGGCCGCGGCGGCCTGCGCCTCGAGGGTACCGATGCGGCGCACCACGTCGATGACGCTGTCGGGGTTGAGCGAGATCGAGTCGATCCCGCAGCTCACCAGGAACTCGGCGAAGTCGGGGTGGTCGGAGGGCGCCTGGCCGCAGATGCCGACCTTGACCCCCTCGGCGTGCGCGTCCTCGATCAGCGAGGCGATGGCGCGCTCGACCGCTTCGTTGCGCTCGTCGAACAGGCCGGCCAGGAGCTCGGAGTCGCGGTCGACGCCCAGCACCAGCTGGGTCAGGTCGTTCGAGCCGATCGAGAAGCCGTCGAAGCGCCGGGCGAACTCGCGCGCCAGCAGCACGTTCGAGGGGATCTCGGCCATGACGTAGACCTCGAGCCCGTTCTCGCCGCGCTCGAGGCCATTCTCGGCCAGCACCTCGAGGACGCGGTCGGCCTCCTCCAGCGTGCGGCAGAACGGGATCATGATCACGACGTTGGTGAGCCCCATGCGCTCGCGCACCTCGAGCAGCGCACGGCACTCGAGCGCGAAGCCTTCGCGGTAGCGGTCGCTGTAGTAGCGCGACGCGCCGCGGAAGCCCAGCATCGGGTTCGCCTCGTGCGGCTCGAAGGCGCGACCGCCGATCAGGTCGGCGTACTCGTTGGTCTTGAAGTCGCTCATGCGGACGATGACCGGCTCGGGCCACTGCGAGGCCGCGATCTTGCCGATGCCGCGCGCGAGCGTGTCGACGAAGAAGTCGGTCTTGCGCTCGTAGCCGTGCGTCAGGCGGTCGATGCGGTCCTTGGCGTCCTGGTCCTCGAGCTCGTCGTAGCGCACGAGCGCCATCGGGTGCACCTTGATGGCGTTGTTGACGATGAACTCCATGCGGGCCAGCCCGATGCCGCGGCAGGGCAGCCGCCACCAGCGCATCGCGGCGGTCGGGTCGGCGATGTTCATCATGATCCGGGTGCGCGGGGAGGGCAGGTCGGACAGGTCGATCTCGCTGGCCTCGAAGGCGACCTCGCCCTCGTAGACGTAGCCGTGCTCGCCCTCGGCGCAGGAGACGGTCACCATCTGGCCGTCCTTCAGCACCTTGGTCGCGTCGCCGCTGCCGGCGATGGCGGGGATGCCCAGCTCGCGGCTGACGATGGCGGCGTGGCAGGTGCGCCCGCCGTGGTCGGTCACGATCGCGGCGGCGCGCTTCATGATCGGGACCCAGTCCGGGTCGGTCATGCCGGTGACGAGGATCGATCCGTCGCGGAAGCGGCCGATGTCGCCCGCCCGCTCGATCACCTGGACCGGACCGGCGACGATCGCCTCGCCGATGGCCAGGCCGGTGACCAGCGGCTCGCCACCGGGTTCCTCGAGCACGTAGCGCTTCATGGCGGCGGCCTCGCGCTGCGACTGGACGGTCTCCGGCCGGGCCTGGACGATGAACAGCTCGCCGCTGCGGCCGTCCTTGGCCCACTCGATGTCCATCGGCCGACCGTAGTGCTCCTCGATCGTGACCGCCCAGCGTGCCAGCGTCACGATCTCGTCGTCGTTCAGGACCCACGCCTCGCGTTCCTGGCGACTGGTGTCCTGGGTCTTGGTGGGCGCGGTGCCGCCGCTGGTGTAGACCATCTTCTTCTCTTTGGCGCCCAGGTCCTTGCCGACGATGGGGACCTTGGTCTCGTCGTCCAACAGCGGCTTGAAGATGGCGTACTCGTCGGGGTCCACGATCCCCTGCACGACCGTCTCGCCCAGGCCCCAGGCCGCGTTGATGAGCACCATGTCGCGGAAGCCCGAGTCGGTGTCCAACGTGAACATCACGCCGGAGGAGGCCAGGTCGCTGCGGACCATGGTCTGCACCCCGATCGACAGGGCGACCTCGAGGTGGTCGAAGCCCTGGCTCTCGCGGTAGGAGATGGCGCGGTCGGTGAACAGGGAGGCGTAGCAGCGACGGCAGGCGTCGAGCAGCGCGCGCTCGCCGTGGACGTTCAGGAAGGTCTCCTGCTGGCCGGCGAAGCTGGCGGTGGGGAGGTCCTCGGCCGTCGCGCTGCTGCGCACGGCGACGTCCAGCGTGGCGTTCTCCTCACGCTCGCCGAGCGCGTGGTAGCTCTCGACGATCGTCTGGCGCAGGTCGTCCGGCATGTCGGCGTGCAGGAACGCCCGCCGGATGTCGGCACCGACCCGTTCGAGCGGCGCGTCGCCGGCGCGCAGGGCGCCGATGCGTTCGCTCAGCGTGTCCCGGATGCCGGCCGCGTCGACGAAGTGCCAGTAGGCGTCGGCGGTCGTCGCGAAGCCGTCGGGAACACGGATCCCCTGCTCCGACAGGGTCGAGATCATCTCCCCGAGCGAAGCGTTCTTGCCCCCTACGACGGGGACGTCGTTCACGCCGAGATCGGAGAACCAACGAACGAGCGATGCTGCCATGACGGACCCCCTGGTCCTGGTCGAGCCTTCGACCGGCGTCTCGCGGCAGCGTCGGAGACGACGCCGCACCGGGCGCCGGTCCCTCGCCTCCGAGTACAGCACGAAGGTCCCCCCTCGCGTAGGTTCATTCGTACCGGTGTCGCGCCCACGGGCTCGGCGAGGGGTCGCCGCGCCACCCCCGACCCCTCGCCCGCACCCCCCCGCGACACCGTCCGTGGGGTCAAACGTCCCCGCATTTCCGAGGTATCACTCGGGATTCGGGACAGATTTCACTTGCTGTTCGGTACCGACCTCCGTAGCGTCGCGGCATGCACAAACCGGGATCGGCAGCCCAGACGGCGCTGCTCCGCCTGCTCGAGAACGAGCGTCGGGTCGAGGAGCGCACGCACCAAGCGGAGGACGAGGTCAAGGACCGCGTGACCGAGGCGCGACGCGAGGCGGAGGCGCTGATCGAGCGCGCCCGCGACGAGGCCGGCGCCGAGGCCGAACGGATGCGGGAGGAGGCGCTGGCCGACGGCCAGCGTCGCGTGGCCGAGGAGGCCGAGGCGCTCGAGCAGGAGCTCGCGCGCGCCGAGGAGGCCGCCCACGCCGCCCACGACCGAGCCGTGGCCGCCGTGACCGCCTGGGTCACCGCCGAGCCCGACACGCCGCCCGCGGACGCCTGAGATGTTCGCGGCGGTCGGCTACGCCTCGGTCCAGGCCAAGGTTCGTGCCCGCCGCTCCCGTGCGCTGGACGACGGCACCTGGCGGCGCCTGATCGAAGCCTCGAGCTGGGACCGCACCCTCGACGTGCTGGCGACCACCCCCTACCTGGCGGTCGCGTACGACCCCGCCCGGACCGAGCGGACCCTGCGCCAGCGCGTCTACCGCGAGACGATCGAGCTGGCCGACGACGTACCGCGCCGCGGGGCCGAGCTGCTGCGCTGGTACGCCGGCCGCTTCCGCGTGCACGACCTCAAGCTGTGGATCCGCGCGCTCCACTACGGCCGTCCGGCCAGCGAAGCGCTGGACGGCACCACCCTCGACGAGGAGGACGACCAGCGGGTCGCCGCCTGGACCAAGGCCCGCAGCGTGCCGGAGCTGGTCGCCGCCGTCGGCGACACCCTCTACGGCCGCGCGCTCGGCACCGCGCTGGAGCGCTACCAGAGCGAGAACCGACCGTTCTACCTCGAGGTCGCCCTCGACCTCGCCTTCGGACGCGGCCTGATGGCGCGCATCGAGGTGCTGGGGGGCCACGACGCGGCGGACGCCGAGCGACTGCTGGGCCGCTGGCTGGCCCGGACCAACCTGCTGGCCGCCGCCCGCTACCGCATGCTGGCCGGCATCCGACCGGAACAGGTGGTCGCCTTCACGCTCCACAAGGCGTTCGGCGGCGGCCTGGCCGCGGTCCAGCGCATCGCGGCGGGCGGCGACCTGGCCGCCGAGGCGCCCGCGGTCGGCCTGGAGCTGCCGCCCGAGGTGACGGGCGAGGCGGCCATCCGCGCCTTCGAGCGCCGTGCCGACCTGGCCCGGCGCGAGGACGCGGCGGCGCGCTTCGGACGTGGACCGTTCGGCCTGGGGCTGCCCCTCGCCTACCTGATCGAACTCGAAGCGGAAGTCGACGATCTCGTCACCGTGCTCGAAGCCAAGCTCCAGGGCCTCCCGCCCGAGGACCTCGCCGAGCGCATCCCCAGGGAGGTGAGCTGACCGTGTGGACGCCCGAACGCCTGGTCGACGTCAGCCTGTTCGTGAGCGACCGCGACGTGGAGCCGGTGACCGCCGCGCTGATGCGCGACGAGGCCCTGCACCTGAACGTCGAGGAGAGCGAGCACTGGACGCCGGCGCCGGCCTGGACCGAGCTGAACGAGACCTACCGCGCCCTGCTGGGCCGCGTCGAGAAGGTCGCGACCACCCTCGAGGTCGGACCGCCCGAGGACGCGGCCGACGCGGACGCCACCTCCGACGCCCGGCCCAAGCGCGACCGGCCGGCGCTGGAGAGCGACGTGCTGCGGCTCGAGACCCGGGTCGGCGGCTGGCAGGACGAGCTGGCCGCCGCCGAGCGCGAGGTCCGCGACCTGACCGCCGCGAAGCACCAGCTCCAGCTGTTGGCCCCCCTCGACGCGCCGGTGGACGAGTTGCGCTCGCTGCGCCACCACCACCTGGCGATCGGTTCGCTCCCCAGCGAGAACGTCGAGCGCGTCGCCGCGGCACTGTTCCAGGTCGCCTTCGTGCTGGTGCCGCTGCAGCGCGAGGTGGACCGAACCCTGATCGCGGCCGCCACCGTGCGCGAGGACGGCCACGTCCTCGACCGCGCCCTGCGGAGCGCCTTCTTCGAGCCGGTGGCCCTACCGGCGCAGGCGACCGGCGCTCCGGACGAGGCGCTGGCGACCCTCGACGGCCTGCTGGCGGAGGCGACCGAGCGCCTCGAGGCGGTCCGCGCCCAAGGACGCGAGCTGCTGGACGAGGTGGGGGACGAGCTGCGCCGCACCCGCGCGCAGATCCGCGCCAACGTGCAGATCTGCGACGCCATCCGCCGCTTCCCCTTCCGGGACGGTGTCTACGTCGTCGGCGGCTACGTGCCCGCCGCGCGCCTGGAGCAGGTCGAGGAGCACCTGCGCGACGTGGCCGAAGCCCCGCTGGTGATCGAGGCGCTTCCGCCGAGCCACGGCGCAGGCCGCGTGCCCAGCCTGGTGCGCAACCCGCGCTGGCTCAAGCCGTTCGAGGTGCTGGTGAACACCTACGGGGTGACCGGCTACGACGAGCTGAACCCGACCCTGGTCGCGGCGGCCGCCTTCACCTTCATGTTCGGCCTGATGTTCGGGGACCTGGGCCACGGTGCCATCCTCGTCGTCATCGCCGCCCTGATGCTGTGGCGCGGCGTCTCGGCCGGTGCGATCCTGCTGGCCGCCGGCGCGTCGTCGATGGTCTTCGGGGCCCTCTTCGGCGTCGCCTTCGGTGCCGAAGTGTTCCACGCCCTCTGGTTGCAGCCGCTGCACGCCATCTTCGAGCTGCTCATCGCCGCCGTGATCGCCGGCATCGTGATCCTCAACCTGGGGATGGTGCTGAACCTGATCTCGGCCTGGCGGGCCGGTGACCGCATGCGCTTCTGGCTGGATAAGAGCGGCGTGCTGGGCCTGGCGTTCTACTGGACGCTGATCGGCGGTGGCCTGGCGCTGTTCCAGGGCTGGATCGGGAGCGGCGTCTGGCTGCTGATCGCGCTGCCCCTGGCGGCCGCCACGATGTTCCGCGAGCCGATCGAGGAGGCCCTTCAGGGCCACCGCGCGAGCTGGACCGGCAACCTGGTCGGCGGCTTCTTCGAGCTGTTCGAGACGGTGATCGGCTACCTCTCCAACAGCCTCTCCTTCGTCCGCATGGGCGCCTTCGCCGTCGCCCACGAAGGCCTCTCGCAGATGGTGCTGTCGTACTCCAGCGGCGCCACCGGCTGGCTCGTCTTCCTCTTCGGCACGCTGCTGATCGTCGGCTTCGAAGGGCTGATCGTCAGCATCCAGTCGCTCCGTCTGTCGTACTACGAGTTCTTCGGACGGTTCTTCGAAGGGCGGGGCATCCGCTTCCGCCCGCTCGCCTTCGCAGGAGGTTCCGATGTCTGACGCCGCACCCCGCCCCCGCCGCTCCCTCCGCGCCGCCCTGCGCCGTCTGGCGACGACCTCGTGGCTGGCGACGTTCGGCGTCGCGCTCGCGCAGGAGGGCGGCGCGCTCACCAGCGGTCCCATGGCCGCCGCGCTGGCGACCGGGCTGGCCGCGATCGGCGCCGGCATCGCCGTCGGCATCGCCGGCGCCGCCGCGATCGGCGCGATCGCCGAGAAGCCCGAACTGGTCGGCCGGACGCTGATCTTCGTCGGCCTGGCCGAGGGCATCGCGATCTACGGCCTGATCATCTCGTTCATCATCCTGGGCGGCTGATGGCGCGGGGCCGGATCGTCGCCGTCGGACCCGCCGACACCGTGCTGGGCCTCGGCCTGGTCGGGGTCGAGGGGACGATCGTGGGCAGCCCGCGCGAGGCGGCCGCCGCCCTCGACGCCGCCCTCGCGGCGCCCGGTGTCGAGCTGGTGCTGCTCAGCGAGGCGTGGAGCCAGGCGCTGCACGCACGGCTGGAGGCCAGCGCGGCCGACGAGAGCGGTCCCCTGATCATCGAGATCCCCGACCCTGACGCGCACGCCGCGCACGTTCCCCTGCTCGAGCGGGTGGAGGAACTGCTGGGCATGCGCCTGCAGAAGGCGTGACGGAGGCTCCACCGTGAGCGACATGCATGGCAACCTCGACGACCTGCTCGCGAGCGTCCGACGCCGCGCCGAGCAACGCGCGCTGGCGCGTCGCGCGTCCAGCGAGGAGCAGGCCGAACGGATCCTGGACGACGCCCGTACGCGGGCCGAGGCCCTGCGCGCCGAGCTGCTGGAGCAGGGCCGGCGCGACGCGGCCGAGAGCTGCCGGCAGTGCCTGGCCGTCGCCGACCTGGAGCGGCGCGAGCGCCGCCTGGCCGCGCGCGAAGCCCGGCTGGACGAAGTCTTCGACGCCGCCGGTCGCGCCCTGCTGGGCGCCTACGGAGGCGACGGCCTGCCGCCCGAGACGGTGCGGCGCCTGGCGCTCGACGCGGTCGCGTCGCTGCCCGAGGGCGAAGCGACCGTGCGCCTCGACCCCGCCAGCCGCGCCCGACTGAGCGCGGACGAGGTGGCGGCCTGGCCGGCGGGCGACCGGCACGCCTTCGTGCTCGACGACGCGACCCTGGAGCGTCGTCACGGCCTGGTCGTGCGGATCGGTCGCGCCAGCGTCGACGCGACGCTGGAGGGACGGCTGGAGCGTGCCCGGGTCGAGCTGCGCGCCCGCGTCGACCGGCTGCTGCAGCCGCCGAAGGACGCGGCTTCGGACGGGACGGCGACGCCGTGAACCGGGTCGGACGACTGGAACGGATCTCCGGTCCGATCGCGCGGGTCCGCCTGGACGCGCCGGTCGGCGTGCTCGAGGCGGTCACCGTCGGGCACGACGGCCTGGCGGCCGAGGTCATCTCGCTGGACGGCGAGCACGCCATGGTCCAGATCTACGAGGAGACCGGCGGCCTGCGCCCCGGCGAGCCGGTGCACGGCAGCGGCCAGCCGCTGTCGGTGACGCTGGCGCCGGGCCTGATCGGCGAGACCTTCGACGGCATCCAACGACCCCTCGAGGTAGTGCGCGACGCGCAGGGCCTCTACCTGCGACGCGGCGCCGACGCCCGCCTGCCCGACCGCGCCTGGGCGTTCACCCCGGTCGCGGCCGAGGGGGACGAGGTCCGCGGCGGCGAGGTCCTGGGGCACGTGCCCGAGACCCCGTCGATCGAGCACCGCGTGCTGGTCCCGCCCGCACGCACCGGCACGATCACCTACCTCGCCCCCGCCTCGGAGCTGCACCACGAGGACGTGGTGGCGCGCATCCGCGACGCCGCCGGCGAGGAGCACGAGGTGCGGCTGGCGACCCGCTGGCCGGTGCGCCGACCGCGCCCCTTCCGCGAGCGGCTGGACCCCAACCGCCCGATGATCACCGGGCAGCGCGTGCTGGACACCTTCTTCCCGGTCGTGCGCGGCGGCAGCGCGGCGCTGCCCGGCCCGTTCGGGGCCGGCAAGACGGTGCTGCAGCACAGCCTGGCCAAGTGGTCGGACGCCCAGGTGATCGTCTACGTCGGCTGCGGCGAGCGCGGCAACGAGATGGCCCAGGTGCTGCAGGAGTTCCCCGAGCTCGAGGATCCGCGCAGCGGCCGGCCGCTGATGGAGCGCACCATCCTGGTCGCCAACACCAGCAACATGCCGGTCGCCGCCCGCGAGGCCAGCGTCTACACCGGCATCACCCTGGCCGAGTACTACCGCGACCAGGGCTACCACGTGGCCCTGATGGCCGACTCCACCAGCCGCTGGGCCGAGGCGCTGCGCGAGATCGCCGGCCGCCTCGAGGAGATGCCGGCCGAGGAGGGCTACCCCGCCTACCTGCCCTCGCGCCTCGCGGCGTTCTACGAGCGCGCCGGCCGCGTCACCACCCTGGCCGGCGACGAGGGCTCGGTCACCGTCATCGGCGCGGTCAGCCCGCCCGGCGGCGACTTCACCGAGCCGGTCACCCAGCACACCCAGCGCTTCACGCGCGCCTTCTGGGCGCTCGACCGCGACCTCGCCAGCGCGCGCCACTACCCGGCCGTCAGCTGGCGCGGCAGCTACAGCTTCTACGTCGACAACGTCGCGCCCTGGTGGCAGGAGACGACCGGCGTCGACTGGCTGGACCTGCGTAGGCGCGCCGGCGACGTGCTCGAGGAGGACGCGCGGCTGGAACAGATGGTGCGCCTCGTCGGCGTCGACGCCCTGCCCGACCGGCAGCGCTGGGTCATCCTGGTCGCCGGCCTGCTCAAGGAGGGCGTGCTGCGCCAGAACGGCCTGCACGAGATCGACGCCTTCTGCGCGCCCGAGAAGCAGGTGCGCCTGCTGCACCTGTTCGTCACGCTGCACGACGCCGGGCTGGACGCGATCCAGGCCGGCGTGCCGCTCCTGCGGCTGCGCGAGGCGCTGGACACCGGCACCCTCGGCCGCCTCAAGGAGACGGTGCCGGACGACGCCAGCGAGCGCATCGACGACGCCGCGCAGGACGCCCTGCGCACCGTCGCGACGCTGAAGCGCGAAGCGCAGGAGGAACGGGAAGGGGTGCCGGCATGATCGACGTCGCCCGTGCCGACCGCATCGACGGTCCGCTGCTGGTGCTCGAAGGGTTCGGGGGCGCCGCCTACGGCGAGCTGGTCGAGGTCTCCTCCCCCAGCGGCACGCGCCTGGGCGAGGTGCTCTCGGCCGGCTCCGACGCGGTCGTCGTCGAGCTGTGGGGGGACACCACCGGCCTGCGGGCCGAGGACGTCTCGGTCCGGTTCCGGGGCGAGACCCTCAAGCTGGGCGTCTCGCGCGAGATGCTCGGCCGCGTGTTCGACGGCCTGGGCCGACCGCGCGACGGCCTGCCCGCCCCGATCGCCGAAGCGACCCTGGACGTGCACGGCGCGCCGCTCAACCCCGCCGCGCGCGACTACCCGCGCGACGTGATCCAGACCGGCATCAGCTCGGTCGACGGGCTCAACACGCTGGTGCGCGGTCAGAAGCTGCCGATCTTCAGCGGCGCCGGCCTGCCGCACGACGAGCTGGCCTCGCAGATCGCCCTGCAGGCGCGCCTGACCGGCGAGGGCGAGGAGTTCGCCGTCGTGTTCGTGGCGCTGGGCATCTCGCACGACATCGCCGCCTACTTCCGCGAGCGCTTCGCCTCGTCCGGCCTGCTGGGCCGGACGGCGCTGTTCCTGAACCTGGCGGACGACCCGCCGATGGAGCGCATCGTCACGCCGCGCGCCGCCCTGACCCTGGCCGAGCACCTGGCGTTCGAGCACGGCGCCCACGTGCTGGCGCTGATGACGGACATGACCAACTACGCCGAGGCGCTTCGCGAGCTGTCGGCCCGCAAGAACGAGGTGCCGGGACGCAAGGGCTACCCTGGCTACCTCTACACCGATCTCGCGGGCCTGTACGAGCGCTGCGGCCGGGTACGCGGCCGGCCCGGCTCGCTCACGCAGATCCCGGTCCTGTCGATGCCCGGCGACGACATCACCCACCCCATCCCCGACCTGACCGGCTACATCACCGAGGGCCAGATCGTGCTCTCGCGCGCGCTGCACCGGGCCGGCGTCTACCCGCCGGTCGACGTGCCATCGTCGCTGTCGCGGCTGATGAAGGACGGCATCGGCGAGGGGGCCACCCGCGCTGACCACGCCGACGTCGCCGCCCAGCTGTTCGCGGCCTACGCCCGCGTGCGCGAGGTGCGAAGTCTGGCGACGATCATCGGCGAGAGCGCGCTGTCCGCCACCGACCGCACCTACCTGGCCTTCGGCGACGCCTTCGAGACGACCGTTCTGGCCCAGGGCGAGGCGGAGTCGCGCAGCTTCGCCGACACCCTCGACCTGGCCTGGACGGCGCTCTCGGAGCTGCCCGCTAGCGAGCTGACCCGCATCTCCGAAGCGCACGTCGAGGCCCACTACCAGGGCAAGCTGGACCGGCGCGGCAGCCACCAGCGGGCGCCGGCCGAGACGACGACGAGGGCCTGACGTGGCCAGCGCGACCAACCTCCCCCGCACCCGAGCGTCGCTGCTGGAGCTGCGCCGCTCGCTGCAGGAGGCGCGCGACGGCCACGCGCTGCTCGAACGCAAGCGCGAGGTGCTGCTGCGCGAGGTCTGGGACCTGATGCGCGCCGTCGGCCAGCACGAGGGGCACGTGCGCGACGCCTTCGACGCCGCCCACGCCGCCCTGCGCGAGGCCCGCCTCGAGGCGGGCAGCGACGCGGTCCGATCGGCGCTGCTGGCGCCGTCGGCGCAGGCGGCCTGCCAGGTGAGCATGCGCTCGCTCATGGGCGTGTCGCTCCCGAAGATCGAGATGGAGGTCCGCCCCGAACGCCTCACCACCAGTGCCGGCGGCACCCCCGCCGCGATCGACGCGACCCGCACCCGCTGGATGAAGGTCCTCGAGGACCTCGAGGTGTGGGCCGAGGTGTACGGCTCGGTCTGGCGCGTCGCGGCCGAGCTGGCGCGCACCCAACGCCGCGTCAGCTCGCTCGAGGAGGTCGTCATCCCCGAGCACGAGAGCGCCATCCGCGCGATCGAGGCGACCCTGGAGGAAGCCGAGCGCGAGGAGTTCGTCCGTACCAAGCGCGTCAAGGCCCGCATCGAGGCCGAGCGAGCGGAGGGCTGAATGCACGAACGAATGTTCCGCCACGTCCTGGTACCCGCCGACGGGTCCGACGCCTCGGTCGCCGCCGCGCGGATGGGGTTCCGGATGGCCCGCAACTGCGACGCCCAGATCGAGCTGATCTACGTCGTCGACACCCTGCTGTGCGAGGAGCTGCGGCGCTACGACAAGCGCGAGCTCGAGGAGATCCGCGAGGAGCTGATCGAGCAGGGCCACCGCATCCTTCAGGTCATGCGCGAGGAGGCCGAGCGGATGGGCCTCTCGGTCGCGACCGAGGTCCGCCGCGGCGACCCGTTCGAGGAGATCGTCGCCCACGCCCGCGAGACCGACTGCGACCTGATCGTGATGGGCCACGTCGGCCGCCGGCCGCGCGCCAAGGTGCTGCTGGGCTCCGTCGCCGAGCGGGTGCTGGAGTTCGCGCCCTGCCCGGTGATGGTGGTCAAGGCCGAGGAGGAGCGCTAGCAGGACGGGTCCCCTACGACGCGCGGTCCAGCGGCGAATGCGACGTCACGGAAGTCGGTACGCGATCTGCGCGTGGAAGAACTGCGCGTCCTCCTCCAGGCATACCTCCACGCCGTACTCCCGTCCTGCGGCGTCGACGTCGTGAACGGCCGCGTCCGCGAACGGTCCCGACTCGCTCTGGGTGACGTAGCCCGTCGTGCTGCCGAAGGACTGTAGCAGCGCGAAGGTCTCGTCCCCTCGCTCCGTCCAGGTCCGGTGCCAGAAGCGGGCGAAGGCGTCGTTGTCGGCCGGGGTGCCGAGCGACAGGTCCATCGTCACGGAGACGCTGGTGACCGTGGCGCCGTCCGGCAAGCGAACGTGGGCTCCGAAGCATCCGCTCGTCGCCGCGGCGGGGAGACCCAGCGAATGGTCGTCGCTGCGGATCGGTTCCTCGCCAGCGACGCCGTCGAGCTTGACCAGGTCCATGGCCGTGACGTCGGCCGTGCCGTGCGCCGCCGCGTCGATGGCGGTGGCGAGTTCCTCGAAGTTCCCGTTCACCTCGTCCGCGACGATCGGGTCGCCGGCTTGGAAGGTGGTCAACTCGATCTGAGCATGCGCGACCCCGAGGGCGACCACCGTCGCCAGCACGATCGCGACCGTCCGTAGCGCCATCCCTGCCTCCTCGGTCCATGCCTGAAGTCTCACTGCCATGCCGCCTCGCCCCATGCCGCGGTTCCGTACACGCCGGCGGGCAGGTCGCCCGTCTCGTCGGCTCCGTCGTCCGGCGTCGGTGCGCCGCCGCATCCCGCTGCGAGGAGGGCGAGGGCGGCCAGCCAGGCGAGCGTCCGGTTCCATCGTCGTCTCGTCAGGTTCATGGGCCCGAGGGTCCCGTCGCGACGATCGATCCTCCGTGAGCGTCGGCACGGCACCGGAGGCGCATCGATGGCACGTGCGCGCGCGGCGGCGCGTCCTCGTCCGAGTTCCGGTCTCGCCTCAGGCGTCCCCGAACGCCAACGTATCGACCACCGCGCCTGCCTCGGGCGAAACCCCCTCCGGCACCACGATCAGTGCATCGGCCCGCGCCAGGTCGCGCATCCGCGACGCGTCGGAGCGTTCCAGCGGCGCCGTGCGCCGGCGCCCCTCGGCGTCGGTCCAGCGCCGACCCAGCTGCAGCACCGTCCGACCCGGCACGCCCCGAAGCGGCGTCTCCAGCCGGGCCGCCTCGCGCCCCAGGCCCTCGCCGTCGGCGGCGCGACCGGCGGCCGCCTCGCTCCACGCCCGCAGCAGCACCGTGCCGAGCACCGCCACGGCGTGCGGCGTGCCCGGCAGCGCCAGCCACGGAACGCCGGTCCAAGCGCCCAGCATCGCCGGCCGGCCGGGGCGGACGCGGATCCCGTCGAAGCGCACCTCGCCAGCCGCACCCAGCACCCGGCGCACCACGTCGTGCCGGCCCACCGACGCGCCGCCGGTGGTGACGATCAGGTCGGGACGGTCGGACCCGGCGCAGGCCGCCTCCAGCGCCGCCTCCAGCGCGGCCTCGTCGTCGACGACGCTGGGGGCGGTCCGCGTGCGCACCCCGTGCGCCTGCAGCAGCGCAGCGACCAGCGGCGCGTTGGAGTCGGGCACGTCGCCCGGCCCCAGCGGCGCGTCGGGCGGTCGCAACTCCGGACCGGTGGCCAGGACCAGGGCCGAAGGGCGCGCCACCACGTCCAGCCGCACGTGGCCCGCCGCCGCCGCCAGCCCGACCGCCAGCGGCGTCAGCAGCGTGCCGGCCGGCAGAACGGTCGCGCCCGCCTGCAGGTCCTCGCCGACGGCGCGCAGGTGCTTGGTCCGCGGGGGCGCGAACAGGGTGACCTCGTCGCCGTCGACGCGGCAGTCCTCGACCACCGCGATCGCGTCGGCGCCCTCCGGGATCACCGCGCCGGTCGCGACCGCCACCGCCTGCATCGGACCCAGCGCGCCGGCGAACGGCTGGCCGGTGCGCGAGGCGCCGATCGCGGTCAGCCGCACCGGCGTCTCCGGCGTGGCGGAGGCCGCGTCCTCGATCCGGCAGGCGAAGCCGTCCATCGCCGCCGCCACGGCGGTCGGGAGGGCCGTCCGGGCGGCGAGCTCGGTGACGGTCGAGCGGCCGACCGCGTCGGCCAGCGCGACCGCCTCGTGGCGCGGGGCCGGCGCGACCTCGCGCAGGGCCGCGATCGCCTCGGCGAAGCCGATCACGGCCCGCCCCCGTCGTCGCCGGCCTCAGGGGCGAAGGCGACCGGCGTCCCGACCGCACCCTCGAAGACGATCTCCGCGAGCGGTAGGCGGGTGCGCGGCCGCTCGTCCTTGGCCCGCACCTCCGGCGCCAGCACGGCCGGATCGCCCGGCTTGCCGAGGGCGACGAGGACGGCCGGCTCGTGCTTCTCCGGAAGGCCCACCACGGCCGCCGCGTCGGCAGCGTCGAAGCCGGCCATCGGGTGGCCGATCAGGCCCTCCTCCGTCGCCTGCAGCAGCAGGTTCTGCAGGGCCAGGCCCAGGTCCAAGAGCGCCCGGCGGTTGGGACGCTCCGGCTTGCCGGGCGCGTCGTGGACCGTCTTGACCGCGGCCAGCACCAGCACCGGCGCTTCGCGGGCCCAGGCGTTGCCGGAGCGCAGCGTGGCCGCCAGGGCGTCGAAGGCGGGCGTGCCGGCGCGCGCCAGCACGAAGCGCCAGGGCTGACCGTTGCCGCCCGACGGGGCCCAGCGCGCGGCCTCGAACAGTCGCCCGAGCACGGCGTCGTCCAGCGGGTCGGGGGCGAAGGCGCGCAGGCTGCGACGGGCGGCCAGCGCGGGGATCAGGGTGTCCAGGTCGGGGGCGTCGGTCATGGCAGGTCCTCCGGCCGGTTGGCGTTCAGGAAGGCGTCGGGGGGCAGGACGCGGGACAGCTCGCTCCAGGCCACGACCGTCCCGTGGTCGTCCAGGTAGGCGCGGGGCGAGCGACGGCCTGAAGCGAAGCCACGCTCGATCTCGGGCGCCAGGTCGCGATGGTACATCGCCGCCAACGGCTGCAGTCCGTCCGGTCCCTCGGGCATCACGAGGCGCGCGCCATCGGCCGCCCGCAGCAGCATCGGCCACAGCGCCTGCGGCACGAACGGCATGTCGCACGCCACCAGCGCGATCCAGTCGACGCGGGTCACCGCCAACGCGGCCCGCACGCCGGCCAGGGCGCCACGGCCCGGCGGATCGTCCGCGACCCAGGTCACGCCCGCGCGCACCCGCCGCGGACCACCGACGATCCAGCGTTCCTCGGCCTCGACCAGGGCGTCCAGGGCGTGGTCGATCAGCGGTCGGCAACGGTAGCGGAAGCCGCACTTGTCGCGCCCGAAGCGGGTCGAGCGTCCACCGGCCAGGACCGCGCCGGCGAACGGCGGCCTCGCGCCGTCGTCGCCCCCGCTCACGCCGCCTCGCCCTCGAGCAGGGCCCGGCACTCGGCCTCGCGGCCGCGCACCACCCGCCGCCCGGCCAGGGGGCCGGAGCGCTCGGTCACCACGGTGTAGGGCCGCTCGCCCGCGCCGTTCTCGGGGTAGATCACCACCCAGTCGCGGGTGCGGCCCAGCTGGTGCGCCAGCGGCGTGTTGGAGAACAGCACGGTGTAGTCGTGCTCGCCGCGGCTGGTGTGCAGGATCGGCAGCCAGGCGTCGTGCTGCGGGTTCATGCGGCGCGGCGCGATGGTGGGAAGCTCGCCCCGCTCGGCCGCCGCGCGGTACTCGGCGTCGACGTCGAGGAGCTCCTCGACCGGCGGGGGCGCATGCGGGCGGCGGGGGCGGCGGACGCGCCGCAAGCGCTGCGCCAGCGCCGCGCGCACGCCCTCGAGGCGCTTGGGGCCGAAGCCCTCGACCGACGCCAGCCGACCGTCGTGGGCGGCCGCCTCGAGGTCCTCCAGCGAGTCGACGTGCAGGTCGTGGTGGATCCGCTGGGCCAGCTCCGGGCCGATGCCGGGGATCGTCCGGAGCAGCGCCTCGGGATCGACCTCGCCCCGCAGGCGCTCGAGCTGGGGCAGCGTTCCGCTCCGGACCGTGGTCGCGATCGCGCGCGCGAGGGTCTCGCCGATCGTCGGTAGGTGCTCCAGGCCCTCGACCCCGTCGCGCTCCAGCAGGTCCGTGACCGCCTCGTCCAGACCGCGCAGCGTCTCCGCCGCGCGCCGGTAGGCGCTGACGCGGAAGCGGTTGGCCCCCTGCGCCTCGAGCAGGGTGGCCACCTCGTCCAGCTTCTCGGCGATCTGTTCGTTGCCGATCCGCGGCCGCGACGCGGGCATCGAGCACCTCCTGGATCCCATCGTAGCCAACGCCGGCGCCCCGAGCACCCCGGGGCACGGCCGCGTGTCCGTGGTTCCTGGACGTGCTCCGTCGGATTCGCGCGGTCGGAGGCGGTCGTCCCTCCCTCGTAGCCTCGAGGGCGAGGTGGAGGTGTCCATGGACACGATCGACCGGAACGGCTTCGCGAGGCTTCTCCAGGAGCTCGCCGACCGCGGCTACGAGCTGAAGGGCCCGGTGGTGCGCGACGTGGCGGTGGTCTACGACGACCTGAACGACCCGTCGGCGCTCCCCGCCGGCATGCTGGACGAGCAGGAACCGGGCCGCTACCGCCTGCACGACACCGGCGGCGCGGCGCTGTTCGACACGACCGTCGCCGCGAACGCCTGGAAGTCGTTCCTGCACCCGCCGACGCTGCGCCTGTGGAGCGCCGATCGGACCGACGGGGCCGACTTCGTGGTCGTGGACGATCCGGCGGAACCGCCGCGCTACGCCTTCATCGGCGTTCGGCCGTGCGACCTCTCGGCCATCGGCATCCTCGACCGGGTGCTGATGGGCGAGCGCTACGTGGACCCCAACTACCTGCTCAGGCGGAGCCGTTCGTTCGTCGTGGCGGTCAACTGCACCCGCGCGGGAGCGACCTGCTTCTGCGACTCGCTGGGAACCGGGCCGGAGGCCACGGACGGCTACGACCTGGTGCTGACCGAGCTGGTCGAGGGCGACGAGCACCTCTTCACCGTCGACGCCGGCAGCGATCGCGGTCGCGAGGTCCTGGACGCCGTGCCGCGACGCGACACCTCCGTCGAGGAGACCGAGGCGGTCCGCGCCGGCATCGAGCACGCCCGGCGCCACATGGGCCGCTCCCTCCACGTCGCGGGCCTGAAGGACCTGCTCGAGGCGAACCGCGACAGCGAGCGCTGGGACGAGCTGGCCGATCGCTGCCTGGCCTGCGGCAACTGCACGCTGGCCTGCCCCACCTGCTTCTGCACCAGCGTCGAGGACGTGACCGACCTGAGCGGCGACCACGCCGAGCGGATCCAACGCTGGGACTCCTGCTTCACCAGCGACTTCTCGTACATCCACGGCGGCAGCGTGCGACCGTCGCTGGGCGCGCGCTACCGGCAGTGGATCACCCACAAGCTGGCTGGCTGGGTCGACCAGTTCGGCTCCCCCGGCTGCGTCGGCTGCGGCCGCTGCATCACCTGGTGCCCGGTCGGCATCGACATCACCGCCGAAGCCGCCGCGCTGCGGACGCGCGCCGTCGCGCCCGCACAGGCGCCCGGCGACCGGCCCCGCGCACCGCACGGAGGGCCGGCATGACCGCCGTCGCGCACGGACTGCACCCGCGCATCGCCGCCGGCGAGGTCCCGGCCGACCCGATGCACCCGCGCCTGCACACCGTCCACGCGGTGCACCAGGACACCCGCGACACCTTCACCCTGGAGCTCACGCCCAGGACGCCCGCCGATCGGCTGGAGGAGGAGTTCCGCCCCGGGCAGTTCAACATGCTCTACGTCTTCGGGGTCGGCGAGGTACCGATCTCGACGAGCGGCGATCCGGGCCGGCCCGAGGTGCTGGTGCACACCACCCGCGAGGTCGGCACGGTGACGCGCGCGATGGGCGCGCTCGAGGTGGGCGCCACCGTCGGCGTGCGGGGACCGTTCGGCACCGCCTGGCCGGTGGACGAGGCCGAGGGCGGCGACGTCGTGATCGTGGCCGGAGGGATCGGCCTCGCGCCGCTGCGACCCGCCATCTACCACCTGCTGTCGCACCGCGACCGCTACCGCCGCGTCACCGTGCTGTTCGGCGCCCGCACGCCCGAGGAGCTGCTGTACGAGCCCGAGCTGAGCGCCTGGCGCTCCCGGCTGGACCTGGACGTGCACGTCAGCGTCGATCGGGCGACCGGCGACTGGCGCGGCAACGTCGGCTTCGTCACGGCGCTCATCCCCCGCGCACCGTTCGACCCGAACGAGACGGTGGCGATGGCCTGCGGGCCCGAGATCATGATGCGCAACGCCGCCCGGGCGCTGCTCGATCGCGGCATCCCGGAGGAGCGCCTGTGGCTGTCGATGGAGCGCAACATGAAGTGCGCCATCGGCCACTGCGGGCACTGCCAGATGGGCCCCTACTTCGTCTGCCACGACGGCCCGGTCTTCTCCTACGACCGAATCGCGCCGCTCCTGGACGTCCCGGAGGTGTGAACATGCTGCGGAACCGGCCGAAACTGGCCGTCTGGAAGTTCGCCTCCTGCGACGGCTGCCAGCTGACGCTGCTCGACTGCGAGGACGAGCTCCTCCAGATCACCGAGCAGATCGAGATCGCCTACTTCCTCGAAGCGTCGCGCGCCACGGTCGCAGGACCGTACGACCTGTCGCTGGTCGAGGGATCGATCACCACGCCCGAGGACGCCGAACGGATCCAGGAGATCCGCGCGCAGTCCGACAAGCTGATCGTGATCGGCGCCTGCGCCACCGCCGGCGGGATCCAGGCGCTGCGCAACTTCGCCGACGTCGACGCCTTCGCCGAGGCGGTCTACCCGCATCCGGAGTGGCTGTCGACGCTGCGCAGCTCGGACCCGATCTCCGAGCACGTCTTCGTCGACTTCGAGCTGCGCGGCTGCCCCATCTCGAAGGCGCAGCTGGTCGAGGTGATCACCTCGCTGCTGCACGGCCGCGCGCCGGTCACGCCGCGTCACGCCGTCTGCGTCGAGTGCAAGGCGCGCGGCACGCCGTGCGTGATGGTCGCGCACGGCACCCCCTGCCTGGGCCCGATCACGCAAGCGGGCTGCGGCGCGATCTGCCCCGCCTGGACCCGCGGCTGCTACGGCTGCTACGGACCCGCCGAGTCGGCCAACCCGGCGCCGCTCGCGCGCCACCTGCGCGAGGAGCTGCAGCTCGGCGACCACGAGGTGGTCCGAGCGCTGCGGACCTACAACGCCGCGGCCGCCCCCTTCCGGAAGGAGAGCGAACGCCATGCCTGAGTCGCGCACGCTGCGGGTCGACGCACTGGCGCGCGTCGAGGGCGAGGGCGCCATGACCGTCCGCATCGCCGACGGCCGCGTCGAGACGGTCGAGCTCGACATCTTCGAACCGCCCCGCTTCTTCGAGGGGTTCCTGCAGGGCCGCT
The DNA here is from genome assembly GCA_964545455.1 of uncultured bacterium. Lineage (GTDB taxonomy): Bacteria > Deinococcota > Deinococci > Deinococcales > Trueperaceae > SLSQ01. The sequence goes on along the minus strand of CAZJGU010000036.1, from coordinate 6,942 downwards.
CGCACCTCGAGCCGCCCGACATCACCGCCCGCATCTGCGGGATCTGCCCAGTCGCCTACCAGGTCAGCGCCTGCAACGCGCTCGAGGACGCCCTCGGCATCGAGGTCGAGGAGAGCGTCCGCGACCTGCGCCGGCTGCTCTACTGCGGCGAGTGGATCCAGAGCCACGCGCTGCACGTCTACCTGCTGCACGCGCCCGACTTCCTCGGCTACGAGAGCGCCGTGCACATGGCGGCCGACCACCGCGAGATCGTCGAGCGCGGCCTGACCCTCAAGAAGGTCGGCAACGAGCTGATGGAGGCGGTCGGCGGCCGCGCCGTCCACCCGATCAACGTGCGCCTGGGCGGCTTCTACCGCGCCCCGACCCGGGCCGAGCTGGCGGCCCACCACGACGCGATCGAGCGGGCGCTGGAGGATTCCCTCGCCACGGTGCGCTGGGTCGGCGGCTTCGAGTTCCCCGACCTCCAGCAGGACCACCCGTTCGTGGCGCTGCACCGTCCAGACCGCTACGCCATCGAGGACGGCCGGCTGGTCTCCTCGACCGGCCTGGACCTCGCTCCGCACGAGTGGCCGCTGCACTTCGAGGAACACCAGGTCGAGCACTCCACCGCGCTGCACGCGCACATGGACGGCGAGCGCCGCTACCTGGTCGGACCGCAGGCGCGCTACGCGCTGAACCACGCGCAGCTGAGCGAGCTGGCGCGCGAGGCCGCGTACGAGGCCGGGCTCGGGCCGGAGTGCCGCAACCCGTTCCAAAGCATCGTCGTCCGCGCCGTCGAGATCGTCGAAGCCTGCCACGAGGCGCTCGCCATCCTCGATCGCTACGAGCCCCCCGAGCGCCCCTACCGGGACGCCCCGCCGCGCGCCGCGAGCGGGCACGGCTGGAGCGAAGCGCCGCGCGGCCTGCTCTACCACCGCTACGACCTGCACGAGGACGGGACCATCCGGGCCTGCACCATCGTGCCCCCCACCTCGCAGAACCAGGCCTCGGTCGAGGACGACCTGCGCACGTTCGCCCAGGCGCACCTCCACTTGAGCGATGATGAGTTGCAATGGCACTGCGAGCAGGCGATCCGCAACTACGATCCGTGCATCTCGTGCTCCGCGCACTTCCTGACGCTCACGGTGGAGGGGAGCCGCTGACCCGATGCGGGCGCTGGTGATCGGCCTGGGGAACGATCACCGCGGCGACGACGCGGCCGGCCTCGAGGCCGCCCGTCGCCTCGTCCCGCTGCTGGAGGGGGAGGCCGACGTGCGCGTCCATCCGGGCGAGCCGTTGGACCTGATCGACGCCTGGGCCGAGGCGGACCTGGTGGTGATCGTCGACGCCGCACGGAGCGGCCTCCCGCCCGGGAGCGTCCGTCGCTACCGGGACGTCGCCGATGCGCGCCCGCCCGGCGGCCTGGGGTCGTCCAGCCACGCGGTCGACCTGCTGGTCGCCCTCGACCTGGCCCGGGCGCTGGGCCGGCTCCCCCGCGAGCTGGTGCTCTTCGGCGTGGAGGGCGAGCGCTTCGAGCTGGGCGCGTCCTGCTCGGAGGCGGTGACGCGCGCGCTGGACGAGGTCGTCGAGCGCGTCGCCCGCGAGGTCCGCGAGGCACGCGCGACCGCGCCCGCGCCACGGCGCCCAGGGGGCCACGCCCGTGCCTAGCGCCGCGGCACCGGAGCCCGCCGGCGAGACCCGCTGGACGACCGTCGTCCTGCGCGTCCGCGGCGTCGTGCAGGGGGTCGGCTTCCGGCCCTTCGTCTTCCGCATCGGCAACCGCCACGGCCTGGCCGGCTGGGTCCGCAACGACGGCGAGGGCGTGCTGATCGAGGCGACCGGGGCGGCGGCCGACGTCGACGCCTTCGCTGCGGCCCTTGTCGACGAGGCGCCCTTCGCGGCCAAGGTCGACGAGGTGATCGAGCTGGCGCGCACCGTGGCGGACGCACCGCCCCCCGAGGGGCCGGAGGACACGCCCCGCTTCGCGATCCGCGCCAGCGGCGAACGGGGCCACCCGACCACGTTGATCTCGCCCGACCTGCCGATCTGTCCCGACTGCCTGCGGGAGCTGTTCGATCCGCACGACCGGCGCTACCGCTACCCGTTCATCAACTGCACCAACTGCGGTCCGCGCTGGTCGATCATCGAGTCGCTGCCCTACGACCGGCCGCGCACCACCATGAAGGCCTTCCCGCTGTGCGACGCCTGCGCCGCGGAGTACCACGACCCGCTGGACCGCCGCTTCCACGCGCAACCGGTCGCCTGTCCCGCCTGCGGACCGACGGTGCGCTGGCTGGACGCGGAGGGGACCGAGCAGGCGGCGGACGAGGCCGCCGTCCGGGCCTGCGCCACCGCCCTGGCGGACGGCGCGATCGTGGCGGTCAAGGGCCTGGGCGGCTACCACCTGGCCTGCGACGCGCGCGACGCGGGCGCGGTGGAACGGTTGCGCACCCGCAAGGTCCGCAAGGACAAGCCGTTCGCGCTGATGGCGCGCGACCTGGCGATCGCCGACGACACCGTCGCGCTGAGCGACGCGGACCGCGCCCTGCTGACCGGCACCGAGCGCCCGATCGTGTTGGCGCCGCGGACCGATCCGGCCCTCCCCGACGGCCTGGCGCCCGGCGCGGTGGACCTGGGCGTGATGCTGCCCTACACGCCGGTGCACCACCTGCTCTTCGATGCCGGCGCGCCGCCGCTGCTGGTGATGACCAGCGCCAACCGCGCCGGCGAGCCGATCGCCTACCGCGACGACGAGGCCCTGGCGCGCCTGGGCGGCCTGGCCGACGCGTTCCTGGTGGGCGACCGCGGCATCGCGCGCCGGGTGGACGATTCGGTCGCGGCGGTCCGCGCCGGCGAGACGACGCTGCTGCGGCGGGCGCGCGGCTACGCTCCCGCCCCGGTCGGGCGGCACGAACTGTGGGAGCGGCCGGTGCTGGCGCTGGGAGCCGGCCTGAAGAACACCGTGGTGCTCGCGACGGGCGGGCACGCGTTCGTCAGCCAGCACCTGGGCGACCTGGACGACTTCGACGTGCTGGTGGCGTTCCAGGAGGCGGTGGACGACCTGCTGGCGATGTACGACGTCGATCCGCACGACGCCTGGATCGCGCACGACCTGCACCCGGACTACCCGTCGACGCGGCACGCCGAGGCGCTCGGCGGCCGCATGAACGCCGTGCAGCACCACGTCGCTCACGTCGCGTCGGTCGCGGCCGAGCGGAACGCCTGGGGCACGCGCATGCTGGGCTTCGCCTTCGACGGCACCGGGCTGGGCCTCGATCGCACGGTCTGGGGCGGCGAGATCCTTTCCGGCAGCGTGCTGGACGGCTTCGAGCGGGTCGGCCACCTGGCGCCGGTCCCGCTGCCCGGCGGCGACGCGGCGGCCCGCACGCCGGCGCAGGCGGCGGTCGGCTTCCTGCACGACCTGGACGAGGGTTCCTGGCTGGACCTGCTGGACGAACGGCGGGTCTGGGTGGCCAAGGCGATGATCCGCGCCGGCATCAACGCGCCGCTGACCAGCAGCGTCGGGCGGCTGTTCGACACGGTCGCGGCCCTGTGCGGCTTCGAGGGCTCGATGAGCTTCGAGGGTCAGGCGGCGATGGGTCTCGAGGCCCAGGCCTGGCGGGCCGAGGGCGCCCCTGCGGCCCGCCCCGGCGCCCTGGACGAGGACGAGGCGCGGCGCGCTCTGGACGTCGCCTACCCGCTGCCGTTCGACCACGGCAGGTGGGAGGCGTCCCGGCTGCTCGAGCGGATCCTGGCCGACCTGCGCGACGGCGTGGCGCCCGAGCGCGTCGCGCTCCGCTTCCACGCCGGGCTGGCCCGCGCCGTGCGGATCGCGGCCGAGGAGCTGACGCCCCGCCTGGGCGCCGAGGTCGTCGCGCTCTCGGGAGGCGTCTGGCAGAACCGGCTGCTGCACGAGCTGGCGGTGGTGGACCTGCGCGACGCCGGCCTGGAGACCTGGTGGAACCGCGCGGTCCCGCTGGGGGACGGCGGCATCGCGCTGGGCCAGGCCGCCATGACGGCGGCGCGCCGGGGCGGCTAGCGCCCGAGCGGGTAGGAGATCCGCCGACCCGCGACGGTCGTTCGCCATGCTGGGCTGGGGGCGAGGCGCCCGGGGCTGAGACCGCACACCGGCGGCCGGGGCCGGGCGCGAGCCGAGGAGGCGCTCATGAACCTGCGCATCCGTTCCGCCCCGTACTTCTACGCCCGCATCGAGGGCGATCCGGACGCCGCCTACGGGTGGCTCGAGGAGCTCTCCACGCAGGAGGTCGACCTGCTCGCCTTCAGCGCCGTGCCGTACGGACCCAACCACGTCGAGCTGACGATCTTCCCGCGCGATCCGGTGGCGCTGCAACGCTCCAGCCTGGCGCGCGGCAGCGACCTGTCGGGCCCCTACCACGCGCTGCTGGTGCAGGGCGACGACCACCTGGGCGCGCTGGCGCGGGTGCACCACGACCTGCGCGAGACCGGCGTCAAGGTCTACGCCTCGACCGGGGTGACCGACGGCGAGGGGCGCTTCGGCTACGTCGTCTACGTGCGCGAGCAGGACTTCGCCGCCGCCGCCCGCATCGTCGACGCCGAGCCGTCCGACCTGTGAACGCGGCGCCACCGTCGCCCGACCTACCGTCGGGTAGGTTGCCGTCATGATCCGCATCGCAGCCGCCCTTGCGGCCCTCCTGACGCTGGCGGCCTGCGTGCCGCAGACCGCCTTCGAGCCCGAGCCCGTCCTGCCGCAGAGCCGGCTGCTGAGCCACGACTGGACCGTGCCGGCCGACGTCGACGTGTCCGACCTCGACCTCGTGGACCGGAGCCTCACGACCGGCTACGAGGTGCTGGGCCACGGCGCGCCGGTGGTGATGGTGCACGGCATCGGCGGCGGATCGAGCCGCTTCCAGTACCGCCTCAACGCCCGCCCGGTCGCCAACGCCGGCTACCGCGTCTACGCGCCCGACCTGATCGGCTTCGGCGCGTCGTCGCGGCCGGTGGGGCGATCGACCCAGGACCTGCTGGTCGCGCAGCTGGAGACCTTCCTGGCCGAGGTCGTCGAGGAACCGGCGGTGCTGGTCGCCAACGGCCTGGCGGCGGCGCACGCCGTCCGGGTCGCCCGCGAGCGACCGGACCTGGTCGCCGGCCTGGTGCTGATCACGCCCACCGGTCTGGAGCGGCTGGACCGCCCGCAGACCGAGGCGCGGCGCTCGCAGTTCGCGCTGCTGACCGGGCCGCTGGGCGACCTGCTCTACTTCGCCCTTCTGGACGAGGAGGCGCAGGAGTTCTTCCTGGTCGACGCCTACGCTTCGGAGGCGTCGCTGACCCCGGAGATCCGGGCGGTCTACGACCGCGAGCTACGCGCGCCCAACGCGCAGTGGATCGTCTTCTCCTTCGTGACCGGCAACCTCGACCAGGACCTCAGCGAGGCGTGGCGCGAGGTCGAGCAGCCGACGCTGATCGTCTGGGGCGAGGAGGCCGAGACCACGCCCGCCTCCGACGCGCTCGCGTTCCTGGACGCCCGACCCGCGACCGAGTTCGTGGCGTTCGACGACGCCAAGCTGCTCCCCAACGAGGATCGCGCGGACGCGTTCAACGCCGCGCTGCTGGACTACCTGGCCCGCCTGGGCTGGTGACCCGAGGCGGCTCGGCCGCCCGTTCCGAACCGCTCGCCGTCGCCCGGGCGCCCCTCCCCCCGAGGGGCACCCCTACCCCACGGACCCGGCCGAGCACAAGGGACGGATCGTCATTGACAAACCGACCGATCGCGTCAACAATCGTGGCCAAGGTCGCAATCCGGGACGTGCGAGGCGTTCGGAGCGCGACATGCCGTCCGTCCGTTGGAGGGAGACGACGTGATTCCAGCATTGAGGCGCGCTCAGACGCCCACCGCACGCCGCATCGAGTGGCTGCGTGTGGTCATGATGTTCCTGCTCCTGATGAGCTTCCTGATGTACCCGGTGGACCTGATCATCATCGGGCACTGGCTCGACTCGTGGCAGTCGATCATCCCGTTCCTGCTGAGCATCCCGGGCGTGATCTTCACCGTCTGGGTGTTCTTCTTCGACCGCTCCACCCCGTGGATCCGCGTCGCCTTCATGGCCACCATGTGGGCGTCGATCATCGTGGGCCTGATCGGCGGCTACTGGCACTGGGTGTGGAACATGCAGGACGCCGGCGGCGTCCAGTGGAGCTGGACCTACGCCATGGAGGAGTTCCACGGCTTCCGCCCGGTGCTCGCCGCGATGGCCTACACCTACATGGGCATCACCGGCCTCGCGACCATCTACCGGGCCGAATAGGAGACGGCGATGATCGAGCAACTTCTCAAGGCACAGGACCCCGACCGCCGCTTCCTGGTCTTCCTGCAGCTGTTCTTCCTCTTCTGGACCACCTTCGGCTTCGCGTACTTCGCGGTCGAGCACTGGGTGATCGACCACATCGGCCTGTCCTTCCACGCCGACATCGCGATCTACATCGCGCTGATCGGGTTCCCCCTGAGCCTGCTGATGTTCTTCACGACCAACAACGTGGTGCGCTGGCTGTTCACCGGCGCCATGGCGCTGACCGTCGCCGTCGGCATCGCGGGCGCGCTGTACCACCTGTTCTTCAACGCCTCCGACCTCGGCGTGAGCGTGTTCTCCTTCCGCGGCTTCTTCGAAGCCTTCACCGACCCGTACCGCCCGATCCTGGCCGCCCTGGCGCACGTCAACGTCGGCGCCGTCGGCCTGGTCGTCGGCCTCACCTTCGACCCCGACATCGGCAAGCTGCCCGAGTACCCCGTCGATCAGTGACCCGACGGACGCACGTTCCGACCCGACTCCGGTAGCTTCGGAACGTCCGTCCGCGCGTCACGCTCCAGCGAAAGGACCCCTGATGAAGAAGCTTCTCGCCCTGCTCGTCACCGCCCTGCTGATCTCCTTCGGCGCGGCCCAGCTCACTTCGCACCAGACCCGACAGCCCGTTGAAGCTTTTGCGCAT
>CAZJGU010000035.1:0-28239 GCA_964545455.1 uncultured bacterium | reverse complement strand
CTGGTAGTCGTGGAACGTGGTCCACACCCAGCGGTCGATCTCGGGCTGGTAGGTGAAGTTGCCGGGCGCCATGTCCGGGAAGATCTCTGGAAGCGTCCGCTCGTACGCGTCCGGGGCGGCCCGGTCCTCGTACATGTAGAAGTAGTCCTGGTAGCGCTGCTCGCCCGCGAGCGCCCGGCGCGCCCAGTCGTGCTCGTCGGAGCAGTGGTTCAGCACCAGGTCGACGCAGACGCTGACGCCGCGCTCGCGCAGCACCGTGCACACCTCGCGCAGGTCCTCACGGTCGCCCAGCCGCGGATCCACCTCGCGGTAGTCGGCGACGGCGTAGCCACCGTCGTTCTCGCCCTCGCGGGGCCGGAGCGTGGACATCAGGTGCAGGTAGGTGGCGCCCAGCTCGTCGAGGTAGTCGATCCGGTCGTGGATGCCGCGCAGGTCGCCGGCGAAGCGGTCGACGTAGAAGACGTAGCCGAGCATCGACTCGCGTTGGAACCAGTCGGGCGTCAGGTCGCGTTCGAGGTCGAGCTCCTTGAGCGCCTCGGGGCGCGCGGCGAAGGCGTCGGCCAGGTCGCGGGCCAGCGTCACCACCGTCTCGCGGAAGTCGGGCCGGCGGCCGTAGACCGGCCGCAGGCCGTCGACGAGGTTCTGGAACCACCGTTCGAGGCGCAACAGGAAGATCTGCCGATCGCGCGGGTCGAGCGGCTGGAGCGGCCGCTCGGTGGCGGCGCGCGCCTCCAGGAACAGTTCCCTCGCTTCCGGGTCGAGGTGCAGGACGTTCTGCATCGCGGCAAACCCTACCGCAGCGGAGAACGGGCGCCCCCGCCCAGCGCGGCCCGGGCGCGCGTGACGCGCACGCGCGCCGTGGCGGCGTCACGGGCGACCGCGGTCAGGTGCCCCATCTTGCGGCCCGGACGGGCCTCGCGCTTGCCGTAGAGGTGCAGCGCCAGGTCCGTCTCGCCCAGTGCCGCGGCCCAGGCGGGCGTGCCGCCCGACCACAGCTCGCCCAGCAGGTTCGCCATCGCCGCCGCAGCGCGCGCGTCGGGCCGGCCCAGCGGCAGGCCGGTCAGGGCGCGAAGCTGCTGCTCGAACTGCGAGACGGCGAACGCCTCGATCGTCAGGTGGCCGGAGTTGTGCGGACGCGGGGCGATCTCGTTGACGTAGAGCGCCCCGTCCCGGTCGACGAAGAACTCGACGCAGCCGACGCCGACCAGGTCCAGCTCGGTCAGGATCGTCGCGGCCAGCTCCTCTGCCGCGCGGGCCAGCGCGTCCGGGATCCCGGCCGGCACGCTGCTGACGTCGAGGATGCCACCGGCGTGCTCGTTGCGGATCGGTGGGTAGAGGACCACCCGCCCATCGGCGTCGCGGGCGCCGACGACCGAGAGCTCGTAGGCCAGGTCCACACGCGCCTCGAGCACCGCCGGTCCCCCGCCGATGGCGCTCCACGCCTCCTCGGCCTCCTCGGGTCGCGCCAGCGGCGCCTGCCCCTTGCCGTCGTAGCCGAAGCCGGCGGTCTTGAGCAGGGCGGGCCGACCCAGGGCGCGGGCGGCGTCGGCGGCCGCGGCCGCGTCGTCGACGGCGCGCCACGGGGCGGTCGGAGCGCCGATCCGCGCCAGGAACGCCTTTTCGCGTCCCCGGTTCTGGGCGACGTGCAGCGCCGTGCGGCCCGGCCGGACCGGCACCTGCTGGGCGACGACGTCGAGCGCGGCGACCGGGACGTTCTCGAACTCGAGCGTGACCGCGGCGACCGCCGACGCGAAGGCGCGCAGCGCCCCTTCGTCGTCCCAGGCCGCGGCGTGGGTCCGCTCGGCGTGGGCGGCGGCGGGCGATCCGGCCGCGTCGGGCGCGTAGACGTGCACCCGGTAGCCCATCCGGACCGCGGCGGCGGCGAACATGCGTCCCAGCTGGCCGGCGCCCAGCACGCCGACGACGGCGCCCGGCTGCAGCGCCCCCGGCCTCACGGACGCCACGAGGGGCTGGGCAGCTCCGCGCCGGCCGAGGCGTCGGCCTGCGCCTCGGCGTCGCGCTCGAGCCGGTGGGCCAGCTCGGGATCGTGGAGCGCCAGGATGCGCAGCGCCAGCAGCGCGGCGTTCGCCGCGCCCGACGTGCCGATCGCGAGCGTCCCGACCGGCACGCCGCGCGGCATCTGCACGATCGACAGCAGCGAGTCGGTGCCGGACAGCGCGGCGCTTCGCACCGGCACGCCCAGCACCGGCAGGCGCGTCCAGGCGGCCAGCATGCCGGGCAGGTGCGCGGCCCCGCCAGCGCCGGCGATCAGCACCCGCAGGCCCTCGTCCGCCGCAGCGCGCGCGGTCTCGCGCAGCCGATCCGGGGTGCGGTGCGCCGACACGACGCGACACACGTGCGCGACGCCGAACTCGCTCAGCACCTCGTCGGCGGCGCGCATCGTCTCCCAGTCGCTGACGCTGCCCATCAGCACCGCCACCCGCGGTGCGGGGGCACCGTCGTGGTTCGGGACGTCGCTCATCGGTCCTCTCCTTCCGGGCGCGGGGCGGCCGCCCGCGCCAACCGGTCGCGCACGGCGCGCCAGGCCTCGTCCTGCGGTGGCGCCTCGACCACGATGGCACGCGGGGTCGTGGCATCGAGGGCCCGCAGGGCGGCGTAGAGCGCGCGCCCGTAGCCGCTCGGATCGCTGGGCAGCCGCTGGACCGGGACGCCCGCAGGCGCCTCGGCCGCGCGCAGCAGCGCCGCCTCGCCCGGCGCGACGGCGGCCGGCAGCTCGCCGGCGTCGACCAGCCGCAGCGGCGCGCCCGGCGCGTAGTGGCTGCGCAGCCGACCGGGCGCGCGCGGTGCGTCGCCGACCTCGTCGCCGGCCAGCTCCAGCGGCCTCCCCAGCGCCGCGGCCAGCGCCTCCCGACCGATCCCGCCGGGCCGCAGCAGCCGCGGCGTCGCGCCGGTCAGGTCGACGATCGTCGACTCCAGGCCGACCTCGCAGGGCCCACCGTCCAGCACCAGCAGATCGTCGTCCGCGAACTCCTCGGCGACGTGCTCGGCCCGCGTCGGACTGAGACGGCCGAAGCGGTTGGCCGAGGGGGCGGCCAGGTCCCGCCCCACGCGCGCCAGCAGGGCCTGGGCGACCGGGTGGCCGGGGCAGCGCACCGCCACCGTCGCCTGCCCGCCGGTCACCGCATCCGGCACCCCTGCCGCGCGCGGCCCCACCAGCGTGAGCGGGCCCGGCCAGAACGCGCGCGCCAGCGGCAGGGCGCCGTCGGGCAGCGGGTCGATCCACGCGGCCAGCCCCTCGGCGCGGGCCACGTGGACGATCAGGGGGTGGTCGGACGGTCGCCCCTTGAGCGCGAAGATGCGCGCGACGGCCCGCGGCTCGCGGGCGTCGGCGCCGAGGCCGTAGACGGTCTCGGTCGGGAAGGCGACGGCGCGTCCGGCGCGCAGCTCGGCGGCGGCCCGCTCCAGGCCGATCTCGTCGGCAGGCACGACCCGGCTCACGGCTCGGCTCCGTCGCCGCCAGGGCCGACCAGCACGAAGCGCAGGTCGTTGACGTTGGTCCCGGTCGGGCCGGGTTCGAACAGCGCGTCGGCCTGCGCGAACGCGGCGCGCGAGTCGTCGTCCCGGTCGTACGCCTCCGCCCGCGCCCGCGGCAGGCGCTCGAACAGCTCCGGCTCGACGAAGGCGCCCGCGTGCCCGCCGACCCCGTCGACGCCGTCGCTGTCGGCGATGAGGGCGCGGACCGGCGCGCCCTCCGGCAGGGCCAGCGCCAGCGCCAGGGCGTAGGTGCTGTTGGGCCCCCCCTTGCCGCCGCCCCGCACGGGGACGGTGGTCTCGCCCCCCGACAGCAGGGCGGCGGGCCGCTCGAGGAGCCGTCCATCGGCCAGGCGCCCCTCCCGGAGCAGGCGCTGCACCTCGTGCGTCTGCGCCCGGGCGGCGTCGCGCGCATCGCCCTCGACGGCGTCGGAGGTGACCCGGGCGTGGAAGCCGGCCTGCGCGAACACCTGCCGCGCGGCCTCCAGGCTGCGGGCCGCGGACGCGACGATCCGCACCTCGCACTGCGCCAGGCGCGGATCGTCGGGTCGCGGTGGACCGGGCCGACGGCCGTCCCGCTCGGCGGCCAGCAGGGCGCGAACCTCGGGCGCCGCGACGCCGTACCGGTCGAGGATCGCGAGCGCGCCCTCCGGGCCCGCCGGATCGCCGCTGGCCGGTCCGGAGGCGATGTCCAGCGGCGGATCGCCGACCACGTCGGAGACGATCAGCGCGACGCGGCGCGCCGGGAACGCCGCGACCGCCAGCCCGCCCGCCTTGACCCGGTCGAGGCGGCGACGGACCTGGTTGATCACGCGGACGTCGGCCCCGCTGGCCAGCAGGGCGCGGTTGAGGTCCGCGAGCCGGTCGAGATCGACGCCGTCGGGCCGACTGGCCAGCGCGCTGCCGCCACCGGAGATCAGCAGCAGCACCAGGTCGTCGGCCGTGGCCGAACCGGCCACGGCCAGCAGGCGCTCGCCGCCCCGTAGCGAGCCGGCGTCGGGCACCGGGTGCCCCGCGCCGACCACGTCCAGGCCCGCGACCGGCGTCGCCACGTCGTGCGGGGCGACCACGACGCCGCCGACCTCGCGGCCGAGCGGGCGGTAGTGCTCGACCGCCGCCCGCGCCATGCTCACCGCCGCCTTGCCCAGCGCCAGCAGCACGACCCGACCCGGCGGCGGCGCGGGCCAGGCGTCGGCCAGGACCCGCACCGGATCCGCAGCCGCCACGGCCGCGTCGAAGGCGCGGACCAGCAGCGCCCTAGTCGAGTCGCGCGAGAACGTCACCGATGACCGCCACGCTGCGCTCGAGCGCCGTGCGCTCGGCGTCGTCGAGGTGCGGGTCGAGGGTCCGGATCAAGCCGCCGCGCCCCAGCACGCGTGGGAGGCTGTAGGCGGCCCCGCCCTCGCTGGTCGAGACGGTGAGGACGGCGTGCTCGTCGTCGGCGATCGCCGCGACGATGCGGGCCAGCGCGGCACCGATGCCGTAGTAGGTCGCGCGCTTGCGTTCGATGATGCGGTCGGCGGCCTGACGTACGTCGCGCTCGATGGCGTCGCGACGAGCGGAGTCCCACGGTCGACCGACGGCGGCCATGACGGCCTCCATCCGCTGGCCGGCGACCCGCAGGCCGCTCCAGGCCACCAGTTCCGAGTCGCCGTGTTCGCCCAGAACGTAGCCGTGCACGTGCTTGGGGCTGACGCCGGCTTCGTGGCCGATCAGCGAACGCAGCCGGGCGGTGTCGAGCGTGGTCCCGGAGCCGATCACCCGCGAGGCCGGGAGCCCGCTGGCCTGGTAGGCGACCTGGGTGAGCACGTCGACCGGGTTGGCCGCGACCAGCAGCAGGGCGGCCGGCGCGGCGGCAACGATGCGCGGCACCAGCTCGCGGACGATGCGCGCGTTGGCGGCCGCGAGCTCCAGCCGGGTCTCCCCAGGCTTCTGGCCGACGCCGGCGGCGATCAGGACCAGGTCGCTGTCCGCCAGGTCCTCGACCTCGCCCGCGCGCACCCGGACGGGGTGCGCGAACGGGGTGGCGTGGGCGAGGTCCATCGCCTCGCCCTCGGCCCGGTCGGGGTCGACGTCGACCATCGTCAGCCGGCTCGCCAGGCCGCGCATCACCAGCGCGAAGCCGGCCGAGGCTCCGACCATGCCGCTTCCAACGATTCCGATGCGCATCGCGAACCCCCGTTCCGTGCCGCGCGGGGTCGTGCCCGGCGTCGGTCCGTCGGCTATGGTACCCGCATGTTCGGTCTCTTCCGTCGTCAGGATCCCCGCTTCAAGGAGGAGGGGAACTTCCTCCTCGCGCGCGTGCGCACCTTCCGCAACGGCGAGGTGATCGCCGTGCGCCTGTCGAAGACGAGCGAGATGAGCGCCATGGGCGGCGGCTACTTCGTGCGCAAGGCCCTCGTCGGCCCGGAGAGCTTCGACCAGGCGACGCTCGAGGTGACGACCAACCGCGCGCACAAGGTGACCAACGCGACCGTCGACGGCGGCGATCTGGTCCCGGTCGCCGAGTGGACCTGACCGCGCGGGACGTCCGCCCCGCGGCCGATCCGGCCCGCACCTGCTAGGATCGGTACCCACCGATGGAACAGCGCATCCTCTCCTTCTCGACCGGCCACCGGGACGACGCTCCGGTGCGGGTCGCGCCGTCCGCGACGCTCGACCTGCTCTACGCGGTCCACTACCTGGGCCGTGGCCAGCGGCGGCCGGACGACAGCGCCGCCTGGGCGACCGACGTCCGCGCCCGCCGGCCGAAGCTGGCCGAGGCCGCCGCCCAGGCGCTCGCGAGCGACGACGGGCGGGCGCCGCTGATGGCCGCCTTCGGCCTCGTGCTCGACGAGGGCTACGTGGGCGACGTCACGCCGGAGCGTTTCCTGGCCGACCTTCCGGCGCGGGCCCGCGCGCTGCACGACGCCGACGAGGCGGAGGCGCGGGCGTCGCTGTCGGAGGAGCTGCTGGCCTTCGTCCGCCAGGCGGATCCCGACGCCTGGGCCCACCAGGTGGTCGACCTGCTGGAGGCGCTCTGGCGGGAGGTGGCGAGCTACTGGAGCGAGCAGGGCCGTCCGCTGGCCGAGCGGGCCGCGCAGGAGGTCGAGCAGCGGCTGGCCGAGCACGGCGACGTCGTCCGCGCCCTTCCGTCGCACCACTTCGCGCAGTTCGAGGCGCTGGCCGCCAAGCTGAGGACGCAGGCGGCCCGCGGGCCGCTGTTCATCGTCCCCCTGGCGCTGGCGTCGGGGGGAGGCTTCCACCTCGAGGCCTCACGTGCCGCGGCGCTCGGCTTCGGCCTGCAGGCGGAGGACGTGCATGCCCGCACCGAGGCCCAGGTCGGGCACGTGGCCCGGCGCGCCAAGGCGCTGTCCGACCCGACGCGCCTGCTGCTGTTGTCGCTGCTGGCGCGCTACCCCACCACCCAGCTCACGGTCGGCGACCTGGCTCGTCAGCTGGGCGTCAGCCAGCCGACCGTCTCCGGGCACCTCAAGACGCTTCGCGAGGCCGGCCTGGTCCGGGTCGAGCGCCAGGGCAACCGCAGCCTGCCCAGCCTGGACCGGACCGAGGTCCGGGAGCTGCTCGACGCCCTGGACGGGGTGCTGCACCGACCCGACCTTTCATAGTCCATTACCTATTGACATCGTGCGATCGGTTCCGTATGCTCAGTTTCATAGGAGGTTGCCTATGTTTCCTCACCCCGACACCCCTTTCCTGAGCGCCGCCCGCCGGCACGCCGAACTCCTCGCCCGCCGCACGCCCCGTCGTTCCTGACGGGTCGACGCCGGCACGCACCAGCGCGCCCGACCCGCGGGGGGTCGGGCCCGCTGCTCGTGGCGGCCGCGTCCCGAGGGGACGCGCGACGACCTACTGGGCGCTGACCAGGTCGGGCCGAAGCGCCGCGGCGCCGCGCAGGTAGACGTGACGCATCTCCCGCTGGGACCGCCCGGTGTTGACCTGCATCATGACCCGCACCACCCGGGCCAGCCGCCCCGGCACCGGGATCTCCTGGTTGCAGATCAGCGGAACCATGTCCATCCCCAGTTCCCGCGCCGCCTCGGCCGGGAAGGTCGAGACGAGGTCCGGCGTGGTGGTGAAGAAGATCGACGCGATCACCTCGACGTCGTCGATGCCGTTGCCCTCGAGCATCGTCGCGAGCAGCTCGCGGGTCGCCTCGAGGATCGCCTCCGGCTCGTCCCGCTCGACCGTCGTCGCCCCGCGGATCCCACGCAACCAGCGTTCCATGGCGCCGAGCCTAGCATGCGTCCAGGACGCGTCGATGGCGTACCCTTCCGCATGGCCGACGCCCCCGTCTTCCTGCTCAGCGACTTCGGAACGCGCGACGCCTACGTCGGCGTGATGCGCGCCGTGATCGCCGGCCTGGCGCCCGCGGCAGCGGTCCACGACCTGCTGCACGAGGTACCCCCGCACGACCTGACCGGCGCCCGGCTGCAGCTCGCCGCGGTCCTACCGTGGCTGCCCGACGGCGCGGTGGTGTGCGCCGTCGTGGATCCCGGGGTCGGCACCGACCGCGCCGCCGTGGTGCTCCCGAGCCGCGACGACGCCGGCCGGCGCGCCACCTTCGTCGCGCCCGACAACGGCCTCCTGACCTCGCTGCTGAGGGACGAGCGCGCCCCCTACCGAAGCCCGCTGCGCGCCGACGCGGCGTGGCGGATCGCCCGCGACGCGCTGCCGCCACGCGGACCGGGCACGACCTTCGACGGACGCGACCTGTTCGCCCCCGCCGCGGCGATGCTGGCGCGGGGGGCACCTCCGAGCGCGCTGGGCCGGCCGCTCGACCTGGGCGCGTTGACGACGACCGCGGCGCCACCCCTGCGAACCACGCAGAACGGCCAGGCGGGCCGGATCGTCTGGATCGACCGCTTCGGGGACCTGGTGAGCGACGTGCCGGCGCCGCCCCGCTTCCTCGTTCGCGTCGCGGGGCGGGAGCTGGCGGGCCCCTCGCCCGGCTTCGGCACGGTCCCGGTCGGTGCGGCGCTCGCCTACGTCGGCTCGCTCGGTACGGTCGAGATCGCCGTGCGCGACGGCTCGGCCGCCGACGCTTGGGCGATCGGCCGCGGGGCCGCCATCGAGGTCGTCCCGCTGGCCTGAGGCGAGGGGCGTCGCCGCCACCGCGGCGCCGGACCCGGCGCGTCGCGCGCGTCGAGCACCTCGTCCGGCAGCGCCCGTAGCGCCAGGTCGATCAGCTCCGGCCCCGCCCCCGGCTTCGGCGCGCCCTCCGACAGCGCCCGACGCCAGCCGCGCGCTCCGGGCACGCCCCGCGCCAAGCCGATCAGCGGGCGCACCAGCGTCGCCATGCGCGTTCCGCGCGAGCGCTCGTCCTCGATCACCGGACGCATCCCCTCGACCACCTCGCGCAGGCTGGGGACGGGAGCCGCGTCGCCGAAGAAGCGCCGGTCGGCCGTCGCGAACCGCATCGGCGCCTCGTAGGCGGCGCGGCCGATCATCACCGCGTCGACGTGCGCGAGCTGCGTCGCGGCGGCGTCCAGGTCGCGGATGCCGCCGTTGGTCTCGATCACCAGGGCCGGGCGTTCCGACGCCAGCCGCTGCACCTCGTCATGCCGCAGCGGAGGCACGGTGCGGTTCTGCTTCGGACTCAGGCCCTGCAGCCAGGCCTTGCGCGCGTGCACCGTGAAGCGGTCGGCGCCCGCCGCAGCGACGACGTCGACGAAGCGGAGCATGTGCTCGTAGCGGTCCAGGTCGTCGATGCCGATGCGGTGCTTGACCGTGACCGGCAACGTGGTGGCGGACCGCATCGCGGCGACCGCCTCGGCCACGACCTCCGGCTGGGCCATCAGGCAGGCCCCGAAGCGGCCCCGCTGGACCCGATCGCTGGGGCAGCCGACGTTCAGGTTCACCTCGTCGTAGCCGTACGCCTGGGCCAGCCGGGCCCCGTGCGCCAGCGCCGCGGGATCGTCCCCCCCGAGCTGCAACGCCACCGGCGACTCCTCCGGCCCACGGGCCAGGTGGCGATCCACGTCGCCATGGAGCAGCGCCCCGGTCGTCACCATCTCGGTGTAGAGCAGGGTGCGCCGGGTGATGCGCCGCATCATCCGCCGGTACGCCCGGTCGGTCCAGTCCATCATCGGCGCGACCGACAGGACCGGCGTCGGGGCGCGCAGGCTCACGTCGAGGGGCCGTCGGCCGGCGGCGGCTGCCGCTTGGGCTTGCGGAACTCGATGTCCTCCCACTCCCCCTCCTCGACCACCTCGAGGTCGGCGTTGCGGGCGCGGAACCACGCCACCACCTCTTGAACCAGGTCGTCGGGC
Organism: uncultured bacterium; assembly: GCA_964545455.1. Lineage (GTDB taxonomy): Bacteria > Deinococcota > Deinococci > Deinococcales > Trueperaceae > SLSQ01. The sequence continues at coordinate 18,475 of CAZJGU010000035.1, read as the reverse complement.
GTCGACGCCGCCGAGGTCACGCCCACCGCCGTCGCCCCCTCGAACCAGGCGGGGTCCAGGTCGATCGCGCTCTCGACCCGGTAGGCGCGCCCGACGAGGCGCTCGGCCAGCTCCAGCAGCCGCATGCCGTTGCTGGAGTAGTCGCTGGTCACCACCACGAAGGCGTCCACCTCGGGCGCCATCGTGCGGACGGCGTCCTGGCGGTTCTTGGTGGCGTAGCAGAGGTCGTCGCGCGGCGGCACCACCAGCTTCGGATAGCGGGTCCGCAGCAGCTCGATCGTGCGCATCGTGTCGTCGACGCTGAGGGTGGTCTGGGTGAGCACGGCCACCTTGTCCGGATCGGGGACCTCGACCGTGTGGGGATCGGCCAGCGCCGGATCGTGCTTGCGGTTGCCGAGGACCGAGACGACGGTCGTCGCCTCGGGTGCCTCGCCGAGGGTTCCGATGACCTCCTGGTGGCGGCTGGAGTCGCCGATCAGCAGCAGGTGGTAGCCCTCGCGGGCGTAGCGCTTGGCCTCGCTGTGGACCTTGGTCACCAGCGGGCAGGTGGCGTCGATGGTGGTGAGGCCCAAGTCGGCGGCACGCTGCCGCACCGCGGGCGACACGCCGTGGGCGCTGAAGACGACCGTGGGGTCGAGGCGCCCGCCGGCCTCCTCGACCCGGGCGCGCACCCCCTCGAGCTCGTCCAGGTCCTCGACGAAGTGGACGCCGTGGTCGTTCTCCAGGCGCGATACGACGGTGTCGTTGTGGACGATGGCGTGGTAGACGCCCAGGTCGCCGCGACCCTGATCGGCGTTCTCGCGCGCGGCGTCCTCGACCGCGTCGATGGCCATGACGACGCCGGCGCAGAAGCCACGCGGCTTGGCGAGACGAACGGTACGAACCATGGCCCGATGCTACCCGTGGCCGGCCGCGCCGTCGGTAGGCGGGGCCTCGTCGGTGGACGCCGCCGGACCTGCAGGCCGGGTCCAGCCGTGGTCGCGGCAGACGCGGGCGGCCTCGGTCGAATCGGCCACGCGGTGGAAGGGGACGCCGTGCGCCTCGGACGCCCGGGCCAGCAGGTCGACGGCGGCGTCGCGCGTCGGTCCGGCCACGTCGCGGATCAGCACGCCCAGCACGCGCTCCGGTCGCTCCTCGACCAGGTGGGCGTAGATCTCCGGATCCTCCTGGCCGGAGTCGCCGATCAGCAGGAAGGGCAGGTCGGGCAGCGCCTGCAGGACCGACGCGATCGCCGTGAGCTTGTGCCCGGCGTGGCCCCGCGGCGCGGCGTCGTCGAGACCCCAGTCGCGCAGCAGCAACGGCCCGCTCGGCAGCCCGTGCAGCTCGAGGAAGCGGGTCAGCGGACCGTGCAGGTTCCAGGGGCTGGAGCTGACGTAGAAGAACGGCACCCCGCCCGCGGCGAGCGAGCGGTAGAGCTCGCCCACGCCGGGGAACGCGAGGCGCTCGTGCACGTTCTGCAGCAGCGTCCGGGCGAGCACCTTGGCGACGTTCGTCGCGTCGCTGACGAGCACCGTGTCGTCGATGTCGCTGATCACCCCGAACGGCGCGTCGGTCGGCGCCACGACCACCTCGCCGACGGTCGGCTCCGGCGTCGCCGGAGCCGGATCGAGCACCTCGAAGCGTACCGGCAGCCGACCCGGTGGCGCGCCAGGATCGAGCTGGACCTGCCCGTCGACGAACCCCTCGTCGTCGGCGACGATGCGGCGCTCGACCGCGGCTGCGCCCGTGCCGACCCGCGCCAGGACCGTCGCTCCGGCGATCTCGGCGCTCGCGAAGCGGCGCCAGGCGGCGGCCAGGTTCACGAACGGTCCATCGCCGGGATCGGCCGGGTCGACCGGCCGGTCGCGCAGCACCCGGCCGCGCAGCCGGACCGTGCGCCCGTCGCCGAAGCCCAGGTAGGGCACCAACCGGGCGTCGCCACGCGCCCGGCGACGACGCGCCTGCAGGGCGTCCACGCCCCGCTCGAGGCCGAAGGCGATGCGGAAGGCCAGGTCGCGCCAGCGCTGCTCGGAACCGTCGGGACGGGACGCCATGCGCGAGGCTACCAAGCGCCCGCGCATCGGTTGACCCCCTCCAGGCCAGGTGCTATTCTCCCGTTCGCTGTTCGGGCGATTAGCTCAGCCGGTTAGAGCGCGTCGCTGATAACGACGAGGTCGGTGGTTCGAGTCCACCATCGCCCACCAACGCTCGCCCCCCGTCCGCGGACGGGGGGCGATCGAGTTCGCGTCGCGGGTGGGTCCCGGGTTCAGGGAAGCGCGCCGAAGACCTGGCGTTTGGCGCCCAACTCGAGGTCCAGCCGCACCGTCGTGCGTCCGCGCTGGACGGTCAAGGTGACCGTCTCGCCGATCTGCTTGCGGCGGACCGTCTCCAGCAGGGCGTAGAAGGTCGGGGTGGGCTCGCCGTCGACGGCGACGATCACGTCGGCCCGACGGTCGATCCCGACCAGCTCGCCGGCATCGTCGTAGACCGGGCGTTCGGCGTAGGCGCGCAGGCCGGCCTGGGCGGCGGGCCCGTCCGGCGCCACGTTGACGACCACCGGACCCGGCCGGACCCCGAAGTCGCGCCCGTCCTGCCCCGGCTCGTAGTCGAAGCCGGGTCGCCAGGAGAAGCCGATCACCGGTACGTCGCGCTGCTCGCCCGCGCGCAGGCCGGCGACCAGGTCGTCGTCCAGCGAGACCGGCACGGCGTACGAGGCGAAGTCGCTCGGAAGGGACAGGCCGCGCAGGAACGGCGGGATGTAGACGTCCGACTGCAGCGAACCGGGGGTGAAGCTGATGTAGCTCACGACGCCGACCGCTTCGCCCGCCTGCGTCAGCACCGGACCACCGGAGTCGCCGGGGGCCAGCGCCGCCGTGAGCTCGATCGTGCCGTCGGCGAAGTCGGCGCGGCTCGCGCGTACGCCCAAGCGCGTCACGCGGCCCGCGCGGGGCGCGAGCACGTCGCCGCGGCTGTTGCCGATGGCGACCACCTCGGTGCCCGGACGGGGCGCGTCGGCGGCGAGGGGAAGGTAGGGCACCTCGCCCGCCACGTCGGCACGCATCACGGCGAGGTCGAAGTAGGCGTCGAAGCCCACCATCGCGAGGCTCACCTCGTCGCCGTCGGCCTCGATCCCGACGTACTCGATGCGCGGGCAGACGCTGGCGGCGTCGCCCTCGACGACGTGGTAGGCGGTCATGACCTCGCCCTTGGGCGAGATGTAGAAGCCGCTCCCGACGCCCAGGGCGCCGCCCCGGAAGGCGCCGGCGCAGCGCGCCTCGATCCGCAGCGCTGCGGGTAGCGCGAGCTGGTAGGCGTCGGCGAGCGCACCCTCCGGGGCGAGCGGTTCGGGCGGGGCGGCCTGCACGCGCTGCAGCTCCGGGCCGGCCGGGGTGGTGGCGAGCCTCGGCGCGAGCGTTGCGACCAGCGCCAGCAGTGCCAGCAGGCCGACCGTGACGCCGCGCAGGCGACGCTGGCGCGGCTGCTCGCTGGGGAGCGGGACCGGCGTCGCGACGTGGCCGACGTCGCTGCCGGCGTCTCTGCCGACGTCGCCGTGGCCGGCGCGGCCGGCCGGCGGAAGGGGTTCGCGTCCGTCGTGCATGCGAGGAGTATCGTACGCGGCGCGCTCGGAGACTGTTCTCCGTCCGTCACTGCCGGCCCCTCGGCCCCGCCGTCGCGCCGGACCCCGCGGGTATCATCGCGGCCATGACCCCTCCCGTGGACAACCGCGACGACACCGACTACGTCGGCAAGATCCACGCGATCGCCGAGCGCCTGGCCTCCTGGGACGGCCCGATCGTGCTGGCCGCCCACGTCGATCCCGATGGCGACGCGCTCGGCTCGACCCTGGCCCTGAAGCGCGCGCTGGACGCCCTGGACAAGGCGACCGTGCTGCCGATGGATCCGCCTCCGTACCTACGGTTCCTGGTGCGCGCGGGCGAGCTGTCCGCGCCCGTGGAGCGTCTGCCGGAGGGCTCGTTGCTGGCGATCCTGGACGTCTCCGACCTGGCCCGCGTCGAGGGCGTGCCCGCCGGCGGCGAGGGGGCGAGCTACCTGATCAACGTCGACCACCACGGCACCAACGATCGTTTCGGGGACCTGCACCTGGTCCAGCCCAGCGCCGCCGCGACCGCGCAGATCGTCAAGGACCTGATCGACGCCCTGCCGGTCGACTGGACCCCGGACGTCGCGACCCCCTGCCTCACCGGCATGCTGACCGATACCGGCACGTTCCGCTACGCCAACACCGACCGGGAGGTGCTCCGCGCCGCCGGCGACCTGATCGCCGAGGGGGTCGACTACACCGACCTCACCGACCGACTCCAGTGGCGACCGGCGTCGTTCTACCGGATGCTGGGCGCGGTGATGGACACGCTGGAGCTTCCCTTCGACGGTCGCGCCTCGATCGCCACGGTCAGCCAGGAGATGAAGCGCCGCTTCGGCGAGGCCGAGGACGACAGCGACGACTACGTGGGCCTGATCCGCTACGTCGACGGCGTCAAGATCGCGGTGCTCCTCAAGCAGAAGGAGGACGCCGTCAAGGTGAGCGTGCGAGCGCGCGCCCCCGTCTCGGCCCAGGCCGTCTGCGTCGAGCTGGGGGGCGGCGGGCACGTCGCCGCGGCCGGCGCCAAGCTGGCCGGAGCCGACCTGGGCGCGGCCCGGGAGCGGGTGCTCGAGGCGGTCGGCCGCGAGCTGGCCCGCCACGGCCTCGACTGACGCGGCCCGCCCCTGAGGCGCCGGCGCGTCGCCGCACCGCCCGCGCTATCCTGACCCGGTGCTGCGCGCCCTCGTCCTCCGCGACTTCGTGCTGGTCGCGTCCGCCCGCTTGGAGCTGCGACCGGGCCTGAACGTCCTCACCGGCGAGACCGGTGCGGGCAAGTCGCTGCTGGTCGACGCGCTGGGCCTGCTCACCGGCGTCCGGGCCGAGGCCGGCCTGATCCGCCGTGGTGCCGAGCGCGCCCTGGTCGAGGCCGAGTTCGACGACGCCACTTCGCTCGTCGCCTCGCGCGCCCTGGTCGCGAGCGGCCGCAACCACGCCCGCCTGGACGGCGAGCTGGTGACCGTCGCCGAACTGGCCGACGTCGTCGGGGAGCGCGTCTCGATCTTCGCCCAGCACGCCCACCAGGCGCTGCTCTCCCCCGCCGCGCAGCGGGCCGCCCTCGACCGGCTGCTCGACCCCGCCGGGCGCCGGGCGGCCGCCGACTGGGCGAGCGCCTGGAGCGAGCGACGCGAGGTCGCGGCCGAGCTCGAGCACCTGCGCGACCTGGCGCGCGAGCGCCTGCAGCGCGCCGACCTGCTGGACCTGCAGATCGAGGAGATCGACGCCGCCACCCTGCAGCCGGGCGAGGAGGAGGCGCTCGCCGCCGAGGCCCGCAGGCTGCGGCACGCCGACCGCATCGCAGGTGGCGTCGCCCGCGCCCTGGCGGCGATCGACGACGAGGGCGGCGCCGCCGACGCGCTCGCCACCGCGCGCCGCGAGCTGGACGACGCCGTCCGGCTCGACGACCGCCTCGCCCCGCTGGCACGCGACCTGGCCGACGCGCTGCAGGCCGCCCGGGCGATCGGGAGCGAGCTCGCCGGTCACTTGGACGACGCGACCCCGGAGCCGGGTCGGCTGGACCGGGTCGAGGCCCGGCTGGCCCGCCTGCAACGGCTGTTCGCCAAGTACGGCGACGGCTCGGCGGAGGTGCTGGCGCACCGCGAGCGGGCGATGCGCGAGCGGGCGGGGCTGGACGCCGACGACCGGCGCGTGCGCGAGCTCGAGGCGCGCCTGAAGGACCTCGACGCGGGCCTCGGCGACGCCGGAGCGCGGCTGCGCACCGCCCGCCAGGAGGCGGCGCAGCGGCTGGCGCAGGGCACCGCCCCGCTGCTGGAGCGCCTGGCGCTGCCCGGCGCGCGTCTCGAGGTGCGCCTGGAGCCGACCGAGCCCGGACCGTCGGGCGCCGACCGCATCCGCTTCGACTTCGCCGCGGACGCGGGGGAGCCACTGGCGCCGCTCGCCGCGGCGGCCTCCGGCGGGGAGCTGTCGCGCGTCATGCTGGCGCTCTGGCTGGTGACCGGCGCGTCCACGCCCACGCTGGTCTTCGACGAGGTCGACGCCGGCGTCGGCGGCCGCGCGGCCGCGGCGGTCGGAGAGTTGCTGGCCGAGCTGGGCCACCGCCACCAGGTCCTGGTCGTGACGCACCTCGCCCAGGTGGCCGCCCACGGCGCGCACCACCTGCAGGTCGGCAAGGCGGACCAGGACGGTCGCACGGTCACCACCGTCACGCCGCTGGACCGCGCGAGCCGCGAACGCGAGCTGGCGCGCATGCTGGCCGGCCACGAGGGCGAGGCCCCGCGCACCGCGGCCCGCGACCTGCTCACGCGGGCCGAGCGGGCCCGCGACGCGGCTCAGGGCAGCTCGTCGAGCCCGGCGAAGAGGGCGGCCAGGTCCGACCGGTCGGAGTAGTGCGCCAGGCTCGCCCGGACCGCGCCCTCGGGCAGGCCCAGGTGCCGGACCGCCAGCCGCTCGGCGTAGGCGTGCCCGGCGGCCACGGCGACCCCGCGCTCCCCGAGGTGCGCGGCCACCGCGCTCGGCGACGCCTGCGGGACGGTGAAGGCCACCGTCGCGGTCCGTCCGCCGACGCCCGCGCGCCCGTAGCGCCGCGCACCCCGCGCGTCGAGGCCCGCCAGCAGCTCCTCGGCCAACCGGCGTTCGTGCGCCTCGGACGCCCGGTAGCCGGCGCGCCAGGCCTCGCGCTCGGTCGCACCGGAGGGCGCGCCGGCGGATCGGCCGATCCAGGCAAGGTGGTCCAGGGCCGCGCCGAAGGCGAGGATCGCCTCGTGGTTCTGCGTCCCCGGCTCCCAGCGCAGCGGGCCGGCCGGCAGGAACGACAGGCCCCAGTCGGGCAGCGCGGAGCGCCAGCCCGGCTCGATCCAGAGCGCGCCCAGGTGGGGCGCGAAGACCTTGTAGGGACTGAACGCCACGGCGTCCGCCCGCCACGCTCGCGCGTCGGGCAGCGCGTGCGGAGCGTGGTGCACGGCGTCCACCACCAGGCGAGCCGGGTGGTCCTCCAGCATCCGCCCCACCTCGGCCACCGGCCCGTGCGTCCCCAGCAGGTTGCTCGCCGCCGTCATCGCCACGATCCGCGTGGCGTCGGTCAGCAGCTCGGCCAACGCGTCCGGGTCCAGCGTCGCCTCCGGGCCGCTGGGCGCCCACTCGCGGACGCGCACGCCATGCCGCTCCAGACGCCGCCACGGATCGCGGTTGGCATGGTGGTCCAGCCCGCTGACGACCACCTCGTCGCCGGGGACCAGGGTGTCGCCCACCGCCTCGGCCAGCAGGAACAGCAACGTGGTCGCGTTGGCGCCGAAGGCGAGGCCGTCCTCCTCGCCCGCCACACCCAGGAAGTCGGCGGTGCGCGCGCGCACCCCCTCCTTGGCCTCCGTCACGCGCCGCGAGGCCGGGTAGGCGCCGCCCTTGTTCACCTGCAGCTCCCGCAGCGCCTCGTCCATCCGGTCCAGCACCCCCTGCGGCAGCTGCGCGCCGGAAGCGTTGTCGAGGAACACCGTCGCCCCCGCGGTGACGGCGGGGAAGCGGCGTCGGACCTCGCCGAAGAGCTCGTCGGCGGGCCGGTCGGCGGAGGGGGACGGGCGCTGGCTCGTGGGCATGCGCGAGGCTACCAGCGTCCGGTCGAGCAGGCCACGTCCGAGCGGGCCGCCGTCGGCTAGCCTCGGGGCCGAGAGGAGGCCCATGGCCTACGACGCCGAAGGACGCCACGACGGGGTGCCCTGCCCGGAGTGCGGCTCGACCCGCACGATCAGCTGGCACTACCGCGAGGGCTTCGACGAACTCGAGTGCCGCGACTGCGGCTTCCGCAGCGACGCCGACGAGCTCGACGCCTTGCGGCGCGACGCCGCCGACGTGCTGCGCGCGGACGACGACGCGCCCTTCCCCGCTCCCGATCGCCCGCTGCGGGCCTGACCGCGTGGGCCCCGTCCGGGGCTCGCTGGGCTAGGCTGGGGCCACGACGGGCCGCGCCGACCGCGGGTCGCGAGCGACGCCCGAACGAAGGGAGCGTGCATGGACGTCGAGGTCAAGGTGGTCCTCACCCGGGACGAGATCCTGCGCGGACTCAAGCACTACCGACGCATCGCCAAGCAGGACCTCCTGCGCGCCGGTCAGGCCGAGCATCCCGACGCCTTTCGGCGCCACGCCGAGGCACGCCGCGAGGTGTACGCCGCCCTCTCCGACGTCGCTGCCGAGGCGACCCCGGAACAGGTGGCACGGCACGCGCTGGAGCTGTACGTGGCGCTGCCGTTCGTGACCGGCACCCCGGCGGACGAGCACCCCGACGTCAAGGGCAAGGAGAACGCCCTCGAGAACTTCTTCCTGATGATCGGCCTCGAGCCCAAGGTGCGCCGCGAGGTCCGCAGCCAGCGTCCGTCGCTCCCCTGACCGGCGAGCGCCCGTGGTAGAACCTGCGCCATGACCTTGGCCGACCTGGAGCGCCTCGCGGCCGACAAGCCCGAGGCGCTCCGCGATCTGTCCGACGCGCTGGTCTTCGGCGAGGGGCCGGACGACGCCGACCTGATGATCGTCGGCGAGGCCCCGGGCGCGGAAGAGGACCTCTCCGGCCGACCGTTCGTGGGCCGCGCAGGCCAGCTCCTCGATCGCATCCTGGCGAGCGTCGAGCTCGACCGTGCCGACGTCTACGTCACCAACCTGGTCAAGTTCCGCCCGCCCGGCAACCGCAACCCGCGACCGGACGAGATCGAGGCCGCTGCGCCGATCCTGCTGGAGCAGATCCGGCTGATCCGCCCGAGCATCCTGGCGACGCTGGGCAACGTGCCGACGCAGTGGTTCCTGGGCAGCAAGGACGGCATCACGCGCCTGCACGGCAGCTGGCACGACTGGAACGGCATCCGGCTGATGCCCCTCTACCACCCCGCCTACCTGCTGCGGAACCCCAGCCGCGAACGGGGCGGGCCCAAGTGGCGCATGTGGGAAGCGATGAAGGAGCTCAAGGCGGTGCTCGACGCGACGCCGGACGACGCACCCGCGGTGCGGATCGACACCGCGCGCCAGCAGGAGCTGTTCTGATGGCCGATCCCCGCTTCGTGGGGCTGGTGCACAGCCTGCTGGCCTCCGCGCAAGCGGTCCTGGGCGAGGAGCACAGCCCGATGGGCCGGCACCTCGAACGCGACGGGGTGCGTTCGCGCCGCACCGCCGAGCGCAGTCGCGCGCTGCTCGAGATGCTGCTGGTCAAGACGCAGGGCAACCTCGACGAGACCGAGCGGGCCGCCCTGGCGGACGCCCTGCGTTGGATCCGCGAGCGGACCGACGACGCCGGCGACGACGGCGCCCAGGCGTTGCCGATGGCCGCCCCGCCGCGCGACCCGAACTGATGCGGGCGCTGCTGCAGCGCGTGCGCCGCGCCGAGGTGCGGACCGACGAGGGGGTCGTCGGCCGCATCGGGCCCGGCCTGCTGGTGCTGCTGGGCGTCGGGCAGGACGACGACGAGCGCGCGGCCGACGGCCTGGCCGCCAAGACCGCCAAGCTGCGCATCTTCGCCGACGCCGAGGGGCGCATGAACCTCTCGCTGCTCGACGTGGAGGGCGAGGCGCTGGTGGTGAGCCAGTTCACCCTCTTCGCGGACGCCCGCAAGGGCAACCGTCCCAGCTTCGTCGGCGCCGCGCCGCCGCAGCGGGCGGACGCGCTCTACGCGCGCTACGTCGCGGCCCTTCGCGACGCGGGCGTGCCGGTCGCGACCGGCACCTTCCAGACGCACATGCAGGTCGAGCTGGTGAACGACGGGCCGGTCACGGTCTGGCTGGACGGCGACGAGCTGGGGGGCGGGCGCTGATGGAGACGGTCTTCGGGCTGCTGAACCTGGCGACGCTGCCGTGGTGGCTGTCGATGCTGCTCTTCCCGCGCACGACGGCGACGGTGCGGCTGGTGACCTCGCCCTGGCCGTTCATCGGCCTGGCCGGCGTCTACCTGGCGCTGCTGGTCACGGCGTTCGCCGGCGGCGGTGGGCTGGGGCTGGACGCCGCCTCGCTGGCCGCCGCGCTGGGGAGCGGACCGGGCTTCCTCACCGCCTGGGCGCACATGCTGGCGCTGGACCTGTTCGCCGGCACGTGGATCTTCCGCGACGCTCGCTTCTACGGGCGCCTGCCGCGGCTGGAGCTGCTGCTCACCTGGTGGGCCGGGCCCCTCGGCCTCGGGATCTACCTGTGGCGGCGACGGCGCTGGTCCGGCCCCGGCGCACCGCCCCGCACCCTCAACTGAGGCTCAACCCTCGGCCAGCGAGCGAGCTCGGGGCAGGGCCGCGGCGCCCTCGAAGGCGCCCACCTCCTCGATGAAGCGGCGAAACAGGTAGTTCGCGTCGTGCGGCCCGGGGCTGGCCTCGGGGTGGTACTGGACGCTGAAGACCGGGTAGCGCTCGTGGGCCATGCCCTCGAGCGTGCCGTCGTTGAGGTTCAGGTGCGTCGCCCGGAACTGACCCCCCGGGATCGACGCCAGGTCGACGGCGTAGTTGTGGTTCTGGCTGGTGATCTCGACCTCGCCGGTGACGACGTTCTTCACCGGCGTGTTCGCGCCGTGGTGGCCGTGCTTGAGCTTGTAGGTCGATCCGCCCACCGCCAGGCCCAGCAGCTGGTGGCCCATGCAGATGCCGTAGGTCGGGACCAGGCCGAGGAGCTGCCAGACGGTGTCGTGCGCGTACTTGGGCCCGTCCGGATCGCCCGGCCCGTTGGACAGGACCAGGCCGTACGGATCGAGCGCCATGATCTGCGCCGGCGTGGTCTGGGCCGGCACGACGATCACCTCGGCCCCGGCCTGCTCCAGCTTGTAGACGATCGAGTGCTTGATGCCGAAGTCGATCACCACGACGCGCGGCGTCTCGCGGAACGACGGGCGAGCGTAGGGCAGCGGCGTCGTCACCTCGGGCGTCATGTCGCGCCCGTCGATGTCCTCGTGCTCCTGCGCCTGGCGCACCAGCTCGGCCTCCAGCGCCGCGTCGGGCGCCCCGTGGTGGATGACGCCCTTGACCACCCCGCCGGTCCGCAAGCGGCGCGTCAGGGCGCGGGTGTCGATCCCCTCGATCCCGACGATGCGGTGCTGCTCCATGAAGCTCTGCAGGTCCTGGTTGGCGCGGTGGTTGCTGGCGACGCGCGAGAACTCGCGCACGATGAAGCCGCGGGCGAACGGACGGTTGGACTCCATGTCGTAGACCGAAACGCCGTAGTTGCCGATGTGCGGGTAGGTCATCGTGACGATCTGCCCGTGGTAGCTGGGGTCGGTCAGGATCTCCTGGTAGCCCGTCATCGAGGTGTTGAAGACGATCTCCCCCACCGTCCGGCCCGGATGGCCGAACGCGTAGCCGTAGTAGACCGTTCCGTCCTCGAGCGCGAGCAGCGCGGGCGGTTTGTTCAGCAGCGGCATGGCGCCTCCCGGGCGAGAGGATAGCACCCCGGGCCGGACCGATCCGGTGGCGTGGGGGACGCCCCACGGACGTCCGGCGAGTACCCTTGGAGCGGGAGGTACGCATGGGGACCGACCCGACCGACACCTCGTCCCGCGAGGCGGGACATACGATCCACCTCTTCAGCGTTCACGGCCTGATCCGCGGCCACGACCTCGAGCTCGGCCGCGACGCCGATACCGGCGGACAGACCACCTACGTCGTCGAGCTCGCCCGCGCCCTCGCCCGCCACGAGGCGGTCGCCGACGTGGTGCTGTTCACCCGCTGGATCGACGACGAGCGCGTCTCCGACGACTACGCGCGCGAGGAGGAGCCGATCGGCGAGAACGCCCGCATCGTCCGTATCAAGGCGGGCGGCGGCGCCTACCGCCGCAAGGAGCTGCTGTGGCCGCACCTCGACGCGTTCGTCGCCGGGGTGCTGCGCTGGAACCGCGAGTACGGCGTCCGGCCCGACGTGGTGCACGGCCACTACGCCGACGCCGGCTACGTCGCCGAGGAGCTGGCCGCCGCGCTGGCGGTCCCGCTGGTGTTCACCGGCCACTCGCTGGGCCGCAACAAGGTCGACGTGCTGCGCGGCGCCGGCGTCGACGAGGACGCGATCGAGCAGCGCTACAAGATCTCGCATCGCATCGACGTCGAGGAGGAGCTGCTGCGCAAGGCGGACGTGGTCATCGCCAGCACCTCGCGCGAGGTCGAGCGCGGCTACGAGCTCTACGAGGCGCACCGCTCGGCCAACTACGTCGTGATCCCGCCCGGTACCGACGTCGAGCGCTTCTACCCCTGGTTCTACGATTCCGACGGGGGCTTCGATCCGGGCGAGGAGGTCGTCGAGGCGCGCGTGCGCATGCGGCGCGAGCTGGACCGCTTCCTGACCGATCCCGGCAAGCCGCTGATCCTGGCGATCAGCCGGCCCGACCGGCGCAAGAACATCGACGGCCTGGTGGAAGCCTACGGCCAGGACAAGGAGCTCCAGGCGCTCGCCAACCTGGCGGTCTTCGCCGGCGTCCGCAAGGACATCGAGGCGATGAGCGACAACGAGCGCGAGGTCCTGACCGGCCTGCTGCTGCAGATGGACCGCTACGACCTCTACGGCAAGCTGGCGCTGCCCAAGAAGCACGATCCCGACACCGACATCCCGGTCCTCTACCGCCTGGCCGCCGCCAGTCGCGGGGTGTTCATCAACCCCGCCCTGGTCGAGAACTTCGGGATCACGATCATCGAGGCGTCGGCGTCGGGGCTTCCGGTGGTGTCGACCGACCACGGTGGTCCGAAGGAGATCATCGCGACCTGCGGATCGGGCGAGCTGGTCGACACGCGCGCCACCGACGAGATCCAGGCGGCGCTCAAGCGCATCCTGATCGACGAGGAGCTGTGGGACCGCTACAGCCGCGCCGGCATCGACGGCGTGCGCGAGCACTACTCCTGGCGCGCCCACGTCGAGAGCTACCTGGACGCGCTGCGTCCGCTGCTCGAGAGCGACGTGGACACCCTCACCGAGCCCGAGTGGCGCAGCGCCGTCGGTCGGGCGCTGCAGGCGCAGGAGCACATGCTCATCAGCGACATCGACGGCACCCTGGTCGGCGACGAGCCCGACGCCGACGCGCTCGCGCAGCTGGCGGAGGCGCTGGAGCGGGCCGGCATGGGCTTCGGCGTCGCGTCCGGCCGCCGCTTGGAGCTGGTCGAGCAGGCGATCGCCGACTTCGGGCTGCCCGAGCCGCAGGTGATCATCTGCGACGTCGGGACCGACATCCGCTACGGACCCTCGCGCCTGGCCGACCGCGGCTACCGGCGGCACCTGGAGCACGCCTGGAAGCCGGGTCGGGTCCGCGAGGCGCTGCTGGACCTGGGGCTGGAGCCGCAGGGGGACGAGGCGCAGACTCCGCGCAAGGTGAGCTTCTACCTGGACGACGAGGGGCGCCTGCCGGAGATCGAGCGGGCCCTGGACGACGCTGGCCTACGCCGCCGCCTGATCTGGTCGCACGGGCGCTTCCTCGACCTGCTGCCGCACCGGGCCGGCAAGGGCTCGGCGATCCGCTACCTGGCGACCAAGTGGGGCCTCGACCCCAAGCGCATCGCGGTGGCCGGCGACAGCGGCAACGATCGCGAGATGCTCACGGCGCGCTTCCCCGGCATCGTCGTCGGCAACTACGCGTCGGAGCTCGAGGACCTGCGTGGCAAGCGCGGCGTGCGCTTCGTGGGCGAGCCGCACGCTCGCGGCGTGCTGCAAGGGCTGCGCCAGCTGGGCTTCGTGGCGGACGGAGGATCCGCCTGAGCGACCTCGGCCGGCCCGTCGAGGGTCAGCTCAGCTCGGCGTCCTGGGCGCCGGTGCGTGGCGGCACCTGCGCGCCCGCGGCGACACGGCAGTTCACCAGGTGAGCGAAGGCGCCGATCCGCGCGCCCTCGCCCACCCGCGTGCCGGCGCGCAGGACCACGAACGGCTCGATCGTCACGTCGCGCGCGAGTTCGACGTCGTCGTCGATCCAAGCGCTCTCGGGCTGCTCCAGGGTGACACCGGCGCGCATCCAGCGTTCGGCGATGCGGCGGCGGGCGATCGCTTCGAGCCGGGCGAGCTGGACGCGATCGTTGGCGGCCAGCACTTCGTCGGGGTCGCGCACCGCCTCGGTGGCGACCGGCCGGCCGGCCGCCAGGTAGCGCAGCGGCAGGTCGGTCACGTACACCTCGCCCTGCGCGTTGTCCGCCCGCAGCTCGCCCAGGAAGCCCCACACGTCCGGACCGACCAGGTACACGCCGGGGTTGACCTCCCGCACGGCGCGCGTGGCCGCGTCGGCGTCGGCCTCCTCGACGATCGCGGCCAGCGCGCCGTCCGGGTCGCGCACGATCCGCCCCAGGCCGCTCGGGTCGCCGACGACGACGGTCGCGAGCGCCATCCCGTCCGGCGCCTCGGCGGCACGCCGGTCCGCCAGCGCGGCGAGCGTGGTCGGGCGCAGCAGCGGGCCGTCGCCGTTGAGGACGAAGATCGGTCCGTCGTGACCCGCGAGCGCGTCGCGCGCGCACGCCAGGGCGTGGCCGGTCCCGAGCTGCTCGGCCTGCAGCGCGAAGGTGACGGGCTCCCCGGCCAGCGCGTCGCGCACCGCCTCGGCACCGTGCCCGACGACGACCACGACCGGGTCGGCGCCGGCGGCGCGGGCGGTTCGGACGACGTGGGCGACCATCGCCCGTCCCGCGACCGGGTGGGCGACCTTCGGCAGCGTCGAGCGCATCCGGGTCCCCTGCCCGGCCGCCAGGATCACCGCCGCCGGCGCCTCGGGCGTCACGTCAGCGGCGCTTGGCGGCCCGCTGGTGCAGGCGCTGCCGGCGCTGGTCGCGGTCGGGGTCGATCGTCAGCAGCGCGTAGCCGGCGACGAGGATGATGGGGATCGAGACCAACTGGGTGAGGGTGAAGATCCCGACGCCGGCCTGCAGGTTCTCGTAGACCGGCCAGAACAGCGGGTTGTCGCGGAACGGCTCCTCGATCACGCTGCGAAGCAGCGAGTACCAGAGCGCGAACTGCGCGAACACCCAGCCGGGCGCCTGCGTGCGCCGGAACGCCCAGATCAGGATCGGGATCAACGCGATCCCGACCAGCATGCCGTAGAGGGGGGTGAGGTGGACCACGCAGGCCTCCCCCGCCGGGACGGTGCGGCAGACCGGCGGTCCGTACTGCCACAGCTCGGGACCGAAGATCCAGCGCCCGACGGCGCCGAACGTTTCCGTCCCCGGCTCCGGCCAGGCGACGCCGATCGGCCAGTCGGTGGTGCGGCCGCCGGTGTCGCTGCCGTTCATGACGTTGCCGATCCGGCCGCCGATGATGCCCAGCGCTCCGATCGGGGTCAACACGTCCATCACGCTCCACGGCGCCATGCCCTTGCGCGGCGCGAGCAGCAGGACCGCGATCAGGATGCCGAGGATGCCGCCGTGGATGCTGATGCCGCCCTGCCAGACGGCGAAGGCGTCCAGCGGACGGCCCCCGGGACCGAAGAAGGCGCTCGGGGAGGTGATCACGAACACCGCCCGCGCCCCGACCAGGCCGGCCAGCACCAGCCACGGCGCAAGGTCCAGCAGCGCGTTCTCGTCCATTCCACGGCGGCGCGCCTCGCGCAGCGACCAGACCGATCCACCCAGCACGCCCAGGGCGATCAGCAGGCCGTACCAGCGCAGTGCGATCGGACCGATCTGAAGCATCACCGGATCCATGACTCACGTCCTCTCAGACGGCCGAGGATAGCAGCCTGCGGGCCGCCGGCGGTCGGCCCTGGCGACGTGCGCGTCACGCCAGCGCCGGGATCATGACGACGGCGATGGCGACCAGGATCAGCGCCTTGGCGACCACGCCACCGAGGGTGCCCGCGAACGCCCCGAGGCCGGCGCGCAACGCCTCGTCGAACGGTCGGCCGGTGAGGAGCTCGGCACCGACCGCGCCGACCAGCGCCCCCAGCAGGAAGCCGAACGGCGGGAACCACAGCAACCCGGCGAGCGACCCCAGCACCCCGCCCCAGAATCCGGCCCGTCGCGCGCCGTAGACGCGCGCCCCGACGGCGCCGGCCGCCAGGTCCAGCGCCTGCGCCGCCAAGGCCAGCAGCGCCACCCACACCAGCGGAGCGACGCCGACGACGTCGAAGCCGCGGACCCAGGCGGCGGCCAGCGCCCCCACGGCGGCCAACGGCACACCCGGCAGGACCGGCAGCACCACGCCCGCCAACCCCACCACCAGCGACAGCGAAAGCAGCGTGTAGGCCAGCCAGATCACCGGACGTCCCGCCTACTCGTGCCAGGCGTCGGGATCGCCGACGGGATCGTTGCCCAGCACGTCCAGCGCGTGCGGCAGGACCGGCAGGATCGCCTCCAGAGACTCGGCGGCGCCCTTGGGGCTGCCGGGCAGGTTGACGATCAGGGTCGAGGCGCGCACCCCCACCAGCCCGCGCGACAGCACCGCGAGCGGCGTGGACCGCGCGCCGACGGCGCGCATGTGCTCGGCCAGGCCGGGGACCTCGCGGTCCAAGACGTCGCGCGTCGCTTCGGGCGTGCGGTCGCGCGGCGCCAGGCCGGTCCCGCCACAGGTCAGCACCAGGTCGACGCCGGGCCGGTCGCACCACAGGCGCAGCTTCGCGCGGATGCGGGCCTGCTCGTCGGGGATGAGCTCGTAGTCGACCTCGACGAAGCGACCCTGGGCCAGCACGTCGCGGATCGCCTGGACGGAGGTGTCGACGCGGGTGCCGGCGGCACCGCGGTCGCTGACGGTGAGGATGGCGGTCCGGTACATGGCGCCAGCGTACCGCCCGGCGCCGTGGTCCGGCGCGACGCCCGCCGCGACCGGGCGGACGGGTCCGGTCGAGCCCCGCAGCGCTGCGGTACCCTGCGACGGCTGAACCGGTAGGCAGCTCGAGCGCACCACGGAGGTTGACCTTGAAGATCCACGAGTACCAAGCCAAGCGACTCATGGCCGATCGCGGGATCGCCGTCCCCGAGGGCCGAGTGGCGACCACGCCCGACGAGGCGGTGGCGGCCGTGCGCCCCCTGATGGAGGCCAGCGGCAATCCGGTGGTCGTCGTCAAGTCGCAGATCCACGCCGGCGGTCGCGGCAAGGGCCGCTTCGTCGAGCACCCCGACCTGCCCGGCGTGACCGTCGTCACGGCCGGCATCGAGGGCGGACCCGAGGCGGCCGAGAGCGCCGTCCGCGCGCTGGCCGAACGCATGCTGGGCTCGACCCTCGTCACCGTCCAGACCGGCCCCGAGGGCAAGGTCGTGCAACGCCTCTACGTCGAGCAGGGGATCGCCATCGCGCGCGAGCTGTACCTGTCGGTCGTGCTCGACCGGGCGACCGGTCGCAACCTGATGATGGCCTCCACCGAGGGCGGCACCGAGATCGAGGAGGTGGCCGCCGAGACGCCGGAGAGGATCCTTCGGGAGACGATCGATCCGGCCATCGGCCTGGCCGACTTCCAGGCGCGCCGGATGGCGCTGGCGCTGGGCCTGAGCGGCGAGGCCCTCGCGAACGGCGTGCGCTTCATGCAGGCGTTGGCGGCCTTCGCGAGCGAGATGGATACCGACCTGATCGAGATCAACCCGCTGGTGGTGAGCGAGGACGGCGCGGTGATGGCGCTGGACGGCAAGGTCGGCTTCGACGACAACGCCCTCTACCGGCACCCGGACGTCGCCGCCCTGCGCGATCCGTCCGAGGAGGACCCGGCCGAGGTCGAGGCGCGCGCGTACGGCCTGAGCTTCATCAAGCTCGACGGCTCGATCGGCTGCCTGGTGAACGGCGCCGGCCTGGCGATGGCCACGATGGACACGATCAAGCAGGTGGGCGGCGAACCGGCCAACTTCCTCGACGTCGGCGGCGGCGCCACCACCGAGAACGTCACCGCGGCGTTCACGATCATCACGCGCGATCCCAACGTCAAGGGGATCTTCGTCAACATCTTCGGCGGCATCATGAAGTGCGACACCATCGCCGACGGCGTGGTCGAGGCGGTCAAGCAGGTCGGCCTCGAGGTGCCGCTGGTGGTCCGGCTGGAGGGCACCAACGTGGAACTCGGCAAGCGCATCATCGACGCGTCCGGTCTGGACGTCGTCAGCGCCAGCGACATGAAGGACGGCGCGCAGAAGATCGTGGAGGCCACCCGGTGAGCGTCCTGGTGGGTACCGACACGCGCCTGCTGGTCCAGGGGCTGGGCACGGCCGGCCGCTTCCACACCGACAAGGCGATCGCCTACGGCACCGACGTCGTCGCCGGCGTGCACCCGAACAAGGGCGGCACGACGCTGCGCTTCGAGGGCGAGACCGACCCCAGCGGCGTGCCCGGCCGGTCCGACCGCTACCAGGTCGACCTGCCGATGTTCGAGACGGTGCGCGACGCCGTCGCCGCGACCGACGCCAACGCCAGCGTGATCTACGTTCCGCCCTTCGGCGCGGCCGACGCCATCCTGGAGGCGGCCGAGGCCGGCCTGGAGCTGGTCGTCGCCATCACCGAGGGCATCCCGGTGCTGGACATGGTGCGGGTCAAGCGCGTGCTGGAGGGGAGCGGAACGCGGCTC